>CAIUMH010000100.1 GCA_903900235.1 uncultured Actinomycetes bacterium
TCGCTGAAGTGCCGAGGAACTAAAGGGACGAAGTTCGACCCCCCCCCGGGGGAGGGCGGTGCAGAAACTCCGGATGCCCTGCTGGTCCTTGCCACTGACGAGGATCGCCTAGTGACCAGCCTGACTATGTCGGTTGACTCAGAGGCGATCAATCGCTGGACGGTCGACATCTCATTGGCGGATGCTCTCAATCTGTGCATATCATTGCGATGCGCATCGCATCGAAAGGCTTCGCACATGGGTGAACAACAGAAGGCGGGTCGGCCCAGAGATCTGAAGCTTGATGCCGCGATTGTCGATGCAACCATTGATTTGCTCACAGAGCGTGGCTACAGCGACATGAGCCTGGCGGCGATTGCCGAACGGGCTGGGACGACAACCGCTGCGATCTACCGACGTTGGGGATCGAAGTCGGAGCTCGTCGCTCACGCGGTCTTCCGCACAGAGGGCGCTGACGTGGTCGCCGACACCGGTGATCTCGCTGCCGATCTGGCCACGATGATCCGATGGGCCGTGGACAAGCTCTATCGTCCAGCAGCCGTTGCGGCGATCGCAGGTCTCCTTAGCGAACCTCGGACCGTGCGACGGGCTCGCACATCGAATGCACTCGCTGCATCGCAGTTGGTTGCTGAGCGACTTGATCGGGCCAAGATCGATGGCGAGATTCGAGCAGACGCCAATACGACAGTGCTGGCCTCTCTGATCGACGGTCCCATCTTGCACGCGGCGTTCAGCGGCATAACCGGTGTCGACGACCTATGGATCGATGAGCTCGTCAGCGTGATCCTCTTTGGGGCTCTCCCACAAGCAACTCGAGGAGAAACCGAGCAACACCGCAGGATCGCGATGAATCGTTCACGAGCAGGGGAGCTCGCACTCTGATGAAGCAGATCATGTTGCACGGCCCGAACGACTGGCGACTCGACGACATCCCGAACCCAGAACCGGGCCCTCGAGACGCGCTCGTGCGTATCGCCGCGTGCGGCATCTGCGGGACGGATGTGTCCTATGTGCACCTTGGCATGACGCCGGGTCATCCGATCCCGCTGGGGCACGAGATGGCTGGCACGATCGAGTGGCTGGGTGAAGAGGTGACCCACCTGTCTCTCGGGGACCGAGTGATCGTCTGTCCGCTGAGCGTGGGGGACGGACCTCTCGGTACAGGAGCGAGCAATGGCGGCCTAACGCCGGTGCTCCACGTCCCCGAGGTGGCGAACGGCAGGCGTCTGTTCAAGGTCCCCGACGAGATGCCGTTCACCACCGCTGCGCTCGCTGAGCCAATGGCCGTCGGCATGCAATCGGTCAACCAGTCCGAAGCGAAGCCTGGCGACAAGGTGGCGGTCTTCGGCTGCGGTCCGATCGGGCTCATGGCACTAGCCACGCTGGCCGACCGAGGCGTCGTCGACACTGTGGCCATCGACTTGAGCCCGGCTCGTCTGAAGCTAGCCAAGGCGGTTGGCGCTCAGCACGTCCTCAACCCCTCAGAGCACGACGTCTTCGAAGAGCTGAAGAGCCTTCA
>CAIUMH010000101.1 GCA_903900235.1 uncultured Actinomycetes bacterium
GGAGCACGTGGTCAACCTGCTCCGCACCCACGGGTTCGAGGACATCGTCGTCACGGTGGCCTTCATGGCCAACGCCATCCGGACCTACTTCGGCGACGGCTCCGAGTTCGGCGTCCGCATGGTGTACGCCACCGAGTCCACACCGCTCGGTACAGCGGGCTCCGTCCGCAACGCAATGGACGAGCTCGACGAGCGGTTCCTCGTCATCTCCGGCGACGTGCTCACCGACATCGACCTCGGCAAGGTGGTGGACTTCCACGACAGCCACGGCGGACTGGCAACCCTGGCCCTCAAGGCGGTCGAGAACCCGCTGGAGTTCGGCATCGTCATCACCAATGAGGACGGCTCGATCGAGCGATTCCTGGAGAAGCCCACGTGGGGCCAGGTGTTCAGCGACACCATCAACACCGGGATCTACGTGCTCGAACCCGAGATCTTCGACTTCATCCCCGAGGGCCAGTCCGTGGACTTCTCCGGTGAGTCGTTCCCGGCAGCCCTGGCTGCCGGCAAAGGCCTCTTCGGCTACGTGTGCGACGGGTACTGGGAGGACGTCGGGACGCTCGAGGCCTACCTCAGCTCTCATCAGGACATCCTGGATCGCAAGGTCCACGTCGACATCGACGGGTTTCCTCTGCGGCCCGGCATCTGGGTGGGCAAGGGCGCCGAGATCGACCCGAGCGTCACCCTCACCGGCCCCGCAGTCATCGGCGACAACTGCGTGGTCGGCCCGGGGGCAACCATCGGCGCCTACTGCACCCTCGGGCGTAACGTCCGCATCGGCGATAACGCCGTGGTCGAGCGCTCCGTCGTTCACGACAACACCTATCTGGGGTCCGGCGTCCGAGTCGAGGGCAGCGTGCTCGGCCGGGGGTCCGACCTGCGTCAAGGGGTCCGCTGCGAAGAAGGCGTCGTCCTCGGTGACGAGTGCTTCGTCGGGGCCCACGCCGAGATCAGCGCTGGCGTGAAGATCTATCCGTTCAAGACGGTAGAGGCGGGGGCGATCGTCAACTCGTCGATCGTCTGGGAGTCGCGAGGCGCCCGCTCGCTCTTCGGCCGCGACGGCGTACGTGGCCTGGCCAATGTCGACATCAGCCCCGAACTTGCCGTCCGGCTCTCGATGGCCTGGGCCTCCACCCTCGAAAAGGGCGCCACGGTCACCAGCTCGCGCGACACCAGCCGGGCCGCCAGGGTGCTGAAGCGGGCCATCATGGTCGGCTGCAACGCCGCAGGGGTCAACGTCGACGACCTCGAGGCGGCCACCGTGCCGGTGACCCGGTTCCAGGTGACCTCCTCGTCGAGCACGGCGGGCGTGACCGTGCGTCTCGACCCCCACGACCCCCAGTCGGTCGTGCTCCGCTTTTTCGACAAGGACGGGATCGACGTCGACGAAGCGACCCAGCGGAAGATCGAGCGCCTCTACCACCGAGAAGACTTCCGACGGGTCCTGGCTCGGGAGATCGGCGACCTCGGCTTCCCTCCTCGGACCCTCGAGCACTACACGGCCGCGCTCATCGACTCGGTCGACCTCACCTCGGCCAGGGCCGCCGGCTTGAAGTTGGTGCTCGACTACTCCTTCGGGACGGCCAGCTTCGTCATGCCCAACCTCTTGGCCAAGCTCGAGGCCGACGTCCTCGTGGTGAACCCCTATGCCAACACCGCCGACGTCCTGGCCTTCGACCGCCAAGCGGCCGCAGCCCGGGTCGCCGACCTGGTCCGGGCCTCCGGTGCCCACCTCGGTGCGGTGCTCGACCCCGGGGGCGAGTTCGTGGACATCGTCGACGACCAAGGCCACATGCTCAGCCATGACGAGGCGCTGCTCGTGCTGGTAACGCTGGTCACCGAGTCGGTGCCCGGCGCCCGCATCGCCCTGCCGGTGGCTGCCAGCGGTGCTGCCGAACGGATCTGCGAAGCGGCCGGCGCCGAGATCGTGTGGACGAAGCTCTCGGCCTCGCACCTCATGGAAGTCGCCCACTCCGAATCGGTCACGATGGCGGCCAGTCAGTCGGGCGGGTTCATCTTCCCCCGGTTCCTGCCGGCCTTCGACGGTGCCGCCACTCTGGTGAACCTCATCGCGCTCCTCACGTCGACCGACCGCAAGCTGTCCGACCTGGTGGCATCCATGCCGCCAGTGCGCATCGCCCATCAGGCGGTCCACACCCCATGGGATCAGAAGGGGATGCTGATGAGGACCTTGGTGGAGCGGTCCCAGGGTCGCGAGCTGGTGCTGGTCGACGGAGTCAAGGTCTTGGAGGAAGACGGGTGGGCCCTGGTGCTGCCTGATCCCGAGGAGCCGGTGACCCACGTGTGGGCGGAAGCACCGAGTGCGTCCCAGGCCGAGGCTCGGGCGCAGGAGTACGCCACCCGGCTCGAGCAGCTGCTCCATTGAGCCCCGATAGCGGGCAGCGGGTGGAGGGGTCCGGCGGACAAGCGTGTTGTGCGCTGGTCAGGTAGGGTCCGGACCCATGAACGTGCCTGATGAACTGCGCTA
>CAIUMH010000102.1 GCA_903900235.1 uncultured Actinomycetes bacterium
CGTCGGCCACTGGTCGATCACCATCGGTGACGACATCATGACGGGCCCGTACGTCTACATCACTGATCAGAACCACACCTATGACGACGTTGAGGCCCCGATCGGCCGCCAGTGGCCGGTCGAGGCGGCCGTGTCGATCGGCGCCGGGAGCTGGCTTGGGGCCAACGCGGTGATCCTGCCCGGCACGACCCTCGGCCGCAACACCGTGGTGGCGGCGGGGGCGGTGGTGTCCGGGGAGTTCCCAGACTGCTGCGTCATCGGTGGCGTACCGGCGCGGATCCTGCGCCGCTGGGTCGACGGTGAGGGCTGGGTCCGAGGGAGCGCCGACTTGGCACCGGGTGAGGCGTAACCTCAGACCGTGCCCGATGACCGCTTCCTGCTGACCATCTCAGGGCGGGACCGACCGGGCTTGGCCGGCGAGTTGTTCGGCGCGGTGACGGCGGTGACCTCAGAGATCACCGATATCGGCCAGATCACCATCCGAGGCCATCTGGTGCTGTGCATCGAGGTCCAGCTCCACTCATCAGCCACCCGAGGAGAGCTCGCCGAAGCCATCGCCCGGACGTCGATCGATGCCGATGACTCGCTCAGCATCGAAATCAGCTCATCCACCGAACGCGTCGAGGCAGAGGGTCGCCGACTCCTCGTGACCCTGGTCTCCCGAGTGATCGAGCCGGGCAGCCTCGGTGCGGTGTTCTCGACCATCGCGGCGTGCGGCGGTGACGTCGAGCGCATCGTGCGCCTCGCCGATCGACCGGTGCAGGCGTATGAACTGCTGGTGCGAGGCTCCCATCCTGAGCACCTGCGCACGGAGCTGGGCCAGGTGGCGGTGACCGAATCGCTTGACATCGCCGTGCAGCGCGCCGGACTCCATCGTCGGGCCAAGCGGCTCATCGTCATGGATGCCGATTCAACCCTGCTCAAGGGCGAGGTCATCGACAAGCTGGCCGCCCGGCTGGGCATCGAGGAACGCGTCGCGGCGATCACGGAGGCCGCCATGGCCGGTGACCTCGACTTTGCCGAGGCCCTCGCCGAACGGGTGTCGCTCCTCGCCGGCTTGGCCGTCGCCGAGATCGAGGGCGTGGCGGCCGAGCTCGAGCTGATGCCCGGAGCGAGGACTCTCCTTCGAACTCTGCAGCGCCTGGGCTATCTGACGGCTGTGGTCTCGGGCGGATTCACCCAGGTCATCGCGCCACTCCTGGCCGAGCTCGGCATTGATCACCTGGCCGCCAACGAGCTCGAGGTGGTCGATGGGGTGGCCACCGGCGGCCTGGTGGGACCCATCATCGACCGCCAAGCCAAGGCCGAGGCACTGATCCGCTTCGCGGCCGAAGAGGGCGTGCCCGTGAGCCAGGTGGTGGCGGTCGGCGATGGTGCCAACGACATCGACATGCTCCAGGTGGCCGGTCTCGGGATCGCCTTCAACGCTCGACCCATCGTGCGCGAAGCAGCCGATACCGCGTTGTCGGTGCCCTATCTCGACGCAGTCCTGTTCATGCTCGGGATCAGCCGCCAGGAGATCGACGCCGCGGACCAAGACGGCTGACTTTCCGGCAGGCGAGCGCGCGGGCTCGGGGGCTACGGTCGAGGAACCGACAATGGGGAGGAGGGTTCGGTGCAGAAGGTCGACGTCGCCATCATCGGATCAGGGTTCGGGGGGCTGGCCATGGCAGTCACCCTGCAGAAGGCCGGCATCGGCCCCGTCGTGATCCTCGAGTCAGCCGATCGCGTTGGGGGCACCTGGCGAGACAACACCTACCCTGGTGCGGCCTGCGACGTGACCTCGGCGCTTTACTCGTATTCATTTCACCCGCACGTGTGGACGCGCAAGTACCCCCAGCAGGCCGAGATCCTCGAGTACATCGAGGAGGTGGTCGATGCCTTCGGCCTGCGGCCCCTGATCCGCTTCGGCGCCATGGTCGAGACCTTGGCCTATGCCGATGATGCCGGCCGCTGGACCATCGGCCTCGCTGATGGGACCACCGTGGATGCTCGGGTGGTGGTGTCCTCAGTGGGACAGCTGAATCAGCCGGCCTTCCCTTCGGTCGACGGGGTTGAGTCCTTCGCCGGTCCGGCCTTCCACTCGGCCCGTTGGAACCACTCTGTGGACCTTGAGGCCAAGCGAGTCGGAATCATCGGCACAGGGGCGAGCGCTATCCAGTTCGGCCCCCAAGTTGCCAAGGCGGCTCGGGCGACCACCATCTTCCAGCGCTCCGCGCCCTATGTGCTGCCCAAGCCCGACCCGGAGACGCCGACGTGGAAGAAGCGGCTCTACACGATGCTTCCGCAGGCACAGTTACCGGCCCGGGCGAAGAACTTCGCCCTCAACGAGTTGTTCGGCTCCTCCATCCTCGGCAATGTCAAGATGCGCCGACGCATCAAGGCCCAGTGGCGCAAGTACATGGAGTCCCAAGTCTCGGACCCGGCACTGCGCGAGGTCTGCACGCCGGACTACGCGTTGGGCTGCAAGCGAGCACTGATCGCCGACGACTGGTACTCCATGGTGGTGCGTGACGACGTCGAGATGGTCACGCCGGCGATCGTGTCGATCGACGCCACCGGGGTCACCACGGCCGATGGGGTCCATCACGAACTTGACGTGCTGATCTACGCGACGGGTTTTCGTTCCACTGACTTCCTCACCCCCATGACGGTGACGGGCCGCGACGGCATCGACCTCAACGAGCGCTGGAGAGACGGGGCCACGGCCTATGGCGGCGTCGCCGTATCGGGCTTCCCGAATCTCTTCCTGCTCTATGGTCCAAACACCAACTTGGGCGCTAATTCCATCATCTACATGCTCGAGACCCAGGCCACGTACATCACCGGTCTGCTCTCGGCGGCGCGCCATGCCGAGATGGCAACGCTCGAGGTCCTGGCCTCATCTGAGGAGCGATGGGAGTCGATGATCGAGTCCGAGAGCGCATCGACCGCCTGGGTCACAGGTTGCAACAGCTGGTACACGGCGAATGGCCGGAACACGAACAACTGGCCCATGCCGACCCGGAAGTACCGGCAGGCATTGAAGGACCCAACCCTGCTCGACTACGACGTGCGACCTGCTCCTTCGCCGGTGCCGGCATGAAGCCACCCACCCTGCCCATTGGGATTGCCCGAGGCTCAGCCCGCCTCATGCGGCGCATGGTCTTCAACCACGGTCTGTCCTGGGAAGATCAGCGTCGACGGCTCAACCGTGTGGCGGCCTCGAGCAAGCCCCCTGCGGGCCTTGAGTTGTCCACTGACGCTGTCGCCGGGGTACCTGTCGAGGTGCTGACTCCGTCGAGCCGGACGCCGGAGGGAACCCTCGTGCATTTCCACGGTGGCGGGTTCACGGTCGGTTCTCCGGCCCTCGGTCGGGGGTGGGTCGGCGCCTTGGCGCTCCGGCTCGGCCTTGAGGTGATTCTCCCTGACTACCGGCTGGCACCGGAAAATGCCTTTCCGGCAGCCTTCGATGATGCCTATGACGTCGTGGCCGACGTGCTGACTCGTTTCCCTCCGGCGTCGGTGGCGGTGAGCGGCGACTCTGCGGGGGCCAACCTGGCGCTCGGTGCCGTGCAGCAACGGGTGGCTCGAGGCGAGTCCGTACCCGGCTCGGTGGTGCTGGTCTCGCCGTGGCTCGACCTGACCGTCGATCGCCGAGCGGACCGCAGCCTCGTCCGGCGCGATCCCCTGCTCAGCCCCGAGTGGCTGGCTACCGCGGCCGTCGCCTACGCGCCTGGCCAACTAGAAGATCCCCGCGTGTCCCCCCTGCTCGGAGTACTCGAGGGTCTCCCACCAGTGTTCATCCAAGGTGGGACCGATGACATCTTGGCCCCCGATGCAGCGAGGCTGGCGACGGGTATCGGTGAAGCGGCCACGTTGTCGGTTGCTCTGGGGATGTGGCATGACTTCTCGCTTCAGGTCGGGATGCTGGCGGCCGCCGACCGTGCACTCGAAGCGGTCGTCGGTCACCTCGCCGCTACCATGGCCCTCAGCGGCGACTGACCCCGATCACCCGTACAGGAGCGACTGGTGGAGACCCCCCTCGTCATCAATGACTTCCTAGCCCGTGCCGAAGTGGCCTATGGCGACCGGGTGGCCGTCATCGACGAGGCCGATCAGCCGGCGCCATCGCTTGGGGATTTGACCTGGACGGAGTTCGCGGAGCGATCTCGCGGGCACGCGGCCTGGCTTGATTACCTCGGTGTGCCCGTCGGTGGACGAGTGGCGATCATCTCGCAGAACTCGGCGCGGATGCTGCTGTCATTCTTCGGGGTCTGCGGGTCGGGCCGCGTGCTGGTACCGATCAACTTTCGGCTGGTCGAGGAGGAGATCGCCTACATCGTCGAGCACTCCGGTGCCGAGGTGCTCCTCGTCGACCCCGAGCTCGTCGACCACGTGACGGGGATCGGGCACCCCCGAGTGGTGGTGCTCGGCGACGATGACGACCTCGTCTACGGCCTCGGACGCACCCCCGAGCCCTGGACGCGAGACGAGGCGGCCACCGCCACCATCAACTACACCTCGGGGACCACGGCTCGGCCCAAGGGTGTGCAGTTGACCCACCGGAACCTGTGGATCAACGCCGTGACCTTCTCGCTCCATCTCGGCGTGTCCGACCGCGACATCTATCTGCACACCCTGCCGCTGTTCCACGTCAATGGCTGGGGCGTGCCCTTTGGTCTGACGGGCATGGGTGGGTCGCACATCGTGCTTCGCAAGGTCGACGGAGCCGAGATCCTCCGTCGGATCGACGAGCACGGCGTGACCCTGCTCTGCGGAGCCCCGGCAGTGATCTCGATGATCCTCGAGGCGGCGGCCGAATGGGAGGGACCGATCCCGGGCCGGGACCGCGTGCGGGTCGTTGTGGCTGGTGCGCCACCGCCCACCACCGTGATCGAAGCGGTTGAGATGACGCTTGGCTGGGAGTTCATCCAGATCTACGGGCTCACCGAGACCTCGCCCCTCCTGACGATGAACCGGCGACGGGCGGAATACGACGACCTCACCCCGAATGAGCGAGCCCGACTGCTCGGCCGGGCCGGAACACCCTCGCTGGGCACGGCACTCGATGTCTCGCCAGACGGTGAGGTCCTGGCTCGTTCCTCGACCGTGCTCGAGGCCTACTGGGACAACCACGCCGCCACCGAGGAGGCCCTCGAGGGCGGGTGGTTCCACACCGGTGACGGTGGGACCATCTCGGCTGACGGGTATCTCAGCATCACCGACCGGAAGAAGGATGTCATCATCACCGGAGGGGAGAACGTCTCGTCCATCGAGGTTGAGGACGCGCTCCTCCATCATCCGGCCATCCGCGAGGTGGCGGTCATCGGGATCCCTGACGAGCAGTGGGGCGAGCTGGTCACTGCCCTGGTGGTCACCGACGGCTCTGCCGTCAGTGCTGAGGAGATCGTGGCCTTCTCGCGTCAGCACCTGGCCGGCTACAAGATTCCTCGCAAGGTGCTGTTCCGAGACGAGCTGGCACGAACGGCCACCGGCAAGCTGCAGAAGGCCAAGCTGCGCGAGCCCTTCTGGTCCGGCAGTGACCGCCAGGTGCATTAGGGATCTGCGACCGCAACTGGAGCTGATCGTGGCAAGGGTCCGTCCGCCGGAGCCGGCGGGGTTGGGGCACGACACGATCCCACGAACCACTGGTGATTCGCCGGCGCCATGCGCATGATCAACGATGGCATCGGGATCTTCGGCGACATCACGGTCCATGTCCTCGCAGGGAAGGTGACGATCTCTGCGCCACCATGCGGTGGCGAGCGTCAGGGGCGCTTGTGTTCACCGATTGGACATCGTCAACGCGCACCGCGGCTCGAGACAACGCGGCGATGGTGGTGCGAGGGATCAGTGTTCGCTCGACGATGCCAAGCGATCGATGACGCGTCACACACTGCTGGACCATGGGATCTGGTCCACGACGGTCTCGACCTCATGGAACCACGTGACCGATGCAGCGCGTTGGCCTTTGCAGCATCTTGGCAGGATGGCTTGATGAGACACCGAGACACGATTAGTCTCATAGCATCACCAGGGAGGGAAACTCATGAAGGTCACCATCGATCCCGACAAGTGCGAGGGGCACGGTCGTTGCTTCGGTCAGGCGCCAGCCCTCTTCGACGCTGACGAGCTCGGTCAGGGGATCGTGATCGGCGACGGCTCTGTGCCGGTCGAGCTCGCCGAGGCCGCACGACTCGCCCAGGCCAACTGTCCTGAGTACGCCATCGAGATCACTGAGTAGTAGGGAAACACGGCATGACCATTTCCAAGCCGCCGGTCGAGGACTTCGCGACCGATTTCGACCACACCGACCCGGTGTACGTCGCCGACCCGTTCCCCATCTGGGACGAGCTGCGAGAGACGTGCCCGGTGGCCCACACCACCCGCTACGGAGGTGCATGGCTGCCCACCCGCTACGCCGACGTCTCCGCCATCGCCCACGACACCGAGCACTTCACCTCGCGTACCGTGGTCATCGGCAACGGCAGGCCCGGCGAGGATGCACCTCCCGCTCCCATGGGCGTGGCGCCCCCCATCTCGTCTGACCCACCGTTCCACGCCATCGCTCGTCGCCTCATGCAGCCGGCATTCAGCCCCAAGTCGATCGAGCCCTACCGCGAGTTCACTCGGAGCCTGTGCCGTCGTCTGCTGGCGCCGTTCACCGACGCCACCCAGATGGACATCTCGGTTGACTACGCCGAGCACATCCCGACGCTGGTGATCGCGCACATGATCGGGTTCCCACCAGAGGACGAGGCGCTGTTCCGAGAGTTCGTGCACATCGTGCTCGAGGCGGTTGACGCACCGGTCGAAGAGCGCATCGAGATGTTCGAGCCGGTCCGCATCTACTTCGAGCGCCAGCTCATGGACCACTTGGAGAACCCCCGCGACGACCTCACCGATTTCTTGCTCAATGCCGAGATCGGCGGCCAGAAGTTGGCTCCCGAGCACGTCTTTGGCTCTATGGTGCTGCTGATCGTGGCCGGCATCGACACCACGTGGTCGGCGATCGGATCATCGCTCTGGTACCTCGCACAGCACCCTGACGAGGCCGAGCGTCTCCGTCACGACCCTGAGCTGATGACCTTGGCCATCGAGGAGTTCCTCAGGGCCTTTTCACCAGTCAACATGGCCCGTCTGGTCAAGGATGACTTCGACTTCAACGGGTGCCCGATGAAGAAGGACGACTGGATCCTGCTCTCGTTCCCCGCCGCCAATCGCGACCCGGAGGTCTTCGAGGATGCCGACAAGGTGATCATCGACCGGAAGGTCAACCGCCACGCCGCCTTCGGCCTCGGCATTCACCGGTGCCTGGGGTCGAACCTGGCTCGCATGGAGATGCGGATCGCCATCGAGGAGTTCCTGGCTCACTTCAGCACCTTCACCCTTGCCGACCCTGACGACGTCGTCTGGTCGCAGGGCCAGGTGCGCGGGGTGCGCAAGGCCTTGGTCAACATCAGCTGAGCGAGCTCACCGCCCCCGGGCTCTTCGTGGCCGATCGGGGAGCAGGGCCCAGTGTCCTGCTCCTCCATGGCCAGCCCGGCACCCATGATCACCTGATGCCGGTGGCCGAGTTGCTCTGGGATGACCATCGGACGCTCTGCCCGGACCGCCCCGGCTACGGCCGCTCGGCACTCGGGCCGGAATCGTTCGGCCATCAAGCAGACCGGTTCGCTGCGCTGCTGCGAGAGCGGGCGGGGGCGCCGGCCATCGTCGTCGGTCACAGCCTCGGTGGGGCGATTGCCCTGCTCATGGCCACGCTTCACCCTGATGTGGTCGGTGGCCTCGTCCTCGTGGCCTCCGTGGGGGGCCAAGGGTCCGTCGAGCTAACCGATCGGATCCTGGCTGCCCGGTTCGTCGGGCCGGTGCTGTCGGCTGGCTCGCTGGCGGTCTACGGACTGCTTGGCCCGCTGGCTGCCAAGATCGGCCCCTTTCGATCACTGCAGGGCAATGTTCCAGTCACTCCGACGCTTTCGGTTCTAGAGGATCGCACGACCTTCCTGGCTGAGCAGCGCGAGCTGGTGGCCACCGCTGCCGAGGTGCGGGCGGCCGCCTCGCTGGTGGACTGTCCGACCGTCGTGCTCCAAGGTGACGCCGACACGCTTGTCCTGCCTGCCGCCGGTCGAGACCTGGCGGAGCGAATCGATGCGAGTCGCTACGTTGAGCTTGCCGGTCAAGGCCACCTCGTCATCCGTGATGACCCGTTGGCGGTGGCCGACGCCGTGCGTTCCCTCGAGACCTAGGGACATCGACCGACCAGTGCGCGGTGGCGCGGGCGCATCCCATCGACGAGGTGCCCTTCGGGCATCAGGGTGAGCGGGGCCTCGTCACCAGGGGCCGCCTCGTCGCAATCCTCGCTGGGCGACGGGTCAAGGTGGTGATCAGCCATGTCCGCGGCCGCTCGCAATCGGTCCCTGCCAGCACCCAGATCCTCCGTGGTCGGACCGGCGTGCCACCCTCGCCACCGTCCTGACCGACACTTCGGTACGCTTCGTCGATGCAGACCGCAGCTGACGGCGAGGTGCGCCCTCGGGTGATCGTGGTCGCCCACTCCCTCGTCGCCACCGACGGCGGGATGGAGACGGTTCACGTACGTCTGATCACAGAGATGCTCGATCGCGTTCGGGTGGTGGCGGTGACGAGTCGGCTCGATCCGAGTCTCGTCGGGCGCGTCGAATTCGTCCGGGTGCGGGTCCCGGCCACCCCGGCACCGCTGCGCTTCGCAGCCTTCTTCGTGGTGGCCAGCCTGCTGCTGCACCGGCTGCGGCGTCGCGGAGACATCATCCACACCTGCGGAGCGATCGTGGCCAACCGAGTCTCGGTCGCCAGCATCCACACCCTCTCGGCCGCCATCGTCGACGCCCGTCAGGGCCGGTTGGCTCCGCCGGGGCTCCCACTGCTGCGACGAGTGAACTCGGGACTCCTTCGGTTCTTGGCGTTGCGGGCCGAGCGCCATGTCTACCGAGCTGGTCACCTCGGACTGGCCGCTGCGGTGTCGGCGGTCACCGCCTCCGAGGTCGAGCGGTTCTACCCCACGGTGCCGGTGGTGGTGACTCCCAATGGCGTCGATCCCGGCCGCTTCCATCCAGACCCTGAGGTCGGCGCCGCGGTGCGCAGGGAGCTCGGGATCCCGACCGAGGCGGTCGTGGCGCTCTTTGTCGGAGGGGACTTTGAACGAAAGGGTCTTGGCCTGGCGATTGAGGCGCTTCGACTTGCTCCCTCTGTGACCCTGGTGGCTGCCGGGCCGGGTGACGTCGAGGGCGCTCGTCGCCGAGCGATTGGTGCAGGCGTGGCCGACCGAGCCCATATCCTCGGGACCCGCCGAGATGTCGAGCGACTCGACCAGGCGGCCGACATCTATCTGTGTGCCTCGGACTACGAGGCCGATTCTCTGGCCCTGCTCGAGGCAGCGGCCACCGGTCTGGCGCTTGTCTCAACACGGGTGGGCTCCGCCGAAGAGCTCCTCGGCGATGGGGTGAATGCCGCTGGGCTGCTGGTCGATCGCACGGTGCCGGCCATCGCAGCTGCCCTTGAGGGGCTCGCGGCTGACTCGAGCCTGCGCCGGCGTCTCGGCGCCGAGGCGCTCGAGCGCTCGAAGCTCCGCCGTTGGTCGGTGGCGACGGACCAGATGCTGGGCCTCTTCGATCAGCTCCGCTGAGCCGCTGCCGATTCCCCCTCGGAGCAGAGCAACGAGGCGGTGACGCCTACGCTGCGAGCATGAGTCGAGCCGCTGCCTGGGTCCTGCGAGCTGCCGCGATGTGGTCGCTGTGGGTCTGGGCCGTACTGATCCGCAACATGCTCATCGACACGACGCATTCGCTGGGCTTCCGCGTCGTTCATTTCGTGTTGGCGGCGATCTCGATCCTCTTCGCGGTCGCCCTTCTGGTCATCGCCCAGGGCCCTCGATCATCAGACGGCCCCCGGCATCCCGGCGGCCCGGGTCCAGCCCGACCACCGGGATGATCTCGGCCGGCCGGACCTTGGACTAGGCCAAGAGCGGGGCGACCTCGCGGCCGATGAGCCGGACATGGTCGAGGTCCTTCTGGTCGAGGACCTGCAGGTAGGCGGTCTCCGCACCGGCGTCTCGCCAGCGGCTGAGGGACTCGGCTACTTCGGCCGGGCTGCCGCAGGCACCGAAGGCCTTGAGGTCGGCCACGGACCAGCCGACGGCTGCGGCCCGCCGAGCCACTGTCGCCTCATCTTCGCCACACACGACGATCATTGCCGACGACATGCGCATCGAAGCGGGGTCTCGGTCGCGTCGCTCGCAGGCCTCACGCACGCGAGAGAA
The DNA here is from genome assembly GCA_903900235.1 of uncultured Actinomycetes bacterium. Taxonomy (GTDB): domain Bacteria; phylum Actinomycetota; class Acidimicrobiia; order Acidimicrobiales; family RAAP-2; genus CAIUMH01. Next base: position 10,277 of record CAIUMH010000102.1, read on the forward strand.
CTGGGCGGCGGCGTCGTCGGGCTGGAGGAACGGGGTGTTGAACTCGTCGGCGAAGGTGGCCGCCAGCCTCGGTGTGCGCTTGGGCCCACCACCGCCCACGATGATCGGCGGGCGGGGGGACTGGATGGGCTTGGGCAGGGCTGGCGAGTCGACCAGCTGGTAGTGATCGCCCTGGAAGGAGAATGTTTCGCCGACTGGGGAAGTCCAGAGGCCCGAGATGATGGCCAATTGCTCCTCGAGCCGGTCAAATCGCTCGGCGAGATCGGGGAACGGTATCGCGTAGGCGGCGTGCTCCTCGGTGAACCAGCCTGCCCCGAGGCCGAGCTCGACCCGCCCGCCGCTCATGGCGTCGACCTGGGCGACCGAGATGGCCAGTGGCCCGGGGAGCCGGAAGGTGGCCGAGGTCACCATGGTCCCGAGGCGGATGGTCGAGGTCTCGCGAGCGAGGCCGGCCAGGGTGATCCAGGCATCAGTGGGACCGGGCAGGCCGTCGACGCTTCCCATCTTGAGGTAGTGGTCGGAGCGGAAGAGGGCGTCGAAGCCCTCAGCCTCGGCAACTCGGGCGACGCCAAGCTGGCTGTCGTAGGTGGCGCCCTGCTGGGGCTCGAGGAAGAGACGGAGTTTCATATCCTCATCATCGCCCAGCGGCGGCATCGCGCGCGTCGAGGCCCAGCTGGTCGACGGTCGGATAGAGGCGGGGTCGAAGCCACAATCCAGCGGCCAGGGTCAGGTGGACCCCATCGGCCCAGCGGGTGGTGAGATCTCCGATCGCCGAGGTGTACCGCCCGTCAGGGTTGAGCATCGCGTTGAGGTCCACGACGGTCACGATCCCCGGCCGACTCGCCGCCACGCCACCGAGGATGCGGTTGTAGACGTCGGTGCGGGCGGGGAGGTTCTCGGGATAGGTGGAGCCGTCAGGGGCCTTGGCCGGGTCGATGTAGGGCATCGTGTAGAGGATCACGTTGGCTCCGTGAGCTGAGACGATGTCCACGGCCCGTCGGAGATCTGCGGCGACGTGGGCGTCCCACCGGGGTTCTCCGAGATGGGTCCAGCGGCCTTCGAACCGATGGTCGAGAGCCTCCCATCGACCGAGCACGATCCCGACAACCTCAGGGCGATCGGTGGCCACATACGAGGCCCACCGAGCCGGCCAGTCTCTGCAGCCGGCGGTGGCCGGAGCCACGACCCCCTGGAGGTTGTTGAGCAGGGTGGGGTCGAGGTCGCAGCCCAAGGCGGGGTGAGAGAACAGTGGACTCACGCCCCATCGTCGATGGGCGCCCACCTTGAGTCCTCGACGGAGTGTCACCGCCATCGAGTCGCCGAGCAGCATGAATCGCACCGGGTGGGAGCCGAAGGCGTCGGCCGCGTGCAGGCGAGCGGATAGCGCCGGAGAGAGGCCAGTCCGACCAGCCGAGACCGAGGGAGCAGGGACCATGGTGGCGACGACAATCAGCACGGCGGTCAACCCGAATGCCACCGGGGCCAGGATCCATGCCCGAGGACCCCGGAGGGCGGTGCGACGGATAGGCATCTCGAGGAACCGGTAGCTCAGGGCAGCCAAGGTGAACGTCAGGGCCAGGCGCACGACGAACAACGGCCATCGGGTCAGGCCGGTCTGCTCTGACCCCACCACCACGAAGATGGGCCAGTGCCACAGATAGAGGCCGTAGGAGATGGATCCGATGTAGCGGATGGGCCGCAGGGAGAGCAACCGGGCCCACGGGGTCTCGGGGACGAGCGCCACCGAGGCGATCAGTGCGGCGGCCGCCATCGAGGCGATGGCGAAGCCGCCGAGATAGGGCCAGGCATCGCTCGACGAGATCGTGAAGAACATGGTGAAGAGCACGGCAAGACCGACGAGTCCGAGGCCACCGATCAGGACCCGTCGGAGGCCTGTGGGTTCTGTGACGGGGGCGATGCTCAGGTGGCCATCACCGAGACCGGCGGGTCGCCGGCGCCCGGACAGCGGCTCGGCGAGGATCACGGCCAGCGTGGCCCCGATGAGCAGGGCTTGGACCCGGGTGTCGGTGCCGTAGTAGGCCCGGGCGGCTCCGGCGCCGCCGTTGTAGGCGACTCCCATGGCCGCGGCGCTGGCGATCGTGCCGGCGACACAGAAGACCAGCAGACCGCTGAGCGAGCGGGTGAGGCGGAGCAGGGCGAGGACGATCAGCGGCCAGACGATGTAGAACTGCTCCTCGATCGAGAGCGTCCAGGTGTGGAGCAGCAGCCGAGGGGTGTGGATCTCGGCGAAGTAGCCGGTGCCGCCCCAGGCTTGGTGCCAGTTGTTGGAATACAAGAGCGTGGCCAAGCCATCGCTGCGTAGCTGGGCCAGCGTGTCAGGCGGTGAGAAGAGCCACGCCCAGACGGCTACCCCGACGAGCAGCGCCAGCATGGCCGGCAGGAGTCGCCGGATGCGATGACCCCAGAATCGCTTGAGCCCGATGGTCGACGAGATCCGGAACTCCGAGACGAGCAGGCCGGTGATCAAGAAGCCCGACAACACGAAGAACACATCGACGCTGAAGAAGCCTCCGATCAGCCACGAGAACCCGGCGTGGAAGAAGAGGATGAGGATGATGGCCATCGCCCGGATCCCATCGAGGGCCGGCAGGCGACGGACGGTGGCCTCAGGATCCCGGCGCAGCTGGATCTCGTCGCTCACCGGGGTCTCGACAGGCATCGCCCGATGCTACGTCCCGTCCCGATCGATCCGTCGGGAGGCGGGCTCGGGGCGCGGAGGGCGCCGTTCCCCTAGAGTCGGCGTCCATGAACGCTCTTGACTGCACCACCGCCATCGCCGAACCGCTCGGGACCCTCGGCGCGTCCTTCTACTTCTCGCCCCAGGCCATCGCCATCGGCGAGACCATCGAGCTCGACGTCGTGACCTTCTACGCCGCGGGTCGCGGTGGTGTGCTTGGCGACATCGACGTCATCGAGGTGGACGAAGTCTTCTTCTTCTTCAAAGACGGCATGGTCGCCTCCATCATGGAGAAGGCCCGGGCCGGGGCGCCTCGTGACCTTGCGGTCACCAAGCACCTTGAGGCGGCCAGCGCCTTCGCCAACGACACCTTCGGCGGGATCGATGAGAGCACCCTCGACGCCTTCATCGCCGCCGCCTCGGCACTGGTCGGCACCCTTCCGACCGGACGCTGGCCAATTGTGGATGGCTACCGATCCCTGCCGATTCCCTCGGGAAGTGCTGCGGCCGCCTATCAGTTCGCAGTGATCATCCGCGAGGTGCGCGGTGGGGTTCACACCGATGCCATCAAGGCCGCGGGCCTGAGTGACGCCGAGGCCGTGCAGCTCTATGCCGGTGGCTCGATGCTCGGCCTCCATGGCTATGGCGAGGACGACACCGTCGAGGAGACGCCAGAGCTCATCGCCCGGCGGATTGCCGCCGAGGATGACACCAACGCTCGGATGGTGAGCCTCCTTGAGTCACTCTCTGACACTCAGCGCGAGGCGTTGGTTGCTGGTTCCGATGCCATGCTCGCCGCCCTGGCCAACCCGGTCCCGATCAACTGAGGTCCCTGAGCCGTTGAGGCGATCGTCGCTCAAGGAGCGACGAGGAGGGTCTGGCGCCCAGTCGGAGGGTGCCACTCGATGGCCTCGACCCCGTCAGCATTGATCAGGAGCTTCGCCCCCTGGTGGCGCAGTCGTGTCACGGTGGGGTTCTCCGGGGTGCCCGAGGCATGCAGGAGCACGAGCACCACCTGTCTGGCCTGGAGGGGAAGTCGGCGGGGCGCACCGAAGAAGGCCCACTCAACATGTCGGCGGGCCGAGAAGCGGCCGACCACTTGGGCCTGGGCGATGACTTGGGCGTCGGCTGGTGTGGCTGCGAGGGCGGCGTCGAGGCCTCGAGCCACGACGGGGCTGATCATGGTGGGGTTGGCCGAGCTCGTCAGCAGCCAGCTGCTCGGAGAAGCCGACAGCCCGAGGCTCGAGACCACCAGTACGAGACCAGCCGCTGCGGCCAGCCGTGCCGCCAATGGTCCCCGACCGCTCAATCGGCGTGAACCCCAGAGCAGTGCCATGACGGAGCCGACGAGGAGCAGGGGGATGGCTGGGACCAGCTGGAATCCCGCGCGCACATAGTCGACGTGTGACTCGAGACCCGCTGACGCCAGGACGATGACGGGAGCACCCAGCCCGAGCGGGGTGACCAGACCGATGATGCCGCCGGCCCGCAGGTTGGCGAGCAGCAGGTCAGAGCGATGTGCGAGGAGAGAGATTGCTCGTCCGGGGTGGGTCACAAGGCCCAACGCGAGGTGGACGAGGCCGGAGAGTCCGGGGTGCAGCGTCGTGCCGGCCAGGGATGAATAGTCGCGCAGGTGGCTGGCATGGTTGGCGCCGATGAGACCGACGAGTCCGAGCCAGGCGGCCCCGGCGACCACCACGAGCACACCAGTGCGTCGTCGACCCTGGGTCAGCAGCCCGGTGATCCCGAGGCCGACCACCAGGAGAGCTGCGACATCGCCACAGAGCAGGCAGAGCGACACCATCAGCCACATCCGGCGCTGGCGACCATCGATGAGATCGCGTGCGGCGAGCAGGATGAGGAGGCCGGCGAGCGCCTGGAAGTGAAAGTCCTCGGCGACGGTGCGCCAGAACACCTGGTTGGCCACCACCATCATCACGACGCCTCCGAGCGCCACCGCTCCCCATCGGGGAGTGAGTCCCCGGGCCTCGAGGAGCCGAGCCGACCAGGCGACGACGACGAGGCCGCACCCGCCAAGAGCGAGCGCCTGGATCCAGAGCAGTCCAAGGCCTCCCGGAGTCACCCAGGACAGCAGCGACAGCGGCCACATGATGAGCTCGAAGTGGGAGGTGAGGAACGAGCCGTGCTTGAGGGTGTTCTCGGGGTTGAGGTTGCCTCGTCCGATGAGGACGAACGCCTGGGCGAAGATGCCGAAGTCCACGGACTCCATGAAGCGGTTGTAGAACAAGGTGCTCACACCGACGAGTCCGACAGTCTGCAGGCCGACCAGGGCGAGTGCGGCGCGTCGGACGTGCTGCCATCTCATCGCCCGAGTCTTGCCGACGGCGGCCGTCGAGGAGGGGCTTGGGGTGCAACACTCTGGCCGAGGGCCATTGGGAGGACCGGGGTGACGGATGGAGAGGTGGATGGGGTGATGCGGCCTACCGGATGGCGCGTCCGTCTGCTCGGCACCGATGATCGCCGCCAATGGCGAGACGTGGGAATCCTGGCCCTCGCCATGATCCTCGCCCGTCTGCTCGCCACCTTCGTGCTCAGCTCGGCGTTCAACACCTGGCCGGCCCGGATCGGCTGGGACATGCACCTCGTCGACCTCGGTGCGGTGCGGGCTCACCCGGTCACGTCATTGCTGCACCTGCACAGCCAGCCGCCCCTCTTCACTGTGGTGTCCGCCGTCGTCTCAGCGCTCCCGAGTTGGCTGGCCACTATCTCGCTCTACCTCGGCTCGATCCTGCTCGGCGTCCTGACCACGTCAGCCACCTACGTGGTCGCCCGGGCGATGGGTGTGCGGCGCTGGCTCAGCCTCGCCGTCGTCGTGGTGGGCGTGGTGCTGAGCCCGGCCTGGCTGCTTTGGGCCTCGATCGCCTTCTATCCCTATCCGACGGCGTGCCTGATCTCGTTGAGCCTGCTGGCGCTGCTGCGCTTCGCCGAGCGAGGGACGTGGGGCTGGGGGCTGACCTTCGCCAGCCTCCTGGCTGGACTAGTTCTGCTCGACAGCCTCTATCAGGTGCCATGGATGCTGGCAGCCCTGGCTCTGGTCGTCCTCGTGGCCAAGGTCCCCTGGCGCAAAGTGCTCCTGGTGAGTCTGGTCCCGCTGGTGCTGGTCTTGGGGTGGACGGCCAAGAACATCGTGATCTTTGGCGTACCGTCAACCTCGAGCTGGGTGGGGATCAACCTGTCAAAGACGGCCATTATCGGTCTGGATCACCGCGATGTCACCAGGCTGGTGGCACAGGGAACGCTGAGCCCGCTGGCCGAGTATCCCGGATTCCGTCCTCTGCCGAGCTATCCGGCCGGCCTGGTGCACATCGGCCTGCCGACGGGAGTGGCGGTCCTCGACGAGCAGGTCAAGCCCGACGGTCAAGTGAACCTGAACAACCTGGCCTATGTCGGCATCTCGAAGGACTTGCTTGGCCAGGACCTGCGAGCCATCGGGGCTCGACCGGGCCACTACGCCGCCAATGTGGGGCGTGCTGGCGCGATCTGGTTCAGCCCGTCGGATGACAACGTCCTGTTCCGCCGCGGCGGGGTCGACGGGACCTCGACCGCCGCTCGGTCCTATGGCGCATGGCTGGCCCAACATCAGACGCTCTCTCCCGCCATGGCCACCTATCGCGATGCCTACGACACCGTGGTGGGGATCGAACCCCGAGGGCACTTGGGCACGTCGTGGCTGTCGGTCACGCTGCGATCCGGCTCGCGTCCTCGGCAGGTCTCGCTCACGGCGGTAGTGGGATGTTCCCTCTGCCTGCTCGGTGTGCCCTTGCTTGCGTGGCGCCGCCGCCATCATCGTGCCGAAGGAGTGCTGCTGGTCTATCTCTGGGGCACGGTGGCAATGGTGGCGACGACCTCGACCTTTCTTGAGCTCGGCGAGAACGATCGATTCCGCTTCATGCTTGGCACTCTGGTCCTCCTTGGTGCCACCGTGGTCCTTGACGCGCTCCTCACCGGCCTCACCGGCTGGCGGGAGGGCCGCCACCAGAGGTCACCCACGGGGGCCAGCCATTAAGGTTGGGCTCGGCCCCAAGGAGGTCCCCAGATGGCAGACAAGTGGTTCGAGAGCGTCGCAGTCGCCCAGCGTCGTGCCGAGAAGCGCCTCCCCAAGTCCGTCTACGCAGCCTTGATCGCCGGCGCCGAGAAGGGGGTCTCATTGGCCGACAATCTCTCGGCGTTCGCCGAGCTTGGGCTCTCTCCTCACATCGCTGACCTTCCCCGGGAGCGCCATTTTGCTACCACGGTGATGGGTCAAGACCTCTCGATGCCGGTGTTCATCTCGCCCACCGGCGTCCAAGCAGTCCACCCTGACGGTGAAGTGGCGGTAGCTCGGGCGGCGGCCAACCGGGGCGTGCCCATCGGGCTGAGTTCCTTCGCGTCCAAGCCCATCGAGGAGGTCACCGCGGTCAACAGCCAGGTGTTCTTCCAGATGTACTGGTCGGGAGACCGCGACACGATGGTCCAGCGCCTCGACCGCGCCAGGGCCGCCGGCGCCAAGGGCATCATCTTGACCCTTGACTGGTCCTTCTCGAATGGCCGGGACTGGGGCAGCCCGTGGATCCCCGAGAAGATGGATCTCAAGGCGATGATCAAGCTCGCCCCCGAGGCATTGAGCCGGCCCCGCTGGTTCTGGGAGTTCATCAAGCGCGCCCACATCCCGCCGCTACACACGCCGAACATGGCCCTGCCGGGGACCACGCCCCCGACCTTCTTCGGTGCCTATTACGAGTGGATGCAGAGCCCATTGCCGACCTGGGACGACATTGCCTGGCTCATCGGTGAGTGGAACGGCCAGTTCCTGGTCAAGGGTGTCTCCCGGGTGGATGATGCGCATCGCGTGGTGGCGGCCGGAGCCACGGCATTGTCGGTCTCGAACCACGGGGGCAACAACCTCGATGGGACCCCGGCCTCGATCCGCGTGCTCCCCTCGATCGTGGCGGCGGTGGGCGACGACATCGAGATCATTCTCGACGGCGGAATCCGACGGGGAAGCGACGTCGTCAAAGCCGTCGCCCTCGGGGCACGAGCGGTGATGATCGGCCGGGCCTACCTGTGGGGACTGGCGGCCAACGGGCAGGCCGGAGTCGAGAACGTCCTCGACGTGCTGCGCGGTGGCATCGATGCCACGATGACCGGCATCGGAAGGGCTTCGTTGGCTGATCTCGAACCCAGTGACGTCATCGCTCCGGAAGGCTTCTTCCGGACCCTCGGCGCATGAGGAACTGGCCCTTCTGATCTCCATTCGGGCCACCCTGCTCGACCATCGGGAGAGTGGTGGGTCGGACACGGCGACCGACGTGGCAGCGCAATTGACGGCTGATGGGACCCTCGACGCCATTGAGGCATCCGTGGGCTGAGCGAGGCCCTAGGAGCGGCTTGAGCGCCCGGGGTGGAGTGCGTTGGTCACATTCCAGCGCACGGCCCCGATGAGGTCCCGCGCTCGTTCTGACAAGGTGTAGTCAGTGGGCGTAGCGGCGGACTCGAGGGCTGCCTCGAAATCGTTGTTGGCACGGAGCAGCTCGACCGAGAAGTCTCGCCGCATCGGTCCGGCAAGGTCGTAGCCGAAGCTCCGATACCACCGGGGCATCATCGGCTTGAACAGGCGAACCCGCTCGTGGAGGCCTGAAGAGTGGCTCATTGGGTTCTTGTGTCGGGCGAGGATGTAGCCGGGGAGGTCGTCGGCGAAGGCGTGGCGGACGATCCACTTCTCGTAGCCGTCTCGCACCTTGAGTTCGACCGGGATCCGCATCGACAGCAGGAGCAGGTCGAGGTCGAGGAAGGGCACGCGCGCCTCGACGCACTGGCCCATCGAGGTGCGGTCGACCCGCTGGAGCTCGGTGCGCGAGAGCTGGCGGATCTTGTGGAGGAACAGCCTCCGGGTGGAGGCGGCGTCCACGCTCTTATACATGTCGTAGCCACCGAAGAGCTCGTCGGAGCCGTCGCCGGTCAGGACCACCTTGATCCCCGCCGCGTGGACGGCCCGGAAGACCTCCATCGACACCACGGCATTGATGGCGTCCCCGTACTCGGTGGCCTCCGAGACGCGCACGGCCTCTCGGACCTGAGCGGCCTTGATGGCTCGGGGCGAGAGCTCGATCACCTCATGGCGGATCCCGAGGTCGGCCGTGAGCCGTCGGGCGTACTCGAGGTCCTCGCTGCCGGGGGCGCCGACGGTGAAGGCGACGCAGTCAGGGTGGAGACGAGACACCAAGGTGGCCACGAGCGACGAGTCAAGACCGCCCGAGAGGATGACCCCGACCGGCAGGTCGGTGTCGACTCGGCGGCTGACGGCCGTCAGCACTGCCGCGCGCACTGCCGCCGCCGCCTCCTCGACCCCCTCGATCATCGGGTCGCCCTCGCCCAGTCGGGCCAGGTCGATGTAGGGGTGGAAGACCGGATCGGCATCGGCGGATCCGGTGCCGCAGTGGCCGGGAGGAACCTCGTTGATCGGCAGGCCGAGGCTCGTGAGCGACTTGATCTCGGAGGCCACGTAGAGCCGTCCAGCGCCACGTGCCCAGTAGAGGGGCTTGATCCCCGCTGGGTCGCGGGCGAAGAAGACCGAGCCGTCTCGGTGATCGACGATGCAGAAGGCGAACTCGCCCCGGAAGGCCAGCAGGGCATCGGTGCCCCAGGCCAGCCAGGCCTCGACCACGACCTCGGTGTCACTCTCGGAGCGCAGGGGGTGGCCCTCGGACGCCAGGCGGGTCCGGAGCTCGGCGTGGTTGAAGACCTCGCCGTTGTAGCAGAGCGAATGGTTGCCCGACGAGGCGGCCCAGGGCTGGACGGCCCGGTCCCGGTCAACGATCTTGAGGCGGGAAGTGGCGAGCAGGCCACCGGCGTGTTCGGCGGTCTCGAGTGACTCTCCTCGGGGGGTGATCCCTGCGCTGATCTGGGTGAAATGCTGTCGGTCGGCGTCGTTGAGGGTGTCAGTCAGGAGCAGAGCGATGCCACACATGGGATCCCCCTCAGGCGCCGCTGGCGTAGCGGTGAGCGAATTCGGGACTGAGACAGACGTGCCAGGCCCGCCCTTCGTCGATCACGTTGAGGATCCCACGATCGAGGTATTCGAGGAGGACTTCGCGCAAGGAGTCGGCTGCGTCGAAACGCTCAAACCACGTGACCTCGATGTCGGCCGCCCATCCTCGGCAGTGAGCACTCGGTGAGAGGGCCGAGAAGCCAAGGGCCTTGAGGTGGTTCTGGTGTTCGACGGTTCGGACGATGGAGTTGACCCGGATCGGTGGCGTCCCGCTTGGGGCGATGGCGGCCACTGCTGCGGCGATCTCGTTGAGGAGGCCGAGCATCTCGGGACGAATGCCGGTGTAGGCGAGCCCAGCACCGCGGGGCTCCCGATGTGGGGTGAGTCGTTGGACTACGAAGTCTCGGCCTCGGCGCAAGATCCCGTCGGAGGCAATGCCGAAGCTGAAGTGAACTCGGCCAGATCGCTTCAGTCGCCGCAGGTCGAGGAGCCCCGCCGCTCTCGCTTCGGCCTCGGTTGCGAAGTCCTCAACGTCCTCCCACCAGAGCAGATCGACATTTTGGAGGAGCAGGATCCGCACCAGACCGGCGGCCGACGATGCATTGGAGGCTTCTGATGGAGCAAAACGGCGGTAGTCCTCGACGGCCTGGGCCACGATGCGCTCTCGGCCGCCCCGCAGGTGGGCGAGTTCGTCGAGGGGTGCCTCTTCGAGGGCTGCCGAGATGAGGGCTGCCACAACGTCGGGGTCGGCACCGTTGCCGAGGGCTTCGATGGCGAGGTAGACCTGCTCGACCGAGGCGCGACGTTCACGGAGCTGTTGCGCCGGATCGACGTCGGAGGCCGGGTGCGGCATGGGAACGAAGGCTACCACCGCCCCTTGGACCGACTCCCATGCTCGCCGTTGCGATGCCCTGGCCGAGCGGTGGAAGCGCCTAGAGCCGGCCGGCGTCGATGATCCGCTGGAGGAAGCGCCTGGTGGCCTCCTCGTCAGGATCCTCGAAGATCTTCGTCGGAGTCCCCGACTCGACGATCCGACCATCCTCGAGGAAGCACACGGCGTCGGCCACCTCACGGGCGAAGCCCATCTCGTGGGTGGCCAGCAGCATGGTCATCCCCTGGTCGGCGAGCTCGGCCACCAGTCCGAGCACCTCGGAGACGAGCTCGGGATCGAGGGCCGACGTGATCTCATCGAGCAACAGGAGCCTGGGGCTCATGGCCAAGGAGCGGACGATGGCCACCCGCTGCTGCTGGCCGCCGGAGAGGCGGTCGGGATACTCAGCAGCCTTCTGCGCAAGGCCGATGCGGTCGAGCAGCACCATGGCCTCGGCCTCCGCCGTGGCCTTGGAGGTGCCGAGCACGCGACGGGGCGCCAGCGTCACGTTGTCGAGGACGCTGAGGTGGGGGAAGAGGTTGAACGACTGGAACACCATGCCGGTGTGCCGCCTCACGAGGTCTTCGTCGATCCGCTCGTGGGCGAGGTCGTGGCCGAAGAGCTCGATCGAGCCGCCGTCGATCGTCTCGAGGAGGTTGCAGCAGCGCAGCAGCGTCGACTTGCCAGAGCCCGACGAGCCGATCAGGCAGACGACCTCGTTGGCTCGCAGCTCGAGGCTGACTCCTCGCAGGACCTCGAGGTCGCCGAAGCGCTTGTGGACGTCGTCGACTCGCAGGACGACCTCAGGGGTGCCGGCCGTCACTGGGCACCTGCGAGCCGCCGGCCGCGATCCTTGGCCATGATCCGGTCGGTGTAGCGGGTCAGCGGGATCGTCACTGCCAAGAAGAGGAGCGAGGCGATGGTGAACCCGGAATAGTTGAAGGTGACTCCCCCAGCGATCTGGGCGGCGTGGACCGCATCGAGCACTCCGACCACTGACACGATGGCGGTGTCTTTCTGCAGGGAGGTGAAGTCGTTGAGAAGGGCGGGCAGGACGTTGCGGACGGCCTGAGGGAGCACGACGCTGCGCAGGGTGGCAGTCGAGGAAAGGCCGAGGCTGCGGGCGGCCTGGACCTGGTTCCGCGGGACCGACAGGATGCCGGCCCGGTAGACCTCGGCGACATAGGCCGTGTAGGCGAAGACGAGGACGAAACCGGCATAGACCACCGGGGACTGTGTCGAGAGCCCGGGGACGTTCAGCGAGGGCACGCCGAAGCCCACCCAGAGCATGACCAGGATCACGGGCACCCCGCGTGCGAAGTCGCAGTAGGCGACGGCCAGGACTCGGAACGGCAGCAGCACGGGACTCGTCGACAGTCGCAGCGTGGCGATCCCGAGCGCCAGGATGAGGACGATTACCTCGCAGATCAGCGACAGCCAGAGGTTGAGCAGGAAGCCTTTGCCAACGGAGAGGATCCCCTTGGTCGGGTCACCAATGAAGGCGATCCACATCTGGTGGACGTCGAGGAACCCCCGGCGAAAGGCGGCAGCCGATGGGCTGGCGAGCACGGCGATGCCGACGGCAATGACCGTGAGGGTCGAGATGGCGCTGACGACGGACCCTGCCCGTCCTCGCAGGCGGGGCCGCGAGCTGCGATAGAGCGAGAACGTGTCGCCCTCAGCTCGGACGGAGGCCGCCGAGCGGGTGCTGTCCACTCGGGTCTAGGGCTGGATCTTCGGGACGGAGTTGTAGATCCCGAGGTACTTGTTCGACAGGGCCGTCAACGTGCCGTCGGCTGTGAGCTGGGCGAGGGCCGTGTTGACGCACGACACCAGCGGGTTGTTCTGCGCGAAGAGGAGGCCGAAGTGCTCGCCGTTCTCCGGGAACTGCCCGACCTGGACACCGCCCTTGACCTGCTGGCTGGCCATGTACTGGCCATCAGGGGTGTCGACAACGATGGCGTCAATCTGGTGGGTCTCGAGGGCCGAGACCGCCTGGTCGAGCGTGTTGTAGACCCGCGGCTGCTGAGTGGGCTGGATCTCCGAGTTGATGTAGGCGAGGCCTGTGGTGCCGATCTGGTCGCCGTAGAGGTAGCCCTTGAGGTCGGAAGGCGAATGGGCCGTGGTGATGGGGCTGCCCTTGAGCGCCACGATGGATTGGGTGGTGTTGTAGTAGCTGCTCGAGAAGGTCACGACCTTGGCGCGATCTGGCGTCGCCGAGACCTCGTTGATGTCGAAGTCGAACTTCTTCGGCCCCGGGGCGTAGCTCGAGGAGAAGGCCTGGGTGACCCACTTGACGTGGGTGTTGTCGAAGCCAAGCAGGGCCGCCACGTCGTAGGCGACAGCCGACTCATAGCCCCGGCCATTCGACGGGGTGTTGTTGATGAACCACGGCTCGTACACCGGGCTGTCGGTGGCGACGGTCAGCACGCCCTTGTTGAGGGTCTGGGACTTCACCGTCGACTGGCAGGCCAGCAGGGCGCCGGTGGCGGCCGTGGTGGTCGTCGCCGGGAAGCCCAGCGTGGTGGTGGTCTTGGCCGTCGAGGTCGACGAGCTGCACGCCGCTGCGGTGAGGGTGAGGCCCAAGAGGGCGGCGACGAGGGGGGCGGTGCGGCGCATGGTGTCTCCGATGATCGAGGTGCGACCTTATAAATCCTACCGATCAGGTCGGGAATTCACAACTGCCGGGCCGTCCTCGGTCTGGCAGCTCGCTCAGGACCCTCGACGCCGACTCAGCTGTCGCCGAGCAGTTGGGCCACGAGCTGGTCGACTCGTCGGAGGATCTCGTCTCGGATGGGCCGGATCTCCTCAAGGGTCCGACCAGCCGGATCGGTGAGCTCCCAGTCCTCGTAGCGCTTGCCGGGATAGACCGGACAGGCATCGCCGCAGCCCATGGTGATGATGACGTCGGCCGACTTGGCCATCTCGTCGGTGAGCATCTTCGGCGACTGATCTGCGAGGTCGATGTCCCACTCGGCCAGTGCGGCAACGACCCCGGGGTTGAGCTGCTCGCCGGGCGCTGAACCAGCGGAGTGGACGATGATCCGACCCTGAGCGGCTCGGCGGAGCAAGGCCGCGCCCATCTGCGACCGACCTGCATTGTGCACGCAGAGGAAGAGGACTTCGGGGGTGGTGGTCATCGGGAGCCTCCGTCGAGGTTGTGGTGGGGGACGAGGAGGTCGCTGGCCTCTTGTGGGGTGATGCCCGGGTAGAGGGCAGCGATGAGACCGATGGCGAGGATGGCCCCGACGATCTGGGCTCCCACGAAGCCGGGGACCGAGGCGGGGGCGATCCCGGCGAAGCTGTTTGAGAACATCCGACCGATGGTGATGGCGGGGTTGGCGAAGCTTGTCGAGGAGCAGAAGAAGTAGGCGGCGGTGATGTAGGCACCAACAGCGGCCGGAGTGATCGACGAGCGCTCCGAGCGAGCGAGGCTGAAGATGACAAGAAGGAGCCCGATGGTGGCGACCACCTCGGAGAGCAGGTGCGGTGCGGACGCACGGTGGTGGGTGGAGATCGAGACCGCGGAGAGGGAGAACATCACATTGGCCAGCACAGCACCGGAGATGCAGCCGGCCACCTGGGCGGGCAGGTAGGCCGCAGCGTCGCGCAGCGAGATCCCACCGAATGCCGCATCGACGAAGGAGACCACGGGGTTGAGGTGAGCACCGGAGACTGGTCCGAACATCAAGATGATGGCGAAGAGTCCAGCCCCGGTGGCGAGAGCGTTTTCGAGCAACTCAAGGCCGACGTCGCTCGGGGACAGCTGTGCGGCGGCGATGCCAGAGCCGATGACCAGGGCGGCGAGCAGCGCGCTTCCGAGGTATTCGGCCAGCAGTCGTCGCCAAAGTTGGACGTCATTCATGAGGTGAACCTGCTCGTGATGGCGACGTCAGCAGCAGCCGGACTGGGCGGCAGCGGTCGGTGCCGAGGTCAGTGTCACCGAGTCGGCGGTGCAGCACCGCTCATCACCGCCAAGCGCCTCGGCACCGTCGGCATCTGCCAGCACGGTGTAGACCTCCCAACGCTCGGCATCAGGCCCGTCCACCCAGACCTTGTCCTGCACGGCGAAGCAGCAGGTGGTCTGCTCTTCGATGTCGGTGGCCAAGCCCTTGGCGGCGAGAGCCAGTGTGGCCTTTTGGACCTCGGCCGTCGTTGCCACCTCGACGCCGAGGTGGTTGATCGATCCGGGCTCGCCAGCACCCTCGATCAGCACCAACTTGAGCGGCGGCTCCACGATGGCGAAGTTGGCGTAGCCCGGTCGGATCTTGGCTGGCGTGGTGCCGAAGAGCTTGGAGTAGAAGTCGATGGCCGCGTCGAGGTCGGAGACATTGAGGGCAAGCTGCACACGAGACATGGTGGAGTCCTTCGAATCGATAGGTGTCGATGTAAAGTATGCTCAACACATCGATAGATGTCAATATGGAAGAGGTCGAGAGATCTCGTGAGGGAAGGAGCAAGCGATGGTGCCGGACGATCCTGCCGATTTGCTGTGCGGTGACCCCATCACGGAGCACACGCTCGCAGAGCCCGATGCCGTCGAATTGGCCGGGGTGTTCGCTGCATTGGCCGATCCGGTGCGCCTTCGCTTGCTCTCGATCATCGCCAGCAATGACGAGACCTGCAGCTGCAATCTCGAGGCGCCGCTAGCCAAGAGCCAGTCGACGATCTCTCATCACACCGCCAAGCTCGCGGCAGCCGGTCTGATCGTCGGCGAGCGCAGAGGCCGGTGGACCTGGTGGCGAGTTGTGCCTGAGCAGCTCGCCGCTCTGCAATCGTCGTTGCGGGTGGTCCAAGACCATCAGGCCTGATCAGTTCAGGGATCTGTTCTTCGCGTCGCTCTCCATCGCCCCAGCGCGATCATCGACCAGAGCATCTCGATGACGCCAAAGGGCCAGGCTCCGGAGGCGAAGCCATAGAGGCTCGACAGGAGGCATCCGAGAGCGAAGAGCCCGACATAGCGGGACCCCCGGTGCTCGAGGGCGTACATCCCCATCATGAAGGAGAGGGCGACGACACCCGCCACCGTCAGCATCACCGACAGGTTCCCCTATCGCGCATCATGAGGATTCTGATGCCTCAGCGACCTCGAGCCACTCGTCTTCGGCGGTGCTCTTCTCGGCGCGCACGGCGGCGAGCTCATTACCGAGGCGACGGAGCTCGACATGGTCGGTGGTGGCGAGGAGCTGCGTGGTCAATTGTTCGGAGCGACGATCGAGCTTGGCGACAAGCTTGTCGAGCTCGCGCAGGCGACGCCCCGCTCCCGTCATGTCGGTTGACGGAGGCGTGCGGGCCGGCTGCTTCGATGGCGCCGCTGGTCGCGGCGACCTCGAACGCTGCTGGGCGGCCACCCACGACGCCACTCCTCCAGGCACCGCCGTGATCGAGCCGTCCACTCCGATGGCGAGCGGGACCTCGATCATCCGGTCAAGGAAGGCCCGGTCGTGGCTGACAACGATCAAGGTTCCCGGCCAGTCATCGAGCAGATCCTCAAGGACCCGGAGCGTCTCGAGATCGAGATCGTTCGTCGGCTCGTCGAGCAGCAGAACGTTGGGGTGAGTGGCGAGCACCCGCAGGAGCTGGAGCCGCCGACGCTCTCCTCCCGAAAGCGTCCCCACCTTGGCAAAGGGGAGGTTTCCGGTGAACCAAAACCGCTTCATGAGCGCTACGTCGTCGAGCGATCCCGGGGTACCGCTCGTCCCGGCCACCACGTCTTGGACTCGGGCATCGGGATCGAGGGCCTCGGCATGCTGGTCGTAGTGCCCGATGGCCACGGTGGGGCCGACCTCGATCGTTCCCGATGCCGGAGCAAGCGCCTGAGCGATCAGGCGCAGCAGGGTGGACTTGCCGGTGCCATTGGCGCCGAGGATGCCGATGCGATCGCCGGGACCGATGAGCAGATCGACGCCGTTGAGCACGGGCTGTTCGTCGCCGTAGGCGAAGGAGACTCCGGAGAATTCGATCACCTTGTCGCCGAGGCGGGTCATGTTGGCCTCAAGGAGCAGGTCGGTCGGACGGGCTGCCTCGAGTGGTTCATGGGCGAGCAGCGCCACTGCCGCATCGACCCGGGAGCGGGGTTTCCTCGTGCGCGCCTTGGCGCCCCGACGAAGCCAGGCCAGTTCGCGTCGAGCAAGGTTCTTGCGAGTGGCTTCGGCTGACGCTGCGAGCTCGTCGCGGCGAGCAGCAGCCTCGAGGTAGGAGGCGTAGCCGCCCTCGTGCAGATAGCCCGAGCCTCGATCAAGCTCAAGCATGCGAGTCGTGACCCGATCGAGCAGGTAGCGATCATGGCTGACGATGACCAGTCCGCCCCGATAGGTGGCCAACCAGTCCTCGAGCCAGGCAATCCCCTCGAGATCGAGGTGGTTGGTCGGCTCGTCGAGGATCAGCAGCTCGCTTGGGGCGGCCAGCGCGGCGGCCAGCGCCACGCGCTTGGCCTGACCTCCGGACAGCTCGCTCACTGATCGGTTGATGTGGCTGCTCATCCCGAGGCGGTCGAGCGCCGCCTCAGCCTCCCATCCAGGTCCGATGGCTTCGCGGACGCTTGACCCGGCGAGGTCGGGGACCTGGCCGAGGAAGATCGTGCGGGCACCGCTCCCTCGGCGGATGTCGCCGCCATCGGGTGTGACGAGGCCGGCCATCACGCGCAGCAGGGTGGACTTGCCAGTGCCGTTGATGCCCAAGACCCCAAGGCGGTCACCGGTCGAGACGGTCAGCGACAGCTCGTCGAAGAGCACCTTGTCGGGCTCGGCCATGCTCACGCGCTGCAGGTCGATCAGCACGCTCACTGAGCCAACCGTATCGGGCGCGATGAAGTCACCGAAAGGGCCACCGGGGCTTGCGGCGTGCGGGTCAGACGACCCGTGCCTCGAGCGCCAGGGCGGCGCTGAAGGCGGCGATCACCTCGTCCTTGGTCCAGGGGACCGGGGCCATGGTGATGAAGTAGTCCTCAAGGGCGAGGTCTGCCAGGGTGTCGAGGTCGTTGGGTCCAATGTCGAGGCTGCGCAGGACGGGGAAGTCAAGCTCGGCGAGGATGCGGTCGACCGCTCGGACTGCTCGGCTGCCGTCTCCCGAACCATCGTCGGGCTCGCCCATGGCATCGGCGACCCGCTCGAGGACGGCGGGGACGTGCGCCGCCTCGCGCGCAAGGGTCTGAGCGAGCATGAGGCCGATGGTGAGGCCGTGGGGAACGTGGCGGATCCCGCCGATGGCTTGGCCGAGGGAGTGCTCGGCCGAGCAGTCCGAGACGTTCATGGTGAGCCCGGCCATCATCGAGCCACACGACATGGCGGCCCGAGCCTCGGCGTCGGAGCCATCACGGTAGGCCGACACAAGGGCCGGAGTCATCATGCGGATCGCCTCGAGGGCGATCGCGTCACCGATGGGCGTCCGGCAGGTGGCCACCATGCCGGCGATGGCCTGGGCGAGAGCGTCGATGCCGGTGTTGGCAGTCATCGAAGGCGGCATCGAATGGGTGAGGAGTGGATCGACCAGGGCGTATTGGGCACGCAGGTTGGCATTGGCGATGCCGTTCTTGCGTCCCGCCTCCGGGTCGGAGACCACGGAGCCACCGGAGACCTCTGAACCCGTCCCGGCGCTGGTGGGGACAGCGATGAGCGCTACCTGAGGAGCGGGATAGCCCGGGCTGGAGGCGAGGAAGCCACGGAAGTCGGTACCGAGCTGAGCGCACAGGCGTGCTGCTTTGGCCGTGTCGATGACGGAGCCACCACCGATGGCCAGGACACAGGTTGCTCCGGAGGCCGCCAACGCAGCGGTGGCCTCATCGACCATGGCGATCGTGGGCTCGGCGGCCGGCTTGTCGAACCGAGCGATACGAAGGTCGTCAATGGCGTCAAGATCACGAAGTAGAAGGGCGACTGCGGGGTTGTGGGCCTCAATGCCCTCGTCGACCATCACAAAGACCGAGGAGGTAGCGAGCTCGGCAAGGACGGCGGGAATGGTGCTGGCGATGCCCTCGCCGAAGCGGATCTTCACAGGAAGGTGGTTGGCGAAGGATGCGATAGCAGTCATCGTGCTCTCTCTGGCTAGCGGGAAGGTTCCCCCACTCTTACCGGTTATCGCCCCGCCGCCAAGCCTCCGACATGGCCCGACAGAAGCTCCATAGCGTAGAGTCTGGATCTCTTGAGCACGGAGGAATGGGCGTCAAGCGAGGCGAAAGGGCATGTCCATGGAAGTCGAGGAAGCACCGAGGGGTGGAAACTCCGCCGAGACGGTGGCCGGTCGCCGTCGGATCGCCAAGATCCTGCTGATTGTCCTCGCCGTGTTCATCGTGTTGGTACAGGTGGCCACGTTCGTCTCTCGGGCCAAGACCGCATCGTCCGACGCATCTCCGGAGATCTATCGCGACGCCGGCTGGTGGGCTGGTCACAGTTACATCGAGATTGACGCACAGGTGCTCGCCGTCACCCCAACCAACGCCAGTGAGACCGTCCGACTGACCGTCGTACCTCATGGCCGATTCGCCAAGAATGGCGGCGAGTTGGCCCAGTCGATCAACCTCGATGCCGACGGCTACGCCGGTGGAACCATCACCCTGCTCGCCGGGGAGATTCCGCCACCAGTGATGTTGACGCTCGATCTGGTGGGAGACCTGAGCCAGTACCCCCTCGATAAGTACACGGCGAACCTGACAATCAACCTGCGGCCGGTGGTCGCCGGACAGCGGGCAGAGGTCGCAGTGCCCACGGTGCTGTCGGTGGACTCGATCAAGCACGATTGGAAGACAAATAGCAGTCTGATTCAAACGACGAACCGGGAGATCGCGGTCCAACTCACGTCAGAGCGCGGGACAGCGACGATCGGCTTCGCCCTCTTTGAACTCCTCATCATGTTGTTCCTGGCTTGCATCGCAGTGGCGATTACCTATGCCGCCATCGTGAGTCCAAAGCCCCTTGAGTTCTCGCTGTTCGTCTGGCTCGGGGCCATGCTCTTCGCCCTGCCGGCCATCCGGGGAACAATGCCGGGCGTGCCGGGTGTCGGGACCATGGCGGACTTCGGTATCTTCTTCTGGTGCCTGTTCGCGGTGGCCAGCTGCCTCATCGTGGCGGCGATCACCTTTGTGCGCACCAGCCTGCGGTCACACCGCGAGCAACCTGACGACTGAACCGGGGCTGACGGGAGCCTCGTAGGATCCTGCGGATGCGCATCGCCTCGTGGAACGTCAATGGGATCAGGGCCGTCCAGCGGAAGGGTCTGTGGGACCCCTTCGTGGCCGAGGTCGCACCAGACGTCATCTGCCTCCAGGAGATCAAGGCGGATCAGTCCCAGGCAGACGTGGATCTCGAGGGCTACCACGAGATCTGGCACTCAGCCGAGAAGAAGGGCTACTCAGGCACGGCGATCTTCTCGAAGATTGAGCCTCTCCGCACCACCACGGGCCTGTCGGCCCGACTGGCGAAGAAGCACGGCCTAGCGGAGGACTCATTCGGCGATCCCAATGCTGAGGGACGGGTGATCACCGCGGAGTTCGAAGACTTCTACCTCGTCACCGTCTACACCCCCAACGCCAAGAGCGACCTGAGCCGCCTCGCCCTTCGTCACGAGCGATGGGACCCGGCCTTCCTCGACCACCTCCGTGCGCTTAAGAAAAAGAAGCCGGTAGCGGTGTGCGGCGACCTCAATGTGGCTCACACCGAGGACGACCTCGCTCACCCAAAGCCCAATGTCGGTAAGGCCGGCTTCACCAACGAGGAGCGAGCCGGGATTCAGGCCTTCCTCGACGCAGGGTTCGTCGACAGCTTCCGGATGTTCACGCAAGGCAATGGCCACTACACGTGGTGGTCGAACTTCTCCAAGGCACGGGAACGAAACGTGGGATGGCGAATCGACTACTTCTTGGTCTCCGATGACCTGGCCCCGAGAATCGAGGCTGCAGCGATCCACGCCCACATCATGGGCAGCGACCACTGTCCGGTGACCATCGATGTCCGGACCGCCTGATCCGCTGTCGCGGCGGACTCGCCACTGATCGCGTCGAGGTCGAGGCGTGCCTCGCCCCGATTGGCTCACTGTCATCTCGGGACATGGATGCCTATCCTCGAGAGATGAGCAACCACGATCAGCGTCGCAGCATTGAAGCCGACGACACTCGGACCGCCACTTCACCGACGGGGGCGCTGGTTCATGAGGTTGCCCTCGAGCAGAGTCGCCGGCTCGAGCGTCGCCTCCATGAGGTGATCCCCGGAGTGGCGTGGAATCTCGTGGGCAACGGACTTTCCAATCAAAGCTTCATCCTCGGCCCCGAAGGAATCATCTGCATCGACACCGGTGAGTCAAGGGAGGAAATGGAGGCCGCTGTTGCCGAACTGCGCCGGGTCTGCGATGCACCGCTGGCCGCAGTCCTCCTGACGCACTTCCACGATGTGGGTGGCACGCCGGACGCCTGCGGCCAACATCCGCAGCTGGTGCCTGACTCGGGCCCTCGAGCTTGAGGGAGCACTCGATCTCTCATCGCTGCGCCATCCGAGCCTCAGCGCAGGTTCGGTGACGTTTGCTCCGCTCGATGACACTGTCGAGCAGCTCAGGGTCCTGGTGGATCCGGTACTCCTTGGAGATGTTGACGCCAAACTCCAGCTGCGATGCGGCGACGAGGTCGTCGCGATGCACCTGCGCCATGGCGTGGTGGTCCCCTGCGAGGACCGTTCTGATGCTGGCCTCGAGGTGCAGTGCTCGAAGGAGGTGCTTGGTGGGATCCTGACCGGCTCTGTCCGCGTCAGCGACGCGCTCGGGGCTGCTGAGCTCGAACTCCAGGGAGACGCCACGCTCCTCGCAATCCCCCTCAAGGCACTAGATACGGCAGCCTGAGTCGCAGGAATGGACCTCGCTCGGCAGCGTCGGCCCTGACGCTCGGTGACCCGACGGCCAACGTGAGGAGGTCTGGTGTTCCTTCGGCGGAGCGACTGCGCCATAGTGGAGGTATGCGACGCACCCAGATCCTCCTTGCCAGCATGCTGGTCTCCCCGCTCCTTCTTGCCGCGTGTTCGTCGACCCCATCGTCGACGGCCAAGACGACCACCACGATCGACCCAGACGTCGAACAGGTGATCGCTGCTGCCACCGCGCAGGCGGTGGCTGCGGGGATCCCAGCCTCGAGCATCACGGTGAACGCAACCGTGTCGACCGCCAATGACTCGTGGATGCGCTTCACCGTCGCGGCGAAGGATCCGACATCGGCGGCCTTCCAGCCGTATTACGGCTATGCCCAGCAGACCTCGAAATGGAGTGTCATCGCCATCGGAACCGCGCAGGTCGGCTGCCCGACGACGAGCAGCGGCTCCCTCGGGGGCATGACGACCACGACCACTGCTGCGGGGGCGGCACCGAGTGGCACCGTGCCGACAGATGTCCTCAAGTCCTTCGGCGAGTCCTGCCCACCGATGAATCACGCTTGACCCTGACCTCGAGCAGGTGATCGCTGCTGCCGCAGCCCAGGCGGTGGCTGCGGGGATCCCAGCCTCGAGCATCACGGCGAACGCAACAGTGTCGACCGGCACTGACTCGTGGAGGCAGTTCGCTGCATGCTGTCGCCCTCGGATTCTCGTCAACGAAACGGCAATCAGCTCTTTCTTGGCCCCCGAGCGCTCTGCGCGCCGATCTCGATGCCAAGGTCTGACCGGCCGGGGCCGCCGCCTCACCGAGGAAAGCGTCGATCGGTGAGACCGCTAGACGGCCGGGTTTCCGGTGAGTATCGACGCCCTCGTCCGACCCATGGGCCTATGTCCCGCTTGCTGTGTCGACCACTGCGTCGAGAGCCAGGTTGGCTGCCTCGGGTTCTGGAATGCCAAGCGCCTGGAGGAGCCGTTGAAGGATGCTGCAGCGATACGCCATCGCGTCTTGGCCGTCCGCAATCCTGCGAGCGGCGAGGAGGAGGGACCCTAGGACGACGTCGAGCGTCCCGTCGTCAGGTGGGCTGCTGAATCGACCGCTCGTGAATCCGTCCGTGAGGTCTTGGCGCAGATGGGCGAGGGGCCCCTCGTCGAGCAGTCCATGC
>CAIUMH010000103.1 GCA_903900235.1 uncultured Actinomycetes bacterium
CATCAGTGCGATGATGCGCTCAGTCCGCTCGGGGTTCCGAGCTAGGGGCTGCATGTGCGGGTCATCCGCCGTCGCCGTGGTGATGGCAACAGGTGTTCGCTGCTCGTCGTGGGGATTGCTCACGTGCGGTCTCCGATCCAGAAGCCGATCAGGGCCAGCACGCCGACGCCGAGGATGAGGGCGATGAATCCCTCAGCCACCGGACCGAGCCCGCCGAGGCCAATGCCACCGGGGTCCACGGGGTGCTGGATGTTGATGGTGACATAGCCCACGACGCTGCGCAGCTGGGCGTCAGTGAGGTTGCCGGTGAACCGGGGCATGTTGCCCGGGCCAGTGCGGATGGCCTCGGCCACCTGCGTCGCTGGGATGTTCCGCAGGCTGGGGGCGTAGGTGTTTGCCGCGAGCGCATCGCCACCGCCGGTGATGGTGTGGCAGGCCGCACAGTTCAGGGCGAAGAGGGCAAAGCCCGACGAGGTGTCCGCGCTGGCCAGCCGGTTCACCCGCGGGATGTACGGAGTGGCGGGCGACAGCGAGTTCACATAGGCCACCACGGCCAGAGCCTGATCGTGGGTCAGTCGCGGCGTCTTGCGGATTGCCTGGACCTCACGAGGGTTGGCGGCAGGCATCCGGCCCGACTCGATCCAGAAGTCAATCGTGGCCGGCCCGAGACCCCGCAGGTTCGGGTAGGCCCCGGGAGTCTGGTTGTGTGGTACACCATCGGCGCTGTTCCCGTGGCAGCTGGCGCAGTTCTGCTGATAGAGCGCCTCGCCGAGCGGGATGAGCTCCTTGTTCGGCGCCCAGTAGGTGATGTCGCGATTGCCGTAGGAGACCAGCGAGCCATTGCGGTAGACCTTGACGCTCGAGTTGGGCGTTCCGGCATTGGCCACCGAGGTCTGATAGGCGGCTTTCGGGGAGGCCGGCGCAGTGGCCACTTTGTGCTGCGCCGTTGGAGCAGGCGAGATCAGCGCCTGAGCATTCGCCTGATCCACGGTGTCAGCAGCGATCACCGGGGTCGTCGTGGTCGTATCTGCCGCCCCGGAGGATCCGCCTGTGAACATGACCAGCCCGGAGAGGACGGCCACGATCAAGACGAGGACCGGAAGGACCAAGCGGCGAAGGGATGCAGTAGTGGTCATGGTGCTCACTTGAGGAGGAAGAGACAGGCGTAGAGCCCGACCCAGACGACGTCGACGAAGTGCCAGTAATACGAAACGCCTTGGACCGCAGCGAGCTCGCCGGGGTCTCCGCCCTTGCCGCGCATGCGGCCGAGGAGCAGCGCCATGGCCAGCAGGCCGATGAACACGTGGAGTCCATGGAGCCCGGTGGTGATGAAGAACACCGAGCCATACGAGTTCGTGTACCAGCGAGTGGCGAGGTTGACCCACTCGTAGACCTGGTTACCGACGAACATCGATCCCATCACGATGGTGATGTAGATCCAGTGGCGAGCCTTGCGGCGCTCGCCGTGCTCCTCAAGCCACACTGCCCGCCACATGGTGCCCGATGAGGCCACCAGGATGATCGTGAAGATCCCTGCCTGGAGGGTGTCGAGCTCGGTGCCGGCCGGCGGCCATACGGCGAGGTGGGCGCGGATCGTGAAGAGCGCCGCGAAGAGGCCGGAGAAGAACATCAACTCCGAGCCAAGCCAGATCATGATTCCAATCGCCAACATCGGTGGGCGATCGTGCACGATCTTCTGGCGTGGCGCAGGAGGGGCTGCGGACACGGTGTTTGTCACGGGGTCTTTCCTAGTCCAAGAGAACGGTCGAATGCCAAATTAGCCGTCAGCCGGTTCCTCGGTGACGATCATCGCCACCGCTGCTGCGGCGGCGGCGAGGGCCGGCATCGACCGGGTGCCCACCAAGCGGAGGCGGCGCGTCGGTCTCGTCATCGCCACATACAGCGCCCGAAGCCCTCGGCTCGAGACGTGAGGTGATCCGGCCTCAGCAACCAGCACGGGCTCGACGACCACCGTTGCATCGAATTCGAGGCCATTGGCCTGGGTGACGTCGAGGAGCACCAGCGCAGCGGCCAGGCCCGGGCCCGAGGCCACGGTTGGGTTGCACGGATCGAGGCCCGCCGAGCGCAATGCCACGTCGATCTCGGCGAGCAGCGAGCCCGGCGCGAGCACTGCCACGTGACCCGGTGCCACCTCGTCGATCTCCGCCCGCACCGCCATCACCACCGAAGCCATCAGCTCGGCGGACTCGACCGTCTCAATCACCGGGACCGCCCCGGCTCGGCGGACCGGGCGGGGCGCCTCGAGGCCAACATCGGCGGCGGCCAGGACAGGGCGGGCCGCGGCGATGACCTCCGCCGGGGTTCGATAGCTCACCGTCAGCTCGACCTCATGCGGTGGTCGTCGCGGGGCGAGGTGCACGAGAATCTGATCCCATGACGAGGGCGCCCAGGGCCCTGAGGCCTGAGCAATGTCGCCCACGATCGTCATGGAGCCCGCCAGCGAACGTCGCGACAGCATCCGTAGCTGCATCGGCGACAGGTCCTGAACCTCGTCGACCACGATGTGGCCATACGCCACCAGCTCGTCAGCAGGTCGGTCCAGCGACGCCGCCGCTGAACCGTCAAGGCCGGTCGGCCAACCACCCTCGTTCCGCTCGGGCCTCCGAACTTTCTTCCCGGACTGCCGAGGTCCGAGCAGGGCAGCGGCCTCGTCGACCAGTGCGGCATCAGCGGTCGTCCAGGCCACGTCCTCAAGCCGCATGGCTCTCGGCCGCTCAAGGAGGCGGCACTCGTCTTCGCTCAACAGACCCTCGCCTGCAGCTCGGATCAGAGGGAGGGCGCCGAAGAGATCATGGAGCAGTTCATGCGGCGAGAGCCGCGGCCACATTCGTCGCAGGGCTGCGGTGAATTCGGGAATCTGGCGCAACTGGGCGGTGAAGTCCCTGAGGTCGAACTCCTCGTCACTCAACTCCGAGCCCCGACGAGAGCGGTACTGCGCGGCGAGGTCGGCGACGAGCTCAGACTCGACAAACCGACGGCGAGCATTGTGCACCCCAGATCGGCGGCGAGCACGACGGGCAATCTCCTCGGAGGTCCCCTTCGAGATGCGAAGCGTCGATGCGCCCAGAGGAATGGCGATGTCTGCTGGCAGCCCACGCTGGCGTGTCGCCACCGCCCGAGCGATGAACCGCACCATGCGGGGGTCGCCTTTGAGCAGCGCGACATCCTGAGCATCGATGGCCGAGACGCGCACCTGGGTCACGAGGCCGGAGATCGTCGAGAGGGTGACACCGGTCTCACCGAGCGAGGGCAGGACCTGCTCGATGTAGCGCAGGAAGAGCGGGTTGGGGCCAACCATCAGGACCCCTTGTCGCTCGAGCGGGAACCGGTGGGTGTAGAGCAGGTAGGCCGCCCGGTGAAGCGCCACCGCGGTCTTGCCCGTTCCAGGTCCGCCTTGGACTACAAGTATCCCCTGGAGCCCAGCGCGGATGATCTCGTCCTGCTCCTTTTGGATGGTGCCAATGATGTCGCCCATCTGCCCTGTGCGTGTGCGGCCCAAGGCCGCCAACAGGGCACCGGGGCCACCCAGGGCAAACCCGACGTCCTCGAGCCCCTCTCCCTCCCCGCCCACCGTCGGGTGCGCCCGGGTCTGTCCGTCGCCGGCCTCGGCGAAGAACTCGTCCTCGACACCAACGACGATGCGCTTGTCCACGGCGAGGTGTCGGCGACGGACCAATCCCTGCGGATCGAGACCAGTGGCGCGATAGAAGGGTTCGGCCACCGGAGCGCGCCAGTCAACGATCAGCGGCTCGAGGTTCTGGTCTGATACCGCCAACCGGCCGATGTGGAAGATCTCGGGTGCCTGGTCAGTTCGGGCCACATCGATACGACCGAAGGTCAGGGCCTGGTCTCCGACGTCAAGGTGCTCGAGGCGAGCGAGGCTGGATCGGACAACGATATCTCGCTCGGTTCGCGACTGAAAGGTCCCTCCACGCCCCGTGTCGATGACACCATCGAGCACCGCACGGGCGTCGTTGCGCATGATCTCGAGCGAGACGTGGGCGCGATCTAAGAAGGCTTGCTCCTCTTGGATCTCACGACTCTCGGTCATCGGCGCTCCAGATCTCGTTCCCCACGGGGAACGTTCAATGCTAGTTGCGGTCTGGTCGACGCGCTCAGGGTCACGGAGCGTCAACCGAGGCTCGCCCTACGATGGGGTGCCATGGCCGCTTCTGAAGTCCTCAGCCCATTCCTGGCCGCCTGTCGAGGAGAGCAGCCTTCCCACGCTCCCGTCTGGTTCCAACGCCAGGCCGGTCGGTCGCTCCCCGAGTACCGGGCCGCCCGGGGAACCGGCTCGATCCTCGAGGCCATCGCCCAACCCGAGATCGCCGCCGAGGTCACCTTGCAGCCGGTCCGACGCTACGGCGTCGATGCCGCCGTGCTGTTCAGCGACATCGTGGTGCCGGTCCACGCCATCGGCTTCGGGATCGACGTGATCCCCGGACGCGGGCCCGTGGCCGAGCGCCCCTTCGCCTCGGCCGCCGATCTTGACCGCCTCCGTCCGCTCGAGCCTGAGATCGACATCCCCTACGTGATCGAGACCGTGCGGATCCTCGCCAAGGAGCTCGATCCCGCGGTCACCCCGCTGCTCGGATTCGCCGGCGCCCCCTTCACGGTCGCCAGCTATCTCGTCGAGGGCGGACCCTCGCGCACCTTCTCCAAGGTCAAGGCGCTCATGCATGGCGAGCCGGCGCTCTGGGCTGAACTTGTTGATCGGCTC
>CAIUMH010000104.1 GCA_903900235.1 uncultured Actinomycetes bacterium
AGGGTGGTCGGTACCCCGGAGGAACTCGATCCACGCAGAGGAGTCGACCAGGCAGGTCACGACGTCCGTGAGCGTCGCATGGCGTCGAGGTCGCCGTCCCATCCGGTCCCCCGCATGGCCAGGGCCTCCTCGAGGGACATCGGGTCGACGGCGAGGGTTCGCAGGGCGAGGTTGACCGCATCTCGCTTGGAGGTGAGGCCGAACCGGTCCATCACCCTGCGACACGCCGCCTCGTCGATGTCGATGTTGGTCCGCGCCATACACCAACGATACACCTCGGTCGAATCGTCTGAACCTCCGCGGCGCATGGTGAGCAACGGTCGCGCTGGAGCAGCGATCGGTCGGTCTCAGCGGACCGGGGACCGCCCCGTTGGGGTTCGCCGCCCGGACTCAACGACAAATAACCCTCGGTCCGAGGTCGCTGAGCGGCACGTTGGCATGTGGCTTTGGGCTGCTTCTCACTGACAAGGTGGATTGTCACTTCACCTTGTAGACTCGCCACATGACGACCTCAGGCGGTGTTCGAGTTTCTCAACGGGGGCAGATGAGTCTGCCGGCGTCTGCCCGGCACCGGTGGGGACTCGAGGAAGGTGGTGAGCTCACCTATCTCGACCTTGGGGACGCGGTCATCCTCGTGCCCGGGGGCGTCGACGGGCTCCGGCGGTGGATGGTCGAGTCGGTGACGTCGGAGGACTGGGCTGCTGCACGCGCCGGCTTCGGCGACGCCGACCTTGTGAGTGAGTGACGCATCTCATCGATGACCAGATGCTGGGGGGACTCCTTCGGGGTGGGCTTCCTCCGCAGCCCGGGGTGCCCGTGGTGACCACGGGATACTTTTACGTCCGTCTCTGCCAGGCGGTCCTCGCATCGACCGAGGCCGCCGGGGTCCTGTCGGGTCCCTTTGCCGTACTCCCGACCGAACTGCGACGGCGCGCCGTCCGATCACTACTCGAGCTTCCCGACGGCATCGGGCTCGTGAGCCTCCGAGAGCTCGCGCCGGTCATCGGCCAGCTTCGCGTTCGACACAGTCTCAACATCCTCGGGATGGAGGTGCTTGCCTCGGCCGTCACCCTTGACGCCGAGGTCTTCCTTTCGGCGCCGTCTCCGCGGCTTGAGGAGGCGCTCCGACAGGAGTCTCGGAGCGTGCACGTCGTGTCGTGATCATCCGATCCGTCGCCGGCCGGTCAGACGAAGATGACCTCGACCGGCGTTGACTGGGTGAAGAGCGTCGAGATCGAGTTGACGAGCAGTTGGTTGGAGAGGCGACGGAGTCAGCGAGCCACGTCACAAGATCCAAGAGGTTTCCACGACGTCGAGATCGCCGTCCCATCCCGCCCCTGCATGACGAGGGCCTCGTCTTCGCTCATCGGCTCGGCGACCAAGGATTGGAGTGCCAGATTCACCGCGTCGGTCGTGCTGGCGAGGCTGAAGCGGTCCATCACCCTGCGACACGCCGCCTCATCGATGTCGATGTCGATGTCGATGTCGATGTCGATGTCGATGTTGGTCCGTGCCATGCATCAACACGTAGCCTCTGGTTGGCCGCTTTGGCCTGGGCTGCACATGGTGCGCAACCGTCCTGCTGGAGCGTTGCTCAGTCGGTCTCGTGGGCCAGGGCGTTGGCCTCGTTCGCCTCGTCCTTGGTCGGCTTGCCGAGGTGGCGGGGGATGAAGAAGGTGGCGACCATCGCCACGAGGCAGATGGCCGAGGCGATCAGGAATGCCTGGTTGTAGCCGGCGGTGAAGGCCTGCGCCTTGGCCACGCTGTTGCTGTGGGCGTCGGTGTGAGCTCCGGACGAGAAGAACGACCTCGTCTCGTTGTAGGCGATGGTGGCCAGGACGGCGAGGCCGAGCGACCCACCCATCTGGCGCGCCGTGTTGAGCACACCTGAAGCCAGTCCGGCCTGGGTGTGGTCGACCTGGGAGGTGGCTGCTGCAGCCAGTGGGCTGAATAGCAGGCCGAGTGGGAAGGAGATGGTGATCGCCGGGAAGAACACGGAGCCGAAGTAGGTCGAGTCGTAACTGAGGTGCCCGAGCCAGAAGAAGCCGATGCAGGCGATGGTCGTCCCCGCCATGATCAGCGGCCAGACGCCCACCTTGACCATGAGGCGGGTGGTGACCTGGGCGCCGATGATGATGGCGATGGCCTGGGGGGCGAAGGCGAAGCCCGTGGTCAGGGCCGAGAAGTGCAGGACGTCCTGGAGGTAGAGGGTCAGGAAGTACCACATCGAGAAGAAGGCAGCGCCGACGAGGAACATCACGACGTTGGCGGAGGCCGTCACCCGGTTCTTGAAGAACCCGAAGGGGACGAGTGGCGACGAGGCGATCTTGAGTTCCACGATGGCGAAGGCCACGAGGAGGACCACCGCCGCGGCCACCCATTCGAGTGTGAAGGCGGAGCCCCAGCCGTGGGTGTCGGTATTGACGATGGCGTAGACCAGCGTCGAGAGCCCGGCGGTGACGAGCAGTGCTCCGGCGACGTCCAGCTTGGTCGACGGCGTGGAGCGACGCACCTCGCTGAGATAGAGCACCGCTCCGATCACCACGCCGATGCCGATGGGGATGTTGATGAAGAGCACCCAGCGCCAAGAGAGTTCCGCGGTCAAGATGCCGCCGAGCAGTGAGCCGATGGCGCCACCGGCACCTCCAACGGCACCCCACATGCCGAGGGCCTTGGCGAGTCGAGGACCCTGGAAGGTGGTGACGATGATGGTGAGCGTGGCCGGCGAGAGCAGTGCGCCGCCGAGGCCTTGGGCCACCCGGGCTCCGGTGAGCATCCCCGAGGTGGTGGCGAGGCCACCGACGAGGCTGGCCACTGAGAACAGTGCAGCCCCGGCGATGAAGACCTTACGGCGGCCGAAGAGGTCGGCCGCCCGGCCGCCGAGCAGGAGGAAGCCGGCGAAGGCGAGCACATAGGCGTTGACGACCCACTGCAGGCCGGTGGGCGAGTAGTGGAGGTCCTTGCCGATCGACGGGAGGGCGACGTTCACGACGGAGACGTCGAGGATCACCATGAACTGCGCCACGCAGGCGAGCGCCAGGATTATTCCGTCGTGGTTCTTGTGGGTGCGCATCGCTCCCACCACATCCCCGGAACTGTCGGCGGCGCTGGGCGAGGGGCTGGTGCTCATGGAGGCCACTCTAGGTGGCGGGTCGTTCAGCCGAGTCGAGCCAGGGTGACGTTCGCCTCGGTGATGATCCGGGCTATCAGCTCGGCCACCGAGGGTAGCTCGGTGATCACGCCCGTCACCTGGCCGGTGGGGAGTACGCCGACGTCGGTGCGACCATCGACGAGCCCAGCCTTGGTCATGACCGGAGCGTTGGCGGCCATGACGACCTGGGGCCAGGTGAGCTCATTGCCCTTCTTCATCGCCGTGCCCTCCTTGGCCAGCGAGAGCAGCGAGTCGCCGGTCTCCTTGCGGAACTGGTGCGCGCTGCGCAACGAGCGTGGCAGGTTCGACAGCCAGCTCGACCCTTCGAGGTGCTCGACGAGTTCTGTGCGGATGACCCGCTGGGGGGCACCGTCGATGCGGGTCGAGACCACGGTCCCGGTCACCGGTGTGGCGAGGTACTGGGCCTTGACCTCCTCGGGCACCCGGCTGTCGGTGGTGAGCAAGAAGCGCGTCCCCATGGCGATCCCGTCGGCACCGAGGGCGATCGCCGCCACGAGGCCAGCGCCACTCGACCAGCCACCGGCCGAGATCACTGGGATCTGCTCGCCGACGGCCTGGGCCACGTCGGGGGTGAGCAGTGAGGTGGGCACCACGCCGGTGTGACCGCCACCCTCGGCGCCCTGGGCGATCACGGCGGAGACGCCGATGCCGGCCATCTTCTCGGCGTGCCGCCGGGCACCGACGGTCGGCATGACGACGAGGCCCTTGTCTCGGCAGTAGGCCACGAGGTCCGGACGCGGAGCCTGGGCGAAGCTGGCCACCTTGACGCCGGCGTCGAGCATGGCGGCGATGCGATCCTCAACGTCCGCGACATCGGTGCGCATGTTGACGCCGAACGGAGCATCGGTCTCAGAACGGACCTCGGCGATCTGCTCCGTGAGCTGCTCAAGGGTCATGGTGGCCGAAGCCAAGATGCCGAGACCACCTGCCTTGGCGGTGGCGATCACCAGGCTCGAGCCTGCAACCCAGCCCATACCGGTCTGGACGATGGGGTAGCGGACGCCGACGAGGTCGCAGAACCGGGTTTGGAGCGCCGGGTGGGGCTCGGGGAAGACGATGTCACTCATGCCGAGACCTCGCGCTCACGGAGGCCCTTCGGGTCGAGCAGGTTCAGCAGCCCGGCTTCGGTCTCGGTTGGTTCCCGTGTCACCGGTACGTCGGTGTCGATGCCGGCGAGGGCGAAGCTGGTAGCGGCCGCCACCTCGTCAAGGCTGACGCCCGGGTGCACCGAGGCGATCCGCATTGAGCCGTCGGGAGTGGCGAAGTCGAAGACACCGAGGTTCGACACCACACGACGCAGGTCATGGAAGCGACTGGCCCCCGGCCCGGCGGCTGCCGCCCGGTCGTTGCCTACCCCGCACACGACGTCGACTGAGGCGACGAAGGAGCGGGGGTTGTGGTCAGGGACCCAGTAAGAGGTGGCGTGGTTCACTGAGTTCCCGGGTGCCCCCCGCACACCGACCAGCTGAGCCTTGGGCTTGGCGTGATCCCCGATGGCGGCGATGTTCTGGTTGCCGAACTGGTCGACCTGGCTGGCCATCATCATGATGTGGCGACGGCCTGACCAGACGATGGCGAAGATCGTCTTGTAGGGCACGTAGGACTCGCGCACGAGTTCGGCGGACTTGGTGGCGAGGGTGGGGATGCCGTGCACCAGCGCTGCCTCACCGTCGGTCAAGACGAGGTCGGGTGCGAACGTCGACTTGGCCAGCCGAGCGCCCAAGGCTGGGACTGAGCCGAAGGGGCTGGCCATGACCTCGCCGTCGCCGCGCCAGGCCTCGGCGCAGGCGATCGTGCAGATATCTGCTCGGGTGACATCGCTCACTGCTCGGACCTCCAGGTCTCGACGGCGGACTGATAGGCGGCTTCGTCGCCGGCGAGGAAGCGTTCCTTGAACGCCGCCCAGGTTTCAGGGTCCTTGGCAGAGGCGGCGTAGTGCTTCTGGAAGGCCTCGTCGCGTTGGGCATCTGGCGGGTTCGCCGTGAAGTGAGCACCACCGGGCGTCTCGGCCACCTTGTCGGTCAGCAGTCGATGGATCATGGCTCGCTCGAGGGGACCATGATCGGCCAGCGTCCCGGCGGGCACCACCTGCTCGGCCGTGACGAAGCGACGGGTGGCGGCCCCGAGGAACAGGTCATCGAAGTGGGCATCTGGCCCGAGGACCATGGCCGATCCGGCCGTGTCGGCCACATTGACGTGGATGGCGGCCACATCGAGCCGCAGTGCCGGCATGGCGAAGAGCTCAGCCCCGGCATCCTCCGGGTCGGCAAATGGACCGTCAACATAAGGGTTGGCCACGGTCTTGAAGGCCGGCGTCTCAGACTGCACGGCCGACCCGAGGCCAGCTCGAGCGGGGAGGAAGGGCACCCGCCAGGCGGCAGCCTGCAGGCCGAGGTAGAAGAGCCCTTCATCGACCTCGGTCAACTCGACGGTGCCGGCCTGTCGGGCGGCCCGCCAGAGTGGGTCGAGGGCGATCGAATCGAGGGTCACGAAGCCACAGATGACCTTGGCCACCTTGCCGGCGTCCACGAGGAGTCCAACGTCGGGACCGCCATAGGACACGAGGGTGAGATCGGTCACGTCGCGGTGGAGCAGCTCGCGCACGAGGGCCATCGGCTTGCGCCGCGAGCCCCATCCGCCGATGCCGAGCGTCATGCCGGAGGTGATCTCGTCGGCCATGGCCGACACGGTGGTCTGCTTGTCTGCCATCGCTCCTACTTCGTGGTGTCGGCGTCGCGCTTCTCTACGAAGGCGTCGCGCTGCTCGTCGGCCACTCCACGGACGTGGAGCTCATAGGTGAAGCCCTGTTCAAAGCGGTAGCTGCGCTTGACGTCGATTGGGTCAATGCCGTTGGCGGCCTCCTTGGCCCGGCGCAAGATGGTCGGGCTCTTTGCAGCCACCTTCTCGGCGAGCTCGTAGGTCTTCTCAAGCAATTCCTCGCGCGGGACCACGGCATAGAGCGACCCGTACTGCGCCATCTCTTGCGCCGTGATGGGCTCAGCGGTGAAGAGCATGCGGCGCATCAGGTGCTGAGGGACGAGGCGGGCGAGATGGGTGGCTGCCCCGAGCGCACCCCGGTCGACCTCAGGGAGGCCAAAGGTGGCGTCGTCACTGGCCACGATCATGTCGGAGTTGCCGGCGAGGCCGATCCCGCCTCCGAGACAGAACCCTGCGACGGCCGAGATGACCGGCACCTCGCAGTCGTAGACGGCGGCGAAGGCGGCGAAGCAGCCGCGGTTGACGCCGATCAGGGCTTCGTCGCCCTTGGCCTGGATCTCTTTGATGTCGACGCCGGCGTTGAACCCTCGGCCTTCGGCGCGCAGGATGACCACGCGGCACTCCGGGTCGCGACCGGCGGCCAGGATGGCGTCAGCGAGGGAGAACCAGCCCGCCACGTCAAGGGCATTGACCGGTGGGTGGTCGACGATCACCTCGGTGATGCCGGGCCTGTTGTTCTCGGTCCTGATCGGCACGAAGCAGCTCCTGGTTCAGTGGATCCGTCGACGTCGGTGTCTGACGGTGCGTCAGATCACGCTAGTCACCCCGCTGCGGGTGGGCCACCAGGGAGGGCGACGGCCAGATCAGTCGGCGTTAGGGTGCAGGGCGAGAAGGGGGAGTGCACATGTCGAATGCGTCGGTGGACCTCGTCGGACAGGTCTGTGTGGTGACCGGTGGCAGTCGTGGGGTGGGTCTGGCGATCACGCAGACTCTGCTGCGCTCCGGTGCCGAGGTCGTCACATGTGGTCGCAATGAACCGGCTGCGCCGACCAGTGAGACGGGACCCGACGGCATCGAGCGGACGGCGCGCTTCGTGGTGGCGGATGTGCGAGATGCCGAGCAGGCCGCCACGGTCATGGAGGCGGCCACCTCCGAGTTCGGCCACCTCGACCTCCTGGTGAACAACGCAGGGGGGTCGCCCTCGGCGGACGCAGCGACCGCGTCCCCTCGCTTCATCACGTCCGTGGTGTCGCTCAACCTCCTGGCGCCCTTCTTTTGCTCGCAGGCTGCCAACGCCCAGATGCAGCTCCAACAGACCGGTGGCCACATCATCAACATCGGTTCGGTAGCGGCCATGCGGCCGTCGCCTGGGACGGCTGCCTATGGGGCGGCGAAGGCGGGACTGATCAAGCTGACGGAGTCGCTCGCCGTGGAGTGGGCGCCCAAGGTCCGGGTCAACTACATCACCGTCGGCCTCCTCGACTCCGGAGCCGGCCCTGAGCACTATGGCGGAGCAGAGGGTTTCGCTCGCGTGGCCGCCACGATTCCGCTCGGGCGGATGGGGACGCCCGGCGACGTCGCAGGCCTGGTGCTCTCCATGGCGGGGCCGCTGTCGCCGTATCTCTCGGGTGCCAACATCGTCCTGCACGGGGGCGGAGAGTGGCCAGCGTTCCTGCGGGCAGCCCAGGGGCTGCCCGGCTGACCAGCGGAAGAGACGTTTGCACCCTTGAGGTGGTAAGAATTGGCCCGTGATTCTTGCCATCCCAACAGAGACGCGACCCGGCGAGCGCCGTGTCGCCTTGGTCCCGGAGATTGCGCAGAAGCTGGTGGCCCAAGGCTGGGACGTAGTTGTCCAGTCTGGCGCCGGTGACGAGGCGACCTTCACGGACCAGGCGTTCACCGACGCCGGTGCCCGCATTGCCCCTGACGCTGCCTCGACCGTGAACGGCGCTGCCGTGATCGTCAAGGTCAACGCCCCCACCGCCGAGGAGGCGGCCGGGTACCCCGATGGGGTCCTCGTACTCAGCTTCCTCCAGGCCGCACAGTCAGTCGAGGCCTTGAAGGTCCTCGCTGCCAAGCAGGCCACCGCCGTCAGCTTTGACCTGCTGCCTCGCATCAGCCGAGCCCAGTCCATGGACGCGCTCAGCTCGCAGGCCACGGTGTCGGGCTACCGGGCCGGCCTGCTCGCTGCCGAGAGCCTGGCCAAGTTCTTCCCGATGTTCATGACGGCTGCCGGCACGGTGCCGCCGGCCAAGGTCCTCGTGATGGGTGTCGGCGTCGCCGGCCTCCAGGCCATCGCCACCGCCCGACGTCTCGGTGCCAAGGTGAGCGCCTATGACGTCCGGGCGGCAGCCAAGGAAGAGGCGGAGAGCCTCGGAGCGACGTTCGTCGACCTCGGCGTCACTGCGGAGGGCACCGGCGGCTACGCCCGTGAGCTCACTCCCGAGGAGCTGGCCGAGCAGCAGAAGGCCCTCGCTTCGGTGGTGTCCTCGTCCGACGTGGTGATCACGACGGCGGCCGTTCCGGGCCGCAAGGCACCGATCCTGGTGACAGCGCAGATGGTCGACGACATGGGCCCTGGCGCCATTGTCATCGACATGGCCGCTGACGGTGGCGGCAACTGCGAGGTCACCGAGGCGGGCAAGACGGTCGTCCGAGGCAATGCATCGGTGATTGGTATGACCAATCCTCCGGCCGGTATGCCCACGCACGCCAGCTTCTTGTACTCCCGCAACGTGCAGAACCTGCTCGAGCTGTTCTCCAACGAGGGCGCTCTCGACCCGGACTGGGCCGACGAGGTCGTCATCGGCACCACGGTGCTCAAGGACGGCGAGGCGACCAATGCCGCTGCGGCCGAGGTTCTGGGCATGACCTACACCCCCATCACCCCGCCTCCCGTTGAGGAGCCTGCGGCTGAGATCACCGAGGAGGCCTGACCATGGGCAACACGATCCTCCAGTACCTGACGGTCTTCATCCTGACGATCTTCGTCGGCATCGAGGTCATCGCCAAGGTGCCGGCCATCCTGCACACTCCGCTGATGTCGGGATCGAACGCCATCCACGGTGTCATCATCGTCGGATCGATGATCGTCCTGGGCAGCGCCTCGGGCGGCCTTGAGATTGCCCTCGGCACCGCAGCGGTGTTCCTGGCCACACTCAACGTGGTCGGCGGCTTCACTGTCACGGACCGCATGCTCGGCATGTTCAAGGCCAAGCCGGTCGACAAGAAGAAGACAGAAGAGGTGGCCAAGTGACCGGCACGCTCATCGCCAGAGGCACCGTCCTTGACCTCTGCTATCTCTTTGCAGCCATTACGTTCATCCTCGCCCTGAAGGGCCTGTCGAACCCGAAGCGGGCTCGATCGGGAAACTTCATCGCCATGTTCGGTATGGCCGTCGCCATTGGGGCCACGTTCTTCCAGCCGAACCTGCGCAATGTCGTGCCCATGGTGATCGCCATGATCGTCGGCGCCGTGATCGGCATCCCGACCTCGCGGTTCGTCAAGATGACGGCCATGCCGCAGCTCGTGGCCATCTTCAATGGAGTCGGTGGTGGCGCAGCAGCGCTGGTGTCGATCACTGAATACATGAAGATCCAGCACGAGGGCCCGCCCACCTATGTGGTGCTCGAGGTCCTCCTCGGCGTGCTCATCGGTACCGTGTCGTTCTCGGGCTCGGCCATTGCCTTCATCAAGCTTCAAGAGCTCATCACCGGGCGGCCGATCACGTATCCGGGCCAGCAGGTCATCAACGCCCTCCTCGGCGTCGGAGCCGTCGCCCTCATCGTGATCATCCTGATCCACCCCTCAGTGGCACTCCTGTGGATCCTGCTCGCCGTGGCCTTCATCGTCGGCATGGCCATCGTCCTGCCGATCGGTGGCGCCGACGTACCCGTACTGATTTCATTGCTGAACTCGCTGACTGGCGTCGCCGTGGCGGCGTCAGGATTCACGCTCGGCAACAACATGCTGATCGTGGCCGGCACCCTGGTCGGTGCCTCGGGTCTGCTGCTCACGCAGATGATGTGCAAGGCAATGGGGCGCAGCCTGCCCAACATCCTGTTCAGCGCCTTCGGCTCCGCGGTCTCTGGCGGAGCGGCGGGCACCGGTGAGGATCGCCCGGTCCGCTCGCAGACTCCTGAGGACATCGGCGTCATGCTGGCCTATGCCAACAAGGTGGCCATCATCCCGGGCTATGGCCTCGCCGTGGCCCAAGCGCAGCACATCATCCGTGAACTGGCCGACGAGCTCGAGGCCAAGGGCATCGACGTGTTCTATGCCATCCACCCAGTGGCAGGCCGTATGCCGGGGCACATGAATGTCCTCCTCGCCGAGGCCAATGTCCCCTACGACAAGCTGCTTGAGATGGACGAGGCCAACCCGATGCTCAAGGACTGCGACGTCGCCCTCGTCGTCGGAGCCAATGACACGGTCAACCCAGCCGCACGCGAGGCCGGGAGTCCGATCTCAGGGATGCCGATCATCAATGCCGACGAGGCTGGCCAGGTCGTCTTCCTGAAGCGCTCGATGCGTCCGGGTTTCGCCGGCATCGAGAACGAGCTGCTCTTCAACGAGAAGACCACGCTGGTCTTCGGCGATGCCAAGGAGACCCTCACCAAGATGGTGGGGGCACTGGCCGCCAGCTAGATCGCCAGGGCCATCGTCTCGACCTAGGTCGAGACGATGGGAGCAGCGGTTGCCGCATCGAGCCGGCCAAGCACCTCGGTGCTCAGTTCAATGACTGCAGCGGCATTCTGAGCCACCTGAGCAGGAGTCGATGCTCCAGCGATCACACTGGCCACCTGGTGGTGGTTGGCCAGCCACGAGAAGGCCACGGTGCCCATGGGCAGGTCAATGTCAAGGGCGATCTCCCGGATGGCTTCGACCACGTCGAGCTGCTCGTCGGCCAGCCAGTGGGCAGTGCGCTCCTTGGGCATGAGAGCCAGCCGGGTCCCCTCGGGAACCTCTGCCCCCTTGGCGTACTTGCCGGTGAGCAGTCCATTGGCCAGTGGGTAGTAGGGCAGGAGTGACATCCCGAGCTCGTCGAGTGTCTCGAGGATCTCTCCCTCGGGCTCTCGCCAGAGGAGCGAGTACTGGTTCTGTACGCTGGCGAAGCCTGGATCGATCCCGAGCGCAGCGGCCTCGCGCAGTTGGGCGGCGGTGAAGTTGGAGCACCCGAGGGCACGAACCTTTCCGGCCGCCACCAGCTCGGCCATGGCACCGAGCGTGTCGGCGAGGGGCACGCTGGCGTCGGGAGCATGGAGCTGGAAGAGATCGATTACCTCGGTGTCGAGCCGTCGCAGGCTGGCTTCGCACGAGCTCATCACATAGGCCGGGGAGCCGCCCCCGGCCTGATCGGCGAAGGGGAGCCCGAACTTCGTGGCGATGATGGCCTCGGCTCGGCGGCCGCCGAGGGCTCGGCCCAAGAAGACTTCGGACTCGGTGGCGCCGTAGATGTCAGCGGTGTCGAAGAACACAATGCCCTCGTCGAGTGCCGCGGTCACGACCGCTGTGGTCTGGGCTTGATCGAGACGGGTGCCGAAGTTATTGGTGCCGATGCCGACCACCGAGACGGCGAGGCCTCCGATGCTGCGGTACTCCACCGTGCCTCCTCGCCGGGTCGTTCAACTCGGCGTAGTGTACGTCCGTCGCCGGGGAGGACCCGGCCACCGAGATGGAGGAGTACTGCGATGGCCGAAGGTTCTGTGGAGTGCGAGCTGGCGGTCAGCGCCGACGAGGCCTGGGGCGCAGTCGGCGACTTCGCCGGCA
Source organism: uncultured Actinomycetes bacterium (assembly GCA_903900235.1). Lineage (GTDB taxonomy): Bacteria > Actinomycetota > Acidimicrobiia > Acidimicrobiales > RAAP-2 > CAIUMH01. The sequence continues at coordinate 11,660 of CAIUMH010000104.1, forward strand.
TCGAGGCGGTCTTCCCGGATCTCGAGTCGCTCGAGATCGAGGGTGATGACCGGATCATCGGCATGTTCGGCATGAAGATCCGCGAGCGCCTCTACGAGCATGACGATGTGGCTCGCCGCCTTGTCTACGGCATCGTTGACGGGGTGCCGGTCGAGCACCACCGGGGCACGATCACCGTCACCGAGCAGGGGACAGGCTCGAAGATCACCTGGGCCTATGACGTCGAGCCGCCAGAGATGGCCGACCTGATGGGTGCCACCTATGCCGGAGCGCTTGAGTCGGTGAAGAAGCACTTCGGCGAGGCCTGATCGGGTGTCGCCGGCCATCGGCGACACCCCTAACGTGGGAGGGTGACCCAAGCGCACCAGCCAGCTCCAATCGGAGCCGACCCGCTCCGGTACCACCCTCGCCGGCTGCCGACGCCGACCATCGCTGAGCTCACCGCCCGTGGTGCGGTCGTGGTGGCCGCGTTCGCACGGCGATTCGCTCCAGTGGGCGTCGCTCAAGTCCGTCATGCCCGGTCGGGTCTCCTCAGTCCTGAGGAGCTCGCCGAGCCGATGCGCCTCGCCTTCGAGGATGTCGGAGGCACCTTCATCAAGTTCGGCCAGATCCTGGCGTCATCGCCGGGGATCTTCGGCGAGGCCGTTTCCGACGAGTTCCGGTCCTGCCTTGACACCGGTCCGGTGGTGGCCTTCCCTGAGGTGCGCCGGCGGGTCGAGGACGATCTCGGGATGACCCTCGACGAGGCGTTCGCCTCGTTCGATCCGATCCCCATCGGCCGGGCCTCGATCGCCGTGGTCCATCGGGCCACTCTCCACGACGGCCGACAGGTGGCGGTCAAAGTCCTGCGTCCAGGGGTCGATCACCTGGTGGCCACCGACCTTGACCTGATGGAGCCACTCTTCGAGATCCTGGTACGCCAGACCGGTGCGCAGATCGCCGGGGCCATCGTTCAGCAGCTCGACGGATTTCGCCTCCAGATCGGCGAAGAGATGGACCTGCGCAATGAGGCCCGGGCGCTGGCGCACTTCAAGGCACTCACCGA
>CAIUMH010000105.1 GCA_903900235.1 uncultured Actinomycetes bacterium
GACGAGGTGTTCACCGACCCGGGTACAGACCGCAAGATGCGGGTGTGGACCGACCCGGCCGGAGACCGGCACTACGTGCCCGACCGATGATCCAGTAGAGGACCCACAGGCCCTTCTGCGGCCTTGACGCCTCGCTGGTCTGCCCAGACTGGACGATGACCCGGTCCGGGCCGCCGTGATCTTTGGATCCCACACCGAAACACCCCCCTGCCGGTGGACGCCGAGGTGGCACGCACCTTTGCCCGTATCGTGGCCGATCTCCGGTCCCGAAACCGGCGAGTTCCAGTGCTCGACGCCCTCATCGCCGCCACCGCCATCGTCCACGAACGACCAGTGGTGACCTAGGACCGAGACTACGAAGCGATCAAAGGGCTCCAGGTCTTCATGGTGTGATTGCCCCCGGACGCGACAATGACCGGACCCGAGGGCCCGGCCATCGTCTGCGATACGTGCTGCCTCGTGCTGTTCGAAACAGCCCGGTGCAGCGTGCCGGCCCATACTGCGGGCCGGCGGTGTGAGTACATCATGCCGCCCATGCCACCCATGCCGCCCATGCCGCCGCCCATGGCAGCGGCAGCAGCAGCAGCGCCGCCGTCACCCTTCTCGGGCTTGTCGGCGACGAGCGCCTCGGTGGTCAGCAGGAGTCCGGCGATGGAGGCCGCGTTCTGCAGTGCAGAGCGGGTCACCTTGGCCGGGTCGATGACGCCGGCCTTGACCAGGTCCTCGAGCTCGCCCGTGGCGGCGTTCAGGCCGATGTGGCCCTTCTTGCTCTCCACTTCCTTGACGTAGACCGAACCCTCGAGGCCAGCGTTGTTGGCGATGGCCTCCAACGGTGCAGCCAGAGCCTTCAGCACGATGGTGGCGCCAGTGGCCTCGTCACCCTCCAGGGTGTCGATGACGGCCTGCACGGCGGCACGCGAGCGGACCAGTGCGGTACCGCCACCGGCCACGATGCCCTCTTCGACTGCGGCCCGGGTGGCGGAGAGTGCATCTTCGATGCGGTGCTTCTTCTCCTTGAGTTCCACCTCGGTGGCTGCTCCGACCTTGACCACGGCTACGCCGCCAGCCAGCTTGGCCAGCCGCTCCTGCAGCTTCTCGCGGTCCCAGTCGGAATCGGTGTCGTCGATCTCGCGCTTGATCTGAGCGATCCGTCCCTTGACGTCGTCAGCGGACCCGCCGCCCTCGATGAGGGTGGTGTTGTCCTTGGTGACGATGACGCGACGGGCACTGCCCAGCAGGTCCACGGTGGTGGTGTCGAGCTTCAGGCCGATCTCCTCAGAGATCACCTGGGCACCGGACAGCACGGCCATGTCCTGGAGCATCGCCTTGCGGCGCTCACCGAATCCGGGGGCCTTGACGGCGACCGAGGTGAACGTGCCACGGATCTTGTTGACGACCAGGGTGGCCAGAGCCTCGCCCTCGATGTCCTCAGCGATGATCAGCAGCGGCTTGCCGGTCTGCATGACCTTCTCGAGGACGGGAACCAGGTCGTGGACGGCGCTGATCTTGCCGTTGACGAAGAGGATCAAGGGGTCGTCCAGGACGGCCTCCTGGCGCTCGGCGTCAGTGACGAAGTACGGGGAGAGGTAGCCCTTGTCGAACTGCATGCCCTCGGTGAACTCGAGCTCGATGCCGAACGTGTTGGACTCTTCGACCGTGACGGTCCCGTCCTTGCCGACGCGGTCGATGGCGTCAGCCAGGACCTCGCCGATGGCCGAGTCGGCTGCGGAAATGGAGGCCACCTGGGCGATCTCCGTCTTCGAGTCGATCTCCTTGGCCTGCTTCTTGATCGAAGCGACGGCGGCGGCCACACCCTTGTCGATTCCCTTGCGGAGACCGAGGGGGTTGGCTCCGGCAGCCACGTTACGCAGTCCCTGGCGGATAAGCGCCTGGGCCAGCACGGTGGCTGTCGTGGTTCCGTCACCGGCGACGTCGTTGGTCTTGGTGGCGACTTCCTTGACGAGCTGGGCGCCCATGTTCTCGAAGGGGTCCTCGAGCTCTACCTCACGGGCGATGGACACGCCATCGTTGGTGATGGTGGGAGCACCGAACTTCTTCTCGATCACGACGTTGCGGCCCTTCGGCCCGAGCGTCACCTTGACTACGTCGGCCAGCTTGTTGACGCCGGCCTCGAGGCCGCGGCGGGCGGCCTCGTCGAACTTGAGCATCTTGGCCATTACTTCGTCACCTTGGCCAGGATGTCGCGGCTCGAGAGGATCAGCAGATCCTTGCCGTCAGCGCTGATCTCGGTGCCTCCGTACTTGGAGTAGACGACGGTGTCGCCGACCTTGATGTCAAGAGGGATGAGCTCGCCGGTCGTCTCGGAGCGGCGGCCAGGGCCGACGGCGAGAACTTCACCCTGCTGGGGCTTCTCTTTGGCGGTGTCGGGGATGACCAGACCGGAAGCGGTGGTCTCCTCGGACTCGCCGGGCTGGACGACGATGCGGTCGTCGAGGGGGTACAGACTCATGATTCGGGCCTCCTGTGGCACGTTTGGCAGTCGAGGGTTGAGAGTGCCAACGATACCCGGCCCAGCCTCGGTTGGCAACCGCGCCCCTAGAGTGCCAGCCAGCCCCATCGATGCCCTGGTCGGGCGCCTGTTCGGGCGCCAGGCAGGCCAGGGGCCGTGCTACTCAGGACGTGCTACTCAGGACGTGCAGTTCAAACAGTGGAGACCAGTCGCAGGTTCGGATCGGCAGCCAGCGTCAAGGGACTGCGGTCCCCGTGGTGCAGGCGCCAGTAGCCGGCAGCGGCCACCATGGCGGCATTATCGGTGCACAGGGCCCGGCTGGGCAGGAATGCCCCGATGCCGTCTTCGGCACAGGCCTGTTCGATCCGGGCCCGCAGCAACGAGTTGGCGGCCACGCCTCCGGCCAGGCAGATGGCTCGGGCCCCGACATCGGCTGCGGCAGCCCGGGCTCGGGTGACCAGCACGTCCACCACCGCCTCCTGGAACGAGGCGGCTACGTCGGCGGTCGAGGCTTCGGGCTCCTTGCGCACCTTGTTGACGACCGAAGTCTTGAGACCGCTGAACGAGAAGTCGTAGCCGTCTCCGGGCATCGATCGAGGAAAGGCGTAGGCCTTGGGGTTCCCCTGCGGTGCGAGGGCATCGATGGCTGGGCCGCCTGGGTAGCCCAGGCCGATGAACCGGGCCACTTTGTCGAAGGCCTCACCGGCGGCGTCATCGATGGTACTGCCCATGAGCCGGTACTCGCCGGGGGCGGTGACCTCGATCACCAAGGTGTGGCCACCCGAGACCAAGAGGACCAGCAGCGGCCAGCCCAGGTCGGGCTGCTCGAGCAGCGAAGCGAAGAGGTGGGCTTCGAGGTGGTTGACCCCGACCAGCGGCACCCCCCACGCCATCGACAGCGCCTTGGCCTCGGCCACCCCCACCAGGAGCGACCCGATGAGGCCGGGTCCATGCGTGACGGCAATACCGTCGATACCTCGGCCGGTGTGGTCGGAACCGGCCTGCTCGAGGGCGTCGGCCAGGACCGGGGTGAGCAGCTCCACGTGGGCGCGGCCGGCGAGTTCAGGCACCACTCCGCCATAGCGAGCGTGCAGGTCGATCTGACTGGAGACCACCGAGGAGACGATGGTGGTGCCGCCCTCCACGACCGAGGCGGCTGTTTCGTCGCATGAGGTTTCGATGCCGAGGAC
>CAIUMH010000106.1 GCA_903900235.1 uncultured Actinomycetes bacterium
CCGGATCCACAGCTCACTCGGCGATCTCTCCCCGGCGGAGTTCGAGGCGGCCTTCTACGATGTGACCGAACCAGGCGAAGAGGCTGGTTCCCAAACCACCGAGTCTCTAAGAAACCCGGTGTGATTCACCCCGGTCGTTCTCGGTATGGCAAGTGGCAGTCCCAACGGGATTCGAACCCGTGTCTTCACCTTGAGAGGGTGATGTCCTAGGCCTCTAGACGATGGGACCCTGACCTCGGTGCTGATCGCTCAGCACCTCGGAGCTCGGGGGGAAGGACTCGAACCCTCAATAACTGGACCAGAACCAGTCGTGTTGCCGATTACACCACCCCCGAAGGTGGAGAACTCATGTTAGCCGATCCCGCCTTCTCCCAACTTCGCTCCTCAGCCTGCTGCCGGGTGGGCGGTGTTCGACAGGAGGCCATATCCGACGATCCGGCCGAAGGCCACGGCCACGGTTTCCTTCGCAAAGTAGGGCACTGTCGCAAGCCCCGTGATCGGTGAGGTGGTCGTTGGCGAAGACATCGCTTCGAAGCCAAAGGTTCCTGCGATGGCCATCGAACGGTCCTCGTGGAAAGGATCGGTCACCATCAATACCGTGGAGACCCCTCGGGCCTTGAGCGGGTCGGCAATCGAGCCAAGGTTCTCGTAGGAATCCGCTCCACCGCCGACCACCAGCGCCGAAGGAGGAACTCCGCGATGCTCGAGCCAAGCCGCCGAAACTCCGGCCTCGGTGTAGAGGTCACCGGCGATCCGACCCCCCGTCACCGCCACCAGCGGAGCCCGCCCGGATCGGTAAAGGTCGAGAGCCTCGGACAGTCGGGCCTTCAGGTCTGGCGATGGCCGGCCGTCGTACTCTGCCGATCCCATCACGATGATGGCTTGGGCTGGTTGATTCGAGGACTGCCGACTCGTGAGGTAGATCTGCACTGCCGTCACTCCGAGATAGACGACCAATGCCAGCAGGACGAAGGCCATCGCCTTCACTGCCAACTTGACGAGAAACAGCATCAGCCCCGGGCGAGCTCGAGTGCGGCCTCCACCCGGCGCAGGACCTCATCCCGGCCGAGAGCGGCGAGCGACTCGAACAGCGGCGGCCCGACGGAACGGCCAGTTACCGCAACGCGAATCGGCGCCTGGGTCTTGCGCAAATTCAGCTCGAGCGTCTCGCCAACGGCAACGGTCGCCTGGTGAAGGGCCGTCGCCTCAAAGTCGCAGGTCCCATAGATCTCGAGGGCGATGGTGAGGATGTGCTCGGCATTGGTGTCGCCAACGAGCACCTTGGCGACCGCCGCTGCGTCGAGCGGCGGGTCAGCAAGGAAGAGGAAATCGACCATGGCCGGAATCTCTCCGAGTGTGGCCACGCGCTCTTGGACCAACGGTGCCATAGCCGCAAAGACGGCAGGGTCGAAACGCTCGGCCGGCCAGGCAGGAGCTGCGCCCTCGGGCGACCACGATGCCAACTCGGGAGTGATCCAGGGCTGCGCTGCGGCGATGAAGTCCTCGACATCCATCGCCCGGATGTACTCACCGTTGATATGGGTCAATTTGGCCACATCGAAGAAAGCCGGCGCATGGTGGACGTCTGCAAGGGCGAACTGCTCGATCAGCGTCGAACGGTCGCAGATTTCGACATCGCCGGCCGGGCTCCAGCCGAGCAAGGCGAGGTAGTTGACGAAGGCATCCGGCAGGTAGCCCTGATCGCGGTAGGACTCGACCGCCACCGGGTCCCGACGCTTCGAGAGCTTCTTGCGCTGCTCATTGACAAGCATCGGCAGGTGGGCGAAGACAGGAGTCGGCACGACGACGTCGACCGCGTCGAGTGCCTGCCAGAGCAGTACTTGCTTCGGGGTCGTGGGCAGCAGGTCCTCGCCACGGATGATGTGACTGATGGCCATGTCGCGGTCATCGATGGCATTGGCCAGGGCGAACAGGGGGGCTCCCGTCGACTTGACGGTGACGAAGTCCTCCATGGCGCTGTGCGGGAAGGACACCCGGCCACGGATCACATCGTCGACGATGGTCTCGCCGTCGACGGGCGTACGGAAGCGAAGCGCTGTCGACTCGGTGCGGAACACTGCCGCGTCACGGCAGTGTCCGTCGTAGCCAGGTGTGGCGTTGCCCTTGGTCCGGGCATCGATCTCGTCGCGGCTGCAACTGCAGGCATAGAGATAGCCAGCGTCGTAGAGCGCATCAGCCAGCAAGCGGTGACGAGATTCAGCCTCAGATTGTCGGAAGGGACCTTCGTCCGCGCTCAACCCCAGCCACTCCATGGCCGAGATGATCCCGTCAAGCCACTCTTGGCGTCCGCGCTCGGCGTCGGTGTCCTCGATGCGGAGCACAAAGGTGCCGCCGGTTTGGCGAGCGACGAGCCAGTTGAACAGCGAAGTGCGAGCGCTGCCGACGTGGAAGTAGCCGGTCGGCGAAGGAGCGAACCGGACCCGGGGGGCCAGAGGGATCAGTCCTCGATGGAGATGGCGCCGGTGGGGCAGCCGTTCACCGACTCGCGCATCTTCTCGCGCAGCTCCTCGCCGGGGTTCTCGTTGAGGATGTAGAGGTAACCGTCATCACGGACCTCGAAGACTTCCGGGGCGATGCCCATGCACACCGCGTTGCTGGCACATGCGTCGAAATCGACAACGACCTTCATGAGAGCCTCCTTGGCCTTTGACTTATCTCTTCCCTCACTCTACCGGCGCCCGGTGGTGCGAGGGTTCCACGCCGACGGGCTCAGCGGTTTGACTCGAGCAGGCCGACCATGGCTCCCGTGGGATCGATGAGCTGGACCATCGTGCCGACCTGGACTAGCTCGGGTCCATGAGCCACAGTGGCGCCATTCGCATCGATGACCTCGAGCGCCCGGGAGATCGAGTCGACGGTGAAGTAGACGCCCCAGACGTCAGGGATCTCGGCCGGCATGCCCTCGGGGCGAGCCATGATCCCCGCCACCGGGTCGGTCCCGATCGTGAACATCCGGTAGTCGAGGTCACTGGTCGGGGAGGCGCCGTTGACCCGCTCCCAGCCGAGCAGCTCCGCGTAGAACGCCTCAGAGGCGGCGGGGTCAGAGCTGAGCAGCTCGGACCAGGTCCAGCTCCCGTGATCTCGGACAAAGCCCGAGCCGGCGAGGTCGCCCGGCTGCCAGAGGCCGAACCCAGCTCCCGTGGGATCGAGAAGCACCGCCATGCGGCCGAAGTCCATGACGTCCATCGGCGGCACGATGACCGTGGCCCCGAGCGCGACCGCTTTGGCCGCCAGCGCGTCCTCGTCTGACGTTTTGAGGTACTGCGTCCACATCGTCGGCATCGACGCGTCCATGACCGGCATGAGCCCGGCGACCGGACGGCCATGGAGCATCGCCTGGCGGTAGCCACCGGTCTCGGCATTGCCCGCGGTGATCTCCCAGCCGAGCAGGTCGGCATAGAAGGCCGAGGCGGCCTCGATGTCTGACGTGGCGAGATCGACCCAGCAGGTCGCCCCCTCGAGGTGGTCGAAGACCTCCATGTGCACTCCCTCCAGCGGTCCTCCCGTCAGGGTAGGCCCACCTCAAGCTCAGCGCTTGTCGGACCCGACGACCCACATGGAGAAGAACTGCGAACCGCCGCCATAGGCATGACCCAGCGCACGGCTGGCCCCCTCGACCTGGTGCTCCCCGGCCATGTTGCGGACCTGGAGGGCAGCCTCCAAGAAACGCAGCATGCCCGATGCGCCGATCGGGTTCGACGACAGCACGCCGCCCGAGCAGTTCCAAGGGATGTCACCGCCGTCAAGTGCCGTCGCTCCAGACTCAGTGAGCTTCCAGCCATCACCCTCATCGCAGAATCCGAGGTTCTCAAGCCACATCGGCTCGTACCAGCTGAAGGGAACGTAGACCTCGGCACAGTCGAGCTGTTGGCGCGGGTTGGTGATCCCGGCCTGGGCGTAGACGTCCTTGGCGCAATCTCGACCCGCCTGCGGGTTGACCTGGTTGCGGCCTGCGAACATCGTCGGCTCCGAGCGCATGGCGGTGCCGTGCACCCAGGCCGGCGGCCGACCGGTGACCTTGGAGGTTGACTCGGCCACATCCTCCGAGGCGATCACCATGGCAGCTGCACCGTCGGACGACGGGCACGACTCGAGGTAATGCAGCGGATCCCACAACATGATCGACTCCTCGACCATCTTCAGCGAAATGTCCGGGAGGTGGAGGTGGGCATAGGGGTTCTTGAGTGCCTGGAGGCGGTCCTTGACTGCCACCTTCATACCCACGTCATTCGGCGCACCTGACCGGTGCATGTAGGCCCGGATGATGGGGGCGAAGTAGCCACCAGCTCCAGCGAGCAGTGGGGCCGAGAATGGCCGCGGCACCGAAAGAGCCCACATGGCATCGGAGTCCGACTGCTTCTCGAAGGCCACGGTGAGAACCCGCTTATGGATACCCGACTGCACGAGGTGGGCTGCCACGATGGCCGTCGAACCTCCGACCGAGCCGGCCGTGTGAACCCGGAGCATCGGCTTGCCGACTGCTCCGAGGGCACTTGCCAGATAGAGCTCGGGCATCATGATGCCCTCGAACATGTCCGGAGCCTTGCCCACGACCACGGCGTCGATGTCACCCCAGTCCATCCCGGCATCGTCGAGGGCGGCACGGGCCGCTTCTCTGACCAGTCCGGCGATCGAGACGTCCTCTCGTTTCGCCTTGTGATAGGTCTGACCGATCCCGATGACCGCGCAGCGCTCCGTCATGACTCCCCCTCAAGCACACACACCAAGTTCTGCTGCAGTAGCGGGCCAGAGGTGGCATGCGCCACGGCCCTCGTCGCCGAACCGTCCCAGATCCGAGACGCTGCCTCACCCATGCGGATGAGCCCAGCTGCCATCATCGGGTTTGCCGCCAGCGGGCCGCCCGACGGGTTGATCGTCACTGAGTCGTCAAGGCCGATGGCCTGGCGCACGATGACCTCCTGTGGGGCGAAGGGCCCGTGGAGCTCAGCGATGTCGACCGGTCCATTTCCAACTCCGGCGATCTTTGCCGCCATGGCCGTCGACGTCGAGACCGCAAGGTCTCTCGCACCAAAGGCATGGGTCTCGACACGGTGATCGATGCCCGTGATCCATGCAGGTCGATCAACCACGTCATAGGCCCGGTCCCCCGCCACCAAGATCACCGCAGCGGCAGCGTCCGAGAGCGGCGGCAGGGTGTGACGACGTAGCGGCGAGACGGCGTACGCCTCCTCGAGGAGCTCGGCCACTGGGATCTCGTTGCGCACCTGAGCGTTCGGGTTCTTCAGGGCGTCATGCCTTGAGCGAGCGGCGATCTCGGCAAACTCTTGCTCGGTCGAGAGGCCTCGGTCGAGAAGGGCGCGCGCCTGGAGGGCTGCCAGCGACACCTGATCGGGCCACAGCGGGCCCATCGTGTACGGGTCAAGCTGCATCGCCAGGACCCGGCTGAGGTCACCGAGCGACGACTTGCCGAAGCCGTAGACGAGGGCAGTGTCGATCACGCCTTCTTGGAGCTGCACCCACGCCTCGTAGAGGGCCCAGGCTGCGTCCATCTCGACGTGACTCTCGCTCTTGGGCGGCCAGACGCCGACAGCGTCCAAGGCCATCACAAAGCTGAACGGGCCACCGATGAGGTAGTCGGTAGAGCCTGAGCAGATGAAGCCCATGTCGTCCTTGGTCATGTTCGCCTTGGCGAAGACCTCGGCGATGACGGGCATCAGCATCTCGACCTCGTTGGCCTGGTCGACCCGACGCAACGACGGCGACTGGGCGAATGAGCAGATGGCGACGGGGCGGTTCCCGACGACGGGCTTGGGCGCGCTCACAGGTACTCCTTGAAGGTCTCGTAGTCAGCGTCGGGCTCGCCCGTCGGACGGAAGTACTTCACACTGGACAGGTTGGGCCCAAGCTCGTCTTCGGGCACCCAGACCGCCTCGACCCGAAGGCCCATGCGCACCTCGTCGGTGGGGATCTCCTGAAGGAGGCCCATGAACGAGATGTTGGCACCGTCGAGCAGGATCTGGCCGCAGATGTAGGGCAGCTCGATCGACTGGCCGGCGAAGGGGACGTTCACGATGCAATAGGTCGTGACGGTGCCAGTGTTCGGCAGCTCCACGACCTCATCCATGGCCACACCGTCGGTCGGGCACGAGCCACCCGATGGCACATAGACCTGCTTGCACTTAGGGCAACGCTGGCCGATGAACTTGCCTTGGGCGTAGCCCGCCAAGGTCTTCGACTGGGCGAGACCGGCGGTGAAGTCATAGTCGAGCCGGATCGGCGTCGACAGCATCGTCACTGGTGCGAGGTTCTCCTCGGTCATGACGCCTCCTCAGGGACGAAGCAGCGCAGGTCCTGAACCCGGCCCTGCCGCTCGGCCGACGGGAGGAAGGAAGCCGTCACCCGCATCCCCGACGCCATGGCGTCGGGACCAGAAGCGGCCACAGGGGTGAGGATGCCCGTGTCGGCCCCATCGGGCTGCACGAGCGCCCAGGCGAATGGCTCGGACAGCGGGGCGTCCTCACGAGGATCGCTCACCCATGCCCACGTGGTCACGACGCCCCCGGGACCCACCTCGACGAGCTCCGAGAGCTCCTCTGCGGTGTCGGGGTCGTACTCGGTGGGCGGAACAATGACTCGTCCGGCGGCGCCAGTAGCCCCCAGGATCTTGCCATCACGCAGCCCACTGAGATACCCACCGACGATTGGCCCTGTGGACCGCACATAGGGGTATTCGAGCACATGTGGGCTTCGAAAGACCTCGACGACGTCAGCCATCTTCCCCTCCTTCAGATCATTCAGGACGATCCCCCGGACCGTCCGCAGTTGCGAGAGTAGAACAGATTCTAGTTCTCCACCAACACCGCTCAGGCTGCAGCGCCGCCCATCATGCGGCAGCCGGAGGAGTCAACGCTCCCGCCTGCTCCAGCAGGCTGGCGATGAAGTCTCGGTCCGACAAAATGGGCACGTCAGCGAGGAAGAGCTTGCCGTAGCGCTCGAAGTACATCAGTTGCTTGCCGAGCAGGAAGTAGCCCCGATCGAAGTCGCTCATCATCCCGCCACCCTCGACGGCCATCTTGTGGATCTTGCGCTGGACGCGGATCCGCTTGATCAGCGCCCGAACCGTGAGCTTCTGGAACTCGACTCCATGGGCCTTGGCCACCTCGACCTGGGTGGCGTTCATCATGGCGGCGAAGCTCACCTCGCCAAAGGGTTGCAGGAGCACCGGCTCGATCATGGAGCGCATGAAGACCTTGAGCTGATCCTCATCCATCCCCATGGCCTCACCAATGGCGGGACCGTAGGTCCGGATCAGGTGACCGGTCACGTCATCCCAGGCCGCGTCCTCGCCAAGAACGGCGGCGAGCATTCGGCATAGGAACCAGTGCGTCTCCGCATCCAGCCGGCCGACGATCCCCCAATCGATCACGCCGATGCGTCCGTCCTTGAGCAGGAGCAGATTGCCCGCATGGGCATCGCCGTGGAACATTCGGAACTTCACCGTCATCATGAAGAACCCGCGAATCAGCTGGTCGATCAGCGGTGCCGGATCGATACCCAGCTCGGCACAGGCGGCGAAGTCGTCGATGGCCACGCCGTCAAGGAACTCCATGGTGAGCACGTTGGGGCCCGACAGCTCCGGATAGGCCTCTGGCACAGCGAGGAGCGCCAGGCCGTTCTCCTCGGTGAGTGCCTTGAAGTGCGCCAGCGCCCGGGCCTCATTGCGCAGGTCCATCTCTTCGCCGATCTGGAGGCGAAATCCGTCGAGCTGCTGAACGATGGCCCCGGCGATCTGCGCACCGGTCTGGCGCACCAGGATCTCGAAGAGTGGCTCCATTAGGTCGAGGTCGGTGGCCACCAGGTGTTCGACGCCTGGACGCAGGACTTTGACCGCCACCTGTCGGCCGTCGTGGAGAGTGGCCCGATGGACCACGGCGATCGAGGCCCGGCCGATGGGGATTGGATCGAACGAGGCGAACGCCTCGTCGAGGGTCATCCCGAGATCGTCCTCGACCCGCCGGCGCACCTCAGGGAAGGCCACCACCGGACCGGTGTCAAGGCAGGA
>CAIUMH010000107.1 GCA_903900235.1 uncultured Actinomycetes bacterium
ATTGGAGCGGCGGTCGTTGGTCGCTCGGTGGACGTACATGACTTCGACTGCTTCGGTCCCGACTTCACCTTCGTCGGAGATGTCGTGTTGGCGCTGTGCGCACTGATTGAGTCAACGTTCCCAAGCGGTCCCTGCAGCGTCGCCACTGGTCGGAGGATTCCACCCGAGCGCGTCACTGAGATCACCGGGAACGCACTCGGGGAACCCGGGGAACGGCGGATGATCCCGATGTCCGACGGCTCCAGATCTCGACTCAGGAGGCTGTAGCGAAGCTCACCCACGCGTGCGGTTGACTCCCTCGGGTGGCGGTCAGGGAGGGTCTGGTCAGGCCGATTGCATGGCAGCGAACGACATTGCTCCCTGGCCAGGACGCTCGTTCCTGCCGCCACATCTGAATTCGGACGAATGTTGCTTGTCAGAGCAGGTCTGGCGTTGTCGATCTGTGCTGGTTCACTGAGGAGCGGACGCTGGCGGCGATGAAGATACGTCTACTTTCGGGTCGAATGCACCAAAGCTCAGAATCTCGCCACGATTGATGCTCACCCAGTCTCGAGCCTCGAGATAAGGCCGGAAGGTCTCGGCGATCAAGAGATTGTCCGTCGCGGTCTTGGGGCGCTGGAGCTCATAGAGATGGGGAAACTCGGTCCACGCCACGGTGGCGTCCCAGAGTCGGACTGCCGCTGAACCCTCGGGAGGCTCGAGGACCACGGGGCCGAAGAGACACTGTCCATCCGGGAAGAACAAGGTGGGCACGCCAAATCCGTCGGCAGCGATCACACGATCATGCTCCGCCTTTACCTCGTCGGAAGTCGTCGGGTCGGCGATAGCCTTGTCTACGAGCCCCGGATCGAGCCCAAGACCATCAAGGAGTGCTCGAGCCACTTCGGGCTGGTGAGGCTTGAGTCCCCGCAGGTGGAGGGCTTCGCCAGCCACCGCATACCAGCGGTCGAGGTCGTCCATGCTCGTCCGTCGCAGCAGTGCCCCAATGCGCATCATCGACCAGCCATAGGACCACTCGCGTTCCCACGGATGCTTCTTGCCCTCGGGACGGTTCACCTCTTCGAGGCTAAAGAACTTCCAGTTGATGGTGAGGCCGGTCTGTCGTCGGACCTCTCTGATCCAGAGTGACGTCTGGTAGGCGAAGGGGCACATCACATCGAAGTGGAAATCCACTTCGGTGGGTGCACTCCACGGTTGTGCATCGCTCATCGGTATCCTCCTGCAGTGCTTGTTCCTACCCTAGGGCCAGGTCGCGTCTCGTAGAGTTGGTGATGAGCACAACACCTCAGAGCACAAGGAGCACTGATGGCACGAGTCAGCACGTATCTGAACTTCATGGGCACCACACGAGAGGCGTTCGAGTTCTATCGCGAGGTCTTCGGTGGTGAGTACCTTGCCCCGATGACGACCATGGGTGATATGCCATCCGATCCGCAGGGTCCGACGATCCCTGAGTCCGAACGGGACCTGATCATGCATGCCGAGCTGACGATCCTCGGTGGGCATGTACTGATGGCGACCGACATGCTCGAGTCCATGGGTCACGAGCTCCGGGTTGGCAACAACATCACGATCAATCTCGAGCCTGACAGCCGGGAAGAGACCGAACGGCTCTATTCCCTGTTGTGCGAGGGAGGGACCGATGCCAGCGGATTGCAGGACCTTTTTTGGGGGTACTGGGGGACATGCTGCGATCGCTTTGGCATCCGGTGGATGTTCAATTGTGCCGAGTCGTCGAGCTGAACATCGTTCATTCCTCGTCGACGGCGATCAGGTAGACCTTCCTCAGCCGCTCATGCACCTTCCAGGTGGTGTGCGTCCCTTCGGTTAGGTGGACGACGTCACCGGGTCCGATGTTCACGTCGACGTGTCCGTCCACCGAGATCGTCGCTGACCCGTTGAGAACGATGAAGACCTCATCGACTTCGATGTCGGTGGTCACACCAGGATCGACCTCCCAAATCCCAATCTCGCGGTCTCCCGTGTTCCCGAGGATGGTGCTCCGGGTTCCATCGAGGTCTGGGGCCAGCGAGACGGTGAGGGCTGGAGTGATGGCGATGGGTCTGTCGGCATCGAGCATGGGCTTGGCCTCCTCGGCTCCGGTGGTCGATGACGAACCTAGCCTCGGACCCCTGCTTTCCATGAGGACCAGGAGTCCGAGGCTCAGGTCGAGCTCATGCGGCCGGGCCCTTGGCGAGGACGATGGTCGACAGGTGGGCTTGCCCGCTCGAGTCTGTCCATGCGACCGTCACCCGATCACCTGGGTGTCGTGGGCCGAGCTGGGCGGTCAGGTCGGAGGGTGATGACACCGTGACGCCGTTGACGGAGGTGATCGTCGCCCCCTGAGCGATGCCAGAAGCAGCAGCCGGAGAGTCCTTGACCGATCCGACCACCAATACGCCAGTGGCAGCAGCGCTGCCGTCGATGCTCGTTGCGGCATCTTGCACCTGGACCCCAAGGAACGCCGTTTGACCGATGTGGACGGTGGCCGAGGGGTGTCCTGCAGTGATCTGCTTCACGATGGCCATCGCGTCATTGATCGGCACGGCAAAACCCTGGGTTCCGGCATTCGAGAAGGAGAACGAGGTTGATGCGGCGGTATCGATACCTAACACCTCGCCGTCCATGTTGACGAGCGGTCCACCTGAGTCTCCCGGCTGAATGGGGGCGTTGGTGGCGATGAGGGCGGTCAACTGCTCTGAGTCGTTGCTCGAGGCGTCATTGGCGGTGATGGATCGACCGAGGCCGGTGATAGTTCCAGCGGCCACGCTTGGGGTCCCACCCTGGCCGCCGGCGTTCCCGATGCCGAGCACCGATTGGCCCACTGAGGCAGTCGACGAGTCTCCGAGGGTGGCGGTCACTAGTCCTGAAGCATCGACGAGCTTGATGACGGCGACGTCGTGGCTGCGGTCGTAGCCGATGACGAGGGCGTTGTAGGTCTTGCCGTTTCCCACGTCGGTGGCAGAGATCTTTGTGGCACCCCTGATCACGTGGTTGTTGGTCAGCACGGTCCCGTCGGAGGTCAAGACGATGCCAGTGCCGGCAGCCGAGGAGCCTTGGTATCCCAGGTCAGTATTGATGTCGACGATGGCCGGGCTGACCTTGGCTGCCACCTTGGCCTGTGCGCCGCTGGTGGCACCTGTCGGTGACTCACCCCCGGGCAGAGGAGAAGGTTGGCCGTCGTTCGGGATGGTGTACGACTGGCTGGGGAGGGATTGAGCACTTTGGGTTCCCCCGGACGACGGCCAGGCAACATGTCCGGTGATGCCGCCCACCAGGGCGGCCGCCAGCATGCCGGTGGCCACGAGCGCCAGCGTGTGGCGACGGTGGCGATGATCGTGAGGCGGCGGCGATCCCTCGGGGGCGCGGCTCTCCGTGTCATGCTCGCCTGCCGGAGCCCATAGGGCCCAGTTCTGCGTCTCCCCTCCTGCGGGGAGGCTTGGGAAGTCGTTGTGCTCGTCCATGGTTCCTCCGTCGTTGGTCGTCCCCACTAGTCAAGAGTGACTGTGTAAGGAGGAGTGGAGGCATGTCTAAGACCTTGATAAGACTGCAGCAAGGCACCATGGTCCAACCGGGCCGGGCCGGGGGAGTGAACATGGGACGCGCACTGGTCACGGGAGCCTCAAGCGGGCTTGGCCGCGAGATGGCCACCATCCTCGACCGTCAGGGGCATGAGCTGGTCCTCGTCGCTCGGTCGGAGGCGGCCCTCGACGAACTCGCTGGGACCCTCAGGTCACCCACGGTGATCATCGCTGACCTCGCCACTGCGGAGGGTCGAGCCAGGGTGGCCGAGGAGGTGACATCGGTTGATATCCTGATCAACAACGCTGGATTCGGCGAGTGTGGCCTCTTTGCCGAGATCGACGAGAGGCGTTCGGTGTCGATGGTCGAGCTGAACTGCGAGGCCGTGGTCTCACTCACCCGGACGTATCTTCCGGCCATGCTCGAGCGAGGTGCCGGCAAGATCATGAACATCGCCTCGACGGCGGCGTTCCAGCCCGGTCCGACCATGGCCGTCTACTACGCCTCTAAGGCCTTTGTGCTGTCGTTCACCGAGGCGGTGGCTGAGGAGGTCCGAGGTTCGGGAGTGACGGTGACCGCCTTTTGTCCGGGAGCATTCGCATCGGGGTTTCAGGATGCTGCCAATGCTGGAAGCACTCGTCTCATCAAGGGTCGAAAGCTGCCGACCTCGGCGGAACTCGCGGCGGCAGGGGTCGCCGCCATGGATCGAGGCAACGTCGTTCATGTGCCGGGGCTCGTCAACAAGGTGACCGCATCGTCCTCTCGCTTCACCCCCCGCCCGCTGATGCGTCGTATTGTGCGCTACATCCAGGATGAGGCCGGAGATTCCATTGGGTCGAGACGATGAGGGGCGACGATGACTGATCATCACCATGAGGAGGCTGTCGAGGCACTCCTCCATGAGAATCGTCGATTCGCACCTTCTGCGGACTTCGTGGCCACGGCGAACGTGGGTCCGAACGTCTACGCCGAGGCGGCCGCCGATCCAGAGGCGTGGTGGGCGGAGCAGGCGAGGACCCTTGAGTGGGCAACTCCATTCACTTCAGTCCTCGAGTGGGAGCCACCGTTTGCTCGGTGGTTCTCCGACGGGACCCTGAATGCTTCGGTGAACTGCCTTGATCGTCATGTTGCGGCGGGCCGGGGCGAAAAGGTTGCTCTGCACTGGGTGGGAGAGCCCGAGGGCGAGGCAGCCGATATCACCTATGCCGAGCTTCTCGAGCGGACCTGCCGAGCGGCCAATGCCCTTGAGTCCCTTGGCGTGGAGGCGGGAGACCGGGTGGTGATCTACATGCCGATGATCCCCGAGGCCATCGTGGCCATGCTGGCGTGCGCTCGGATCGGAGCGCCACACTCGGTGATCTTCGGGGGCTTCTCTGCCGAGGCCCTCGCTGACCGCATCACCGATGCCGATGCGCAGGTGATCATTACTGCGGACGGGGGCTTCCGCCGCGGCGTCGCTTCGGGACTCAAGGTCGAGGTCGACGCAGCCCTCACGCTCTGCCCGGCGGTGACCACCAGCCTGGTGGTCCGCCGAACGGGCCAGGAGGTCGGCTGGGTCGAAGGTCGCGACCTGTGGTGGCACGACGTGGTCGACCCTGCGGCACCGACCCATGAACCGAAGGCCTTTGCCGCCGAGCATCCGCTCTACATCATGTACACCTCGGGGACGACGGCCAAGCCCAAGGGGATCTTTCACACCACCGGTGGGTACCTGACGCACACGTCGACCACCCATCGCCTGGTCTTCGACATCAAGCCAGAAACCGACATCTGCTGGACCTCTGCGGACATCGGCTGGGTCACCGGCCACAGCTACATCGTCTACGGACCGCTCGCTAACGGCGTGACGCAGGTGATGTACGAAGGGACGCCCGACGCAGGCGGAAAGGACCGATGGTGGCGCATCATCGAGGATTACAAAGTCACCATCCTCTACACCGCTCCGACGGCCATCCGGACCTTCATGAAGTGGGGAGCGGAGTTTCCGGCTGGCCACGATCTGAGCAGCCTCCGCCTTCTCGGCTCGGTCGGCGAGCCGATCAATCCAGAGGCGTGGATGTGGTATCGCAAGCACATCGGTGGCGGCCGGTGCCCGATCGTCGATACCTGGTGGCAGACCGAGACTGGCGGGATCATGATCACCCCTCTGCCTGGCGTGACGGCGACCAAGCCTGGTGCCGCCATGGTGCCCTTCCCGGGCATCTCCGCGGAGATCGTGGACAACGACGGTGATCCCGTCCCTGATGGTCATGGCGGCCTCCTGGTGATCACCCGCCCGTGGCCGGGGATGCTCAGGGGAATTTGGGGCGACCCTGAGCGCTACGCCGACACCTACTGGTCAAAGTTCGACGGCATGTACTTCGCTGGCGATGGGGCCAAGCGCGACGACGACGGCGACATGTGGTTGCTGGGTCGGGTCGACGACGTGATGAATGTCTCGGGACACCGACTCTCCACTGCGGAGGTCGAGCATGCCTTGGTGGGGCACCCGGCGGTCGCTGAGGCCGCCGTGGTCGGCGCTCATGACCAGATCACCGGCCAGGCCATCGTGGCCTTCGTGACCTTGACCGCCTCGTCAGAGCTCCATGGTGCCGACGATCGGGAGATCATCGCCAGCATCCGGGCCCATGTGGCGGAGGCCATCAGTCCGATCGCCAAGCCACGTCAGGTCATCCTCACGCCAGAACTGCCGAAGACCCGATCAGGCAAGATCATGCGGCGCCTGCTTCGCGACATCGCCGAGCACCGGGCACTCGGCGATGTCACGACGCTGACGGATCCGACTGTGGTCAACATGATCGACGGGCTGATGGCGGTACACGCCGAGGACGACTAGTGGACCTGCAGCAGGTTCGCATCAGGGAAGCCGAGCCGCGAGATGCTCGACGCATCGCTCAGATCCTCGATGCGGGCTCACTGCATCCAGGCGCCGAGGACCCTGAAGATCCGACGTCATACGCAGCGGTGATCGGTGCCTTCGGCCGAGGTCCGTCGAAGATCCTCGTGGCGGAGAGCGAAGCCAAAGTGGTCGGGGTCATCCAGCTGATCATCATTCAGCACCTCCAGCGACGCGGTGGCATCTGCGCCGAGCTCGAGTCGGTGCACGTCGCCGAAGAGATGCGAGGCCACGGAATCGGTGGGCTGCTGGTCGAGGACGCCGTGCGACGGGCTGCTGAGCTCGGGTGCTACCGGGTGCAACTGACATCAAACGTGGCACGGCTTGACGCTCATCGGTTCTACGAGGCCCATGGTTTTACGTCGAGCCATCTGGGCTTCAAGCGGAACCTGCCCTAGCGCCAGCTCAACGCTCGAGGAAGACTTCGTCGAGCTCTCCGGTGTCCACGTCGAACACGAATGCCCGAAGTTCGACTTGTGAGAGCGCCGGCTCGGCGCTGAGTCGATCCGCAGTTCGGCGCAGGTTCTCCGAGAGGTCGTCGAAGGACCCGAAGGTCATGTTCGACTCCTCACCGATGTCGTCAGTGATCCTGGCCCGTAGGCCATCTTCGTCAAGACCGTGGAGCCCGCAGTAGGTGTGCTGGATGAGCATGACCCGCTCTGTGCCCAGCATGCGCTGCGAGAGGACCAATGATCGAATGACGTCATCGGTAGCGAGTCCGCCGGCATTGCGGATGATGTGAGCCTCTCCAAGATCGAGCCCCAGCGCTCCGAAGAGATCGAGGCGGGAGTCCATGCAGGTGACCACCGCCAACCGCTTGGCTGGCTCAGTGGAAAGGTGGCGCACCCCATGCCCGGCGACGTACTCGGAGTTGTGTGCCAGTGCGGCGTCGATCGGCATCAGCGAATCGCTCATGGTGGCGAATCCTAGCGGGACGACAACCCGTGATGACTAGGGTCGAAGGCGTGGAGCTCGTCGGACAGATCATGCCCGGATCGCCCCTCCTGGTCGTGGCGGTCCGCCACGAGGCCGAGCATCTCTCGACGGATCTCCCTATCCTCATCACCGGAGTGGGGAAGCTGGCGGCAGCCCGCTCGGTGCTTGGAACATTGGCACCGCTCGATGGTCCGGATCGCCCCAGCCTGCTGGTCAACCTCGGATCGGCCGGGGCACTGCGAGATGGGATCGAGGGGATTCACCGGGTGGGGACGCTGCTCCAGCACGACCTCGATGGGCTGGCCATCGCCGCCACGGTCGGTTTCGACCCCTCACCGCTCATCGTGCTGGGCCAGGGTCTGACTCTGGCCACCGGTGATCGTTTCATCGCTGATCCCACCGAGCGGAAGCGACTGGCAGCGGTGGCCGATCTTGTTGACATGGAGGGATACGCGATCGCTAGCGCTGCGGGACTCCTCGGTCTTGACATCATCGTGATGAAGCACGTATCGGACCAGGCCGATGACGAGGCTCCGGATCGATGGATCGAAACGATCGCCGTGATCTCGATGGAGTTGGCGAGATGGCTCGACGACTTCGAGGAGGAGCATTGATGGACCACCAGCACATCCAGGTAGACCTTGCGGGTCCGGCAAAGGCACTGCGAGCGGAGATTCCCGAGGTGATGGGAGCCTTCGCTCGGCTCAGCCGCTCGGCGATGGCTGAGGGTGAGCTGACGACGGCGACCAAGGAGCTCATCGCCCTTGCAATCGCTATCACCCGCGAGTGCGATGGATGCGTGGTGGCTCATGCGAGGGGGGCGGCTCGGCAAGGGGCGACTCGGTCGCAGGTGGCGGAGATGATCGGCGTCACCATCCTTATGAATGGTGGACCGGGCACTGTGTGGGGCCCCAGAGCACTCGAGGCCTTCGATCAGTTTTCTGCGACTGCCCCGGCCTCCTGAGCGGCTTCAATCTCGGCTGCCACCTCGGCCGAGACCTCCCGGAGACCACGGGGCCACGAGTGTTCTGCCAGCACGATGTTGAGCTCAGTGGAGTAGAGGAACACCTGTGCGCCGACGTTGAGCCAGAAGATCAGACCGATCACGATGGCAAAGAATCCATAGATCTCGCTGGTGCGATGGAGTTGATGGCTCAGTAGGTAGCCACCCGTCTGCTGGAGAGCGGTCCAGCCGATGCCCCCGAGAATCGTTCCCGGAAGGAGCGATCGGTTTCCGATCTCTCGGGGGGCCAAGATCCTCAGAGCGAGGAAGTAGGCACCGAGGTTGATCGCCGCACCGGTGAACAGGGCTCCCCAGCTCAGCAGGACGGAGTAGTGCCTGAGGTAGCCCGACGCCGAGATGCCCGTGACAACAGAGCCGAGGACCACTGTGGCGGCAAGCACACCGAGAAGTCGGAGGCCTCGCCAAGATCGGATGAGCAGGTTGGGCTCCTCGAAGCGAGGTCGCCGCCACATCTTGAGCGAAGCCATCTGGAGCGACGAGGTGATGCCGAGGGATCCCCACAGCAGGAACACACAGGACCCAGCAAAGGCCGGCCAGCTGCCCTGGGCAAGGGCGTGGATGTTGTCCCTGAGCCTGGTGCCGATGACGGGGAATTGCTCGAGCGCCGAGTTAATGATGCGGTCGGTGGCCTCCGAGTGGGCACCGAGGATCTTCGAGGCGAGCGTGGTGAGCAGGAGGAGGAGGGGGAAGACAGAGAGGGTGCCGTAGAAGGTGATGAGGGCGCTCTCCCTGCTTCCTCGGTCATCTCCGTAGCGTTTGATCACCGCTACGGCGACGGCGGTTGTTCGGAACCGCTTGAGCGTGGCGTCGAGGCCGTCGATGGTTCGGTTGATCACCTCGCCGATTGCGCTCATCGTGGGCCGTCCTGCATGGCCCAACACTAAGGCAGAGCCGTCAAGATGGCCCTGCCCTCCACTGGCGCCGCAGGCGATTGCTTCTTGCTGACCGGAGGATCGACCGCGCTGTTCGCCAAGAGTTCCGCTCGTCGTGCAGGTGGACCCCAGGTGGTGGTGACCAGCGAGGGTCGAGACGGCGATGGGGTCCGTGTCAATGAGTATCTGAGATCCCCGATGCTCGAGCGGAACCAATGATCCTTGCGACTTTCCACCAAGATTCAGGTCCGATCGAGCCTGAACTGCTGGCAGCATCGCTCGAGCTCGATCATGACCCTGCGGGCGGGGGCACCTTGTGCACTGAGGCCGTTGTACGCGTCACCGAGGTGCTCACCCCCCTCGGGGACCGTTGGGTGCATGATGAGGGTGATCGGCACGGCAGACTGTGGGTCGAGCACAGGACGGAACGAGGAGCACGGTGGCCAACGAGATCCCAGAGCCCGAGAGGGCAGACCTTAGCGATGACGAGCGAGCGGAGCGCCTCGTCGCGCTGAACAAGATCATCGAGCTGATGCGCCCTGCGGTGCAGGCCGACGGTGGTGATCTGGTTCTGCTGAGCGCTGATGTGATCAACGGGGTTGTCGAAGTCCAGCTTCAAGGAGCCTGCTCGAGCTGTGCTGTGAGCTCAAGCACTCTGCAGGGCGGGGTCGAGCGCATCTTGAAAGGTCGCCTTGACTGGGTCACTGAGGTGATTGGCGGCATTGACGACTCGGACCTCGATCACGCTCCCACCGGTAC
>CAIUMH010000108.1 GCA_903900235.1 uncultured Actinomycetes bacterium
CAAGCCGGTGACCACCACGACTCGCCCGCGCAAGCCGGTGACCACGACCACGATCAAGATCAAGGGTGACGACTGATGTCAGATGAGACGACGATTCCATCACGATCAATCTCCGAGTTCGGCTTCAGCCGCAGGGCATTCATGGGAGGCGCCACCACCACGGTGCTGGCCTTCGTCCTTGAGGCATCGTCCGCACCGAAATTCGCCCCAGCTCTCGCCTCGGAGCCGGTCGGGACCCCGTCAGGCACGACGGGCTTCATCGGTATCAACACGGACAACACGGTCACCATCGCCTTCGGTGGAGGAGAGATGGGTCAGGGTTCCATGACCGGCCTCGCTCAGTGTGCGGCGGAGGAGCTGCAGGTCGCGTGGTCGAAGGTGGCGACCGAAGCTCCGGCTATCTCCCAGACCTATGTGACGGGAGGCAGCAGTGCCATCCGGACTCAGTTGCAGTCGATGCGCGTCATTGGAGCGCAGGCCCGATCGGTCTTAGTGCAGGCGGCGGCGAATCGCTGGGGGGTCGATCCATCGACGCTCACGGTGACCAATGGCACCATCGTGAATCCCGCTGGTGGAGCGACGCTGAGGTATGCCGAGGTCGCCGCGGCCGCAGGCGCATTGACGCCACCGACGAACCCGCCGTTGCTCGATCAGTCGAAATTCAAGATCCTTGGCACGAAAGCTCAGCGGATCGACATCCCGAGCAAGACCGACGGATCCGCCATCTACGGAATCGACGTCGTCGTCCCAGGCATGGTCTTCGCGTCGGTGAAGCACGCTCCGACGGTCGGAGCGACGCTCGTGGGGACTCCAGCAACACCGGCAGGTGCGCTGGCCGTTGTGCCTCTGGGCAATGCGGTGGGCGTGGTGGCGAAGGACACGTGGTCCGCCATCCAGGCGGCACGCAGCATCAACGCAACCTGGACAACTCCAGCGAATGCCAGCCAGCTGAACTCGGCGAACCTCCTGGCCCAGGCCCAGACCTTGATGGCGTCGGGGACGCCTGGTTCACCGCTCACCCTCAATACCGGTGATGCGAATGGTGCGTATGCCGCCGCCGCTCACAAGGTTGAGGCCACCTATCAGCTTCCCCTGGTTCCTCACATCTACATGGAGGTGTGCAATTGCACGGCGAGCGTCACGGCGACGTCGTGCGAGGTGTGGGCCCCCACGCAAGCGCCTGCCTGGGTGGCGGGGACGGCAGCGGCGATCACGGGACTGCCACTTGCGTCGATTACTGTCCACCCCACCCTGATGGGGGGAGGGCTGGGCCGCAAGATCGATATGGATTACGTGGCGCAGGCGATCACCATTGCCAAGGTCGTCGGTAAGCCGGTCAAGATGGTCTGGTCCCGCGAGGAGGACATGGGGCACGATCAGTACCGGCCGAGTGCTCTCATCCGGGTTCGCTTCGGCTTGGCATCGGATGGGACCTTGAGCTCCTATGGGGTCCGTCACGTATCACCCTCCCCGCTCTACCAGCGGGGCTTCATGGGTGCGACCGGGAACGACAACACCGATGGTGCTGCCGACGTGTCCTACCCGGCATCGAATGCCCTCGTTGAGTACGTGCTCCAAGACACCCCGATTCCCGTCGGCTTCTGGCGTTCCGTTGGGGTGGGGATGAACTGCTTCGCCATCGAGTCGGCGATCGACGAGGCAGCCAAGGCGATGGGGGCCGATCCCGTGACCTATCGACGCTTGCTCCTCGCGGGTAAGACCCGAGAGCTCGCAGTGTTGAACCAAGCGGCCTCCATGATCGGGTGGACCACGGCTCCGGCCTCGGGAGTTGGACGCGGTATCGCGTTCTCCAACGGGTTCGGCAGCCTGGCCGCCTTGGCTGTCGAGATCAAGAGCACGGCGACATCGATCTCGGTCACCAAGGCCTGCGTGGCGGTCGATGTCGGCTTCGCCGTCAACCCTGACCAGATCGAGGCGCAGATCCAAGGCGGCCTGATCCAGGGGATCTCTGCGGCTCTCTGGGGTCAGACCACCTTCACGAACGGTGTCGCATCGAGTCGAAACTTTTCGAACTCTCGAGTGCTGAAGATGTCGGAGGTCCCAGCGATCACCGTGGGGATCATCGAGAGTGGGATGAACAACCTCGGAGGGGTTGGCGAAGTCGGAGTCCCGTTGGCTGCGCCAGCCATCGCCAACGCCTATGCATCCCTCACTGGGAATCGGGTACGAACGCTGCCCTTCTTCCCCGGTGCCGGAATGAGTGATGGCTGATAGGCCCCAAGCGCTCCGCGCCAGCATCTTGACCGTCTCGGACTCGGTGGCGTCAGGTGGAGCCGATGATCTCAGCGGGCCAGCGATTGCTGACCGAATCTCGGGTCATCACTGGATTGTGCTGGAGCGACAGGTCTGTGCGGATGGTATCTCGGAGGTGACGCCAGCCCTGCGTCAGCTCCTCGAGTCGGGACCGGACCTGATCTTGACCACAGGTGGGACGGGGTTCGGCCCGAGAGACTTGACGCCGGAGGCCACAGCGCCACTGCTCGAGCGCAGCGCGCCGGGGGTGGCGGAGGCCATCCGAGCTTCGAGCGCCAAGGGAGTCTTCAGCCGAGGCGTGGCGGGAACGGTCGGGTCAACCTTGATCATCAACCTGCCTGGGTCTCCCGTGGGTGCTCTCGAGTCGCTCGATGCGGTGATCGGAGCGATTCCCCACATCACCACTCTTCTCAACGGGGGGTCGCCTCACCCTCGCTGACTGGGGAAGGGTCGACGAGTTCGTGACGTCGCCAGTCACCCGACCGGCCACCGGCCTTCTCGAGGACACAGAGGTTGACAAGGATCGGCTTGCTCTCGCAATGTCGAACCTCCGACATCACGGCGAGTGCAGCGGTGCTGCACGCAGTGAGCGCCTCCATCTCGACACCGGTCCGCTCGAAGGCCGCCACGTGCACAGTGATCTCGAGGTTGCCATCGACCATCTCGAGGGCGACGGTCACCGAGTCGATCCGCAGCGGGTGGCAGAGAGGGATCAGGCGTGAGGTGTCTTTGGCTCCGAGGATCCCTACGAGGCGCGCAGCGCCAAAAATCCGCGCTCGGTCATCCGAGTTCGCCAGGAGCTCTCGAGCATCGCCTTCAAGGAGAAGGGTGCAGGTTGCCGTGGCTCTCCGGTGGGTGCTGGCCTTCTCGGAGACATCGACGATGCGAGCTGCTCCGGTGCGATCGAGGTGCGTGAAGTGTTCAGCCATGGGGCCAACCTAACCCTGGGATGCGCCCGGATCCTCAGGATCGCAATTACAAAGTTTTTCTTTATAAATACTTGTATATGCGGGATTATTCCTGTCTACTACGTGTATGACATTTCTGAAGACGGGTCAAGTGGCGGAGATTCTCGGAGTCAGTCCTGACACCGTCCGCCGGTGGTGCGATGAGGATCGTCTCGCTACGACAAGGACCGAGGGAGGCCAGCGTCAGATCGAAGGACGTTCCCTGGCGGCGTTCCTCCAGGCGGGACTCGATCTGTCAGCGTCGCAGATTGATGGCCTCCAGCAGTTGTCGGCTCGCAATCGCATCCCTGGGATCGTGACCAAGATCGAGGTGGACGCAGTGGTGGGGACGGTCGAGATCCGCTCCGGCCGCCATCGAATCACGTCGGTGCTGACCAGGGCCTCGATCGAAGAGCTCGGCCTCGTGGAGGGCGCCCTCGCAACAGCAATCATCAAATCCACCGACGTCATGATGGAGGTTTCCCAACCATGAACATCTCAGAGCCTCGCATGCGCCGGCGCCGGTGGTCTCTCGGAGCAGTCGCAGCTGCAGGGCTCCTCCTCTGCGGGTGCTCCACGGTGGGGTCGACGTCGAGTAGCCCAACGGTGCCCGCGCCTGCACGAGGCTCGATCACGGTTGCGGCAGCATCGTCGCTTTCGAAGGTGTTCCCGGTGCTGGCGAGGGGGTTCGAGAAGGTGAACCATGGAGCCACCATCACGTTCGACTTCGGTTCCTCCGGGACGCTCGCCACCTCAATCTCCGCAGGCGCTCCGGCCGACGTCTTTGCGTCAGCGGCCCTGTCCTCGATGGCACCGCTCGTCTCGGCGGGCTTGGTCGCGGGACGGAGCATTCCCTTCGCCTCGAACGCCCTCGAGATCATCACCAAACCGGGCAATCCACTCGGGATCCACGCGCTCAGTGATCTGGTGAAGGCGAAGGTTGTTGCGCTGTGTGTGGTGACCGCTCCGTGCGGAGCAACCGCCCAGGCCGCATTGTCAAAGGCCGGTGTGCACCTCCCCGAAGGTCAGGTGACCGTGGCGCCCGACGTCGATACCACCGCTGCTGCCGTCACGACAGGTGACGCTGACGCGGCGATCGTCTACGTCACCAATGCGCGAAGTGAAACGGGACATGCCCAAGGCGTGCCGATTCCTAAAAAGGAGAATGTCGTCACGACGTATCCCATCGCTGTCATGGCGGCGAGTCAGAACAAGTCTCTGGCCAAGGCCTGGGTCACCTATGTTCAGGGTCCGATCGGGCAGGCGGCCCTGCATTCTGCTGGCTTCTCCCCAGCCGCGTAGCTGACTCGAATCCCCCTCGAAGATGCGTGCCGCGACGAGTTCAAGAGTTCCTCGGGTGGCAGGTGCCCTTGGCCTTCTCGGTGGACTCCTCCTCGTGGTTCCCGTCGTGGCATTGGTGGCGAGAGCTCCCTGGGGAACGGTGCTGAGCAATCTGGGATCTCCTGCCGCGGTTCAGGCGCTCGAGCTCTCGGGAATCTGTTCGACCGCAACGCTCATCATCTCGATCATCTTCGGGGTGCCGTTGGCGTGGGTCCTCGCCCGGTCGACCCTGCCAGGCATGCGCGTCCTACGGGCGGCCGCCACCTTGCCGATGGTGTTACCTCCGGTGGTCGGAGGAATTGCCCTTCTCATGGCGTTCAGCCGTTACGGCCCGCTCGGCAGGGTCCTCTTCAGCGTCTTTGGGATCCAACTCACCTATTCGATCGCTGGCGTCATCTTGGCGGAGACCTTCGTCGCCATGCCGTTTTTGGTCATCACGGTGGAGGCTGCCCTCGGTGCGGTCAGCCCTGAACTTGAGGAGGTCTCGGCCACACTCGGTGCTGGGCCGTGGCGAACCTTTCTCTCCGTGACTCTGCCGGTCATCGGTCCGAGCTTCGCGGCGGGTTGTGCGCTGACATGGGCCCGAGCGCTCGGGGAGTTCGGCGCCACCATCACCTTCGCCGGTGACATCGCCGGACGAACCCAGACCCTTCCACTTGCTGTCTACCTGGCGCTCCAGCGCGACGAAGGCCTCGCGGTCTCCCTCAGCATCGGCCTGCTCGCCATCTCCTTGGCCGTCCTCATCGGCCTTCGGGGTCGGTGGCTGGGGGCGGTCCGCACGTGAGTCTCTCCGGCACGATCGGGATCAATCGAGAGGAGTTCTCCCTTGTCGTCCCCCTGGACGTGGAGGGGGGAGAGGTTCTCGGCCTCGTCGGCCGAAACGGGGCAGGCAAGACCACGGTCCTGCGGGCTGTTGCTGGCCTCGAGCGACTCAACCTTGGAGCATTGGCTCTCGATGACCAGATCCTTGATGACGCCGGTCGACGATTCGTTCCTGCGTTCCACCGTTCGGTAGGGATGGTGTTTGCCGGGGGAACGCTCTTTCCGCATCTTGACGCACTCGAGAATGTCTCGTTCGGTGTGGCGGGTGGTCGACAGACCAAACGACGAGAGGCGACTGCGTGGCTAGAGCGCTTCGGCGTGGCGGAGCTCAGGCACCGACGACCCGACGAACTCTCCCGAGGTCAGGCTCACAAGGTGGCGCTCGCTCGCGCGTTTGCTCGGAGACCTCGGATCCTGCTCCTCGACGAGCCCACCGCTGCCCTTGACAAAGGGTCCCGACCTGAGGTGCGAGCCTTGGTCGCTGAAACAGTGTCGGCCATGAGCACGCTGTGCATCGTGGCCTCTCATGACATCGATGAGATTCTTGAGCTGTGTAGTCGGGTACTCGTCCTTGACGAGGGCCGGGTGAAGCACACGGGTACTCCGCAGGACCTGTTGGCTTCTGCCGCCCTCGTGGTCGAGCCGAACGTCGTCCCTGGCGATGGTTGAGTAAATGAGAAGCGGCGTGAGGGTCGGCCATCGATGGATCTCGTTGTCCAAAGAGATGACGGAGGGCATCAGGTACCATCGACCATCGTGATGGCTGCCCCCGCATCGAGTGGATTCTCGATGCCACCGGAGACGGCTCTTCATGATCGGATGATCATGAAGTGGCCCTGTCGCCGAGAGCTGTGGGGGGATCACATCGATGAGGCCAAGCTGGCCTATTGCGGCGTTGCTAACGCGATTGCGGCATTTGAGCCGGTGACCATGGTGGTTCCCGATCAGAGCTCCGCGGGGGAGGCGAGATCGATGTTGTCATCCGATATCGAGCTCATCGAGATTTCGATCGATGACTCGTGGGTACGCGACAGCGGCCCGATTTTCACGCTCAGCGACGATGGCCAAAGGGCTGGGGTTCACTTCCGATTTAACGCATGGGGAGAGAAGTTCGTCGGATGGGACCGCGATGAGGCTGCCGGAGGGACCCTGGCGGAGCGGTACGGCGACGAGGTGTTCGACGTGCCCATCGTGCTCGAAGGTGGGTCAATCCTTGTCGACGGCCAAGGTCGGCTCGTGACCACCGAACAGTGCCTTCTGGCAGCGAACCGCAACCCCAGTCTCGATCGCGACGAGATCGAAGGCACGCTTCAGGCCGCGCTTGGGGTGTCGGAGGTGATCTGGCTCGGTCAGGGCCTGGTTGCCGACCGCGACACCGACGGCCACGTTGATTGCATCGCAACGTTCAACGATACCGGCGACCTCATTCTGCAGTCCCGTCCTTTGGGTGATCCCGACCACGAGACGATGGCCGAGAACCGCGAGCGAGCACTCGCCGCTGGTCTCACGGTCATCGACTTCCCACCGCTCGCCATGGGTGAGGTGGGTGGGGCTTCCGCGCTCAATGCCTATCTCAATATGGCCCTCTGCAATGGAGGCGTGATTGTCCCAATGGCTGGTGGCTCGGCCGCCGAGTCCGATGCCGAGGCCCTCGAGCTGATTGCGGCGGCGTTCCCAAGTCGAGAGGTGGTCGGAGTTCCCGGCATGGTCATCGGCCTCGGTGGCGGGGGACCACACTGCATCACCCAGCAGGTGCCAGCTCGACGGGTGGTGCAATGAACCTCCTTACGGCGTCGCCTCAGATCTCTTTGGCCCGGGTCGGCGACGGGCAACCGAGGCTGTTTCGGATCGGTGCTGTCCAGCAACGTTGGCATGCAGACCCCAAGGAGCATCGGGCGGCCTTGGCTGACGGTGTGCGGATGGCTGCCGATGCCGGAGCGCAACTGGTCTGCCTTCAGGAACTCACCCTCTCTCCGTACTTTGCGGTGACCCCTGAGGGTCCCCGAGTTGGGGTGGAGCCAGAGTCGATCGACGACGGACCGACGGTCACCTTCGTCGCAGGTCTGGCCATGGAGACCGGAACCTTCGTGCACGCATCGCTCTGGGAAGCCCGGCCGGGCCAATCGCTCGGCTTCAATACTGCCATCGTCATGGCGCCCGACGGCACCGTGGTGACGGCGACGCGCAAGACCCATATCCCCATCACTGCCGGCTACTACGAAGATCGGTACTTCGCTCCTGGGCCGGCTCTCGAGATGGGTCATCCGCTTTCGATCGATGCTGCTCGGGTCGGCTTCCCGACCTGCTGGGATCAGTGGTTCCCGGAACTCGCACGCGCCTATGCCTTGGCCGGCGCCGACATCCTCGTGTACCCGACGGCCATCGGATCAGAGCCGGACCATCCGGACTTCGACACTGAGCCACTCTGGGAGCGGGTCATCGTCGCCAATGGCATCGCCAATGGCCTCTTCATGGTCGCCGTGAACCGGATTGGCAGCGAGGGCCCACTGAGCTTCTACGGGTCATCATTCATCTCTGACCCCTATGGCCGAGTACTGGTTCAAGCACCGCGTGACGAGCCGGCTGTGCTCGTGGCCGACCTGGACCTCAGCCAACGTGCGGATTGGCTCACGCTGTTCCCATTCCTGACCACTCGTCGACCAGAGGCGTACGGAGAGCTCTGTTCTCCTCCCATCCTTCGCGACTGAGCAAAGTCTTCACCAAGCAGGATGCCCTCGAGGCACTGGAGGGTGGCGAAGGGGTGGCGAGGGTACGGTGGCGGCGGTAGGACCCTGCAGGATCCTGACTCCAGCAGCGAGTAATCATCCCGTACGCTGAGAGAATGGATCACCGTACTTCGAGAGTCAGCCGGATGGCTCGCGCCGCAATTGCAGTGAGTTCCCTGGTGGGCGTCGCCGTGGTCGCTATCCCAGCCGGCGCCAAGGTTCCTGTCCCTTCGCAGGCGGTGGCGTGCTTGCCGGGGTCGACGATGACCTGTCTGGCAGTAGGCCAGGATTCGGTAACCCTCAAGGGTGCCATTGCTCGGACCACGACAAGCGGAGCGAAGTGGAAGTCTGTGGCGCTGCCGCCAGGCAAGCAGTACTTCAAGTCCGCCATTTGCCCGACTGTCACCAAGTGCATCGCCGTTGGCTTCAAGGGTGGCCTCGTGAGCGCGAATGGAGGGAAGACTTGGTCAAAATCCAGTTTCGACCTTGGTTCGCCCGGTAAGGCAACGTTGACATCTGTGGCGTGTTCCACCGCGCTCGACTGCTTCGCCGCAGGGACGATCGCCCCGCCGGCTGGTCTACCCAGCGGCATCGTGGTCCACAGCTTCGATGGTGGTGTCACGTGGTATTCGTCACTGCAGACCACCCCACTCGGCGGCATGGCGTGCACCAACGCAACTAGCTGCATCACCGTCGGCCGCGGTATCTACAGCACGGTCAATGCGGGCCTGCATTGGACGTTACGCAACATCACAGGGGGGCTGTCCTCGGGCCTTAGTTCGGTCGCCTGCGCTTCTGCATCGATCTGCTTCGCCGTCGGCCCCAACCTGGCTGGCCTCCACGACGCAACGGTGCCCGGCGAGTTCGTCGAGACCACTGACGGTTCCCAGAGCGACTGGTCAAAAGTGGCCAACGCCCCGGCAGGGACGAGCATGGTGAGCCACATCGCCTGCTCGAGCGGTGGGGCGTGCTTCGCCGGCGGAGGATCGAGCACACCGGGTGGAGCTCCGAGCTTCGCCTTGCTGGCCAGCCCGACAGATCAGTGGGTGGCGGCCACCCCGCCCACTGGATTCAGCTCGGTCGCGTCGCTTACGTGTCCGACTGCAACCTCATGCGTGGCGATCGGGACCTCGGCCAGCGGCAAGGGCCTGTTCGCTGTCGGCACGCTTACCGATGCCACGTGGGCCTGGGTCACCGCAGCCTGACGGGGCCTCCTCCGGCAAGTCTGTGCGGTGGTGTCCTCAAGGGCTCGGCGATGCCTACGCTGGGCCCATGACCACTGCTCTGCTTTGCGATGAGGACATGGCGCACTTCCACGCCACAGGATGGCTTCTTCTGAGGGACCTCATTGAGGTTCCGCTTAGCGAGGTGCAAGCTGAGGTTGGTCGATTGGGTGCTGCCAGTCCCGACGTCGCGTGGATTGATCACTACGAGATGACCGACGCTGGGCGAAGGCTTGCTCGCACCGAAGACTTCACCCCCTTCAGCGAATTACTCCGATCAATCCTGCGCGAGGGTCCCCTCGTTCAGGTGGCGAGCGAGCTGCTCGGCGAGCCAGCGCTGCTCTACAAAGAGAAGATCAACTACAAACTTGCCGGAGGTGCAGGATTCGCCCCCCATCAAGACAAGCCCGCCTACCCGTTTGTTGACCAAGTACTCAGCGTGATGGTGGCAATCGATGACGCAACCATTGCCAATGGCTGTCTCGAAGTGGTCGATGGCTTCCATGGTGACGTCCTCGCGCAGGATGACCGAGGGTGCATCGATGCGGGGGTGGTTGAGAATCTCACATGGACACCCGTCGAGATGGGTGCTGGTGACTGCCTGTTCTTCCATGCATTGGCTCCCCACCGCAGCGGACCCAATACTTCCGATCGCGATCGTCGAGCGCTCTTCCCGACCTACAACGGAGCATCGGAGGGCGACCTGCGCGATGCGTACTACGCGGCCAAACGTGAGATCTTCGCTGCAAGTGAACCCGAGGAGGGTCGAGTCCGTCTCTCGTTGATCGGTGACTTCCAAGGGAGGCCCGCATGAACCGTCCGACCAATGTGGCAGAGATCGTGGCCCTCTACGAGCGTCGTGGCTCGGAGCACTACGGCGAGTCCGTCAGCCAGATCGAGCACGCTCTGCAGTGTGCGGCGCTGGCTCAGGCCGAGGGTGCAGATGATGCGTTGGTGGTCGCGGCACTGCTCCACGACATCGGCCACCTCGTGGTCGACGTCCAGGCTGACGAGGGCTACGTGATGGGGGTCGACGACGACGACCACGAGAGCATTGGCGCCAAGGTCCTCGCCCCGATCTTCGGCGCCTCGGTGGCCCAACCGGTGGCGCTGCACGTCACGGCCAAGCGCTATCGCTGCGCGGTGGACCCGGACTATGCAGCGACCTTGTCGCAGACCTCGACCGAGACCCTCGCCGCCCAAGGTGGCCCACTCGATACCGAGGCTTGCAGCCGGTTCGCCGCTCACCCGGGGTGCGACGATGCCCTTCGGCTTCGCACCTGGGATGACACCGGCAAGATGGCCGAGATGGACACGCCATCGCTCGACGATCTCCGGCCGCTGCTCGACCGGCTCGCCGCCGCCAAGGCCTGATCGGTGGGGGAGCCACTCGCCGAAGGCGCCGGTGCACAAAAACCGAAGTGGTTCGGACCCAACGCGGACGGGGCCTTCCGGCCGCTGACTTGGCAGGGTCGCACGGCGATCGCCCTGTACCTCGTGCTGGTGGCCTTCGCCCTCATTCTCTACTCGGATGTCACGCTGATCATCACGGTGGTGGTTATCTACACCGCAGCGCTCGCCTTCGTGGTGGCGTACACGTCAGATCTGCTCAAGGACCGGACGCCCCCGGGCGGCTGACCTCGACTCAGAGCTTGCGAGGACGTCGAGGCAGGAAGGACGAGGTGGTGGCCACGTACTCGCCGTAGCCGTCACGGGTCTTGGCCAGACGAGCCTCAAGGAGGGGCTTGCCTGAGACGCTGGTGAGCAGGCGGGTCATCAGGAGAGGAGAGAGCACAGTGACGACTGCCCACCCTCCGGCGGATGCCACGAGGAATATTCCCCACCATGCGCAGGCGTCGCCGAAGTAGTTCGGATGACGAGTCCAGGCCCATAGCCCTCGGTTCATGACCTTGCCGCAATTGGCCGGATCCCGCTTGAAGGCCTCGAGCTGGGCATCGCCGATGCTTTCGAAGGAGAAGCCCAGAAGCCAGAGCAGGACGCCGATGATCTGAAGGGCTCCAATTGGTGCCGATGCATGCATGCCGAGGGTGACGGGCAGTGAGATGAATGCCATGAGGGCTGCCTGGAGTCCGTAGACCACCACGAGTGAATACGCGATCTTGCTGCCCTTGGCCCGGCGCATGATGGCGGTGTAGCGCGGGTCCTCGCCCTCGCCTCGGCTCCTCCATGCGAGGTGGAATGAAAGCCGCAGGCCCCAGACGCCGACGCTGACGAGCAGGAGGGAGCGCTCAACGGTGTCGGCTCCGGGCTGGGTGGCAGTGGTGAAGAAGCCGATGACCGCCACCACGACGAAGCCAAGGGGCCAGAACACGTCGATGTCCCGGTAGCGGTGCCGGAGACGACCCACGATGAAGGCGGCGGCCATGGTGCCCAACACACCGAGGAAGCTCCAGGCGATGCCACTGGCGAGGCCGGGGACGAGCGAGGTCGAGAACACCATGTGGTGAGGCTACCGACTTCGCAGGCTCATCAAGCGCAGGCCGAACCGACCCTGACGCCGTCGTAGAGTAGGTCCATGGCCGTCCGGGCTCGCC
>CAIUMH010000109.1 GCA_903900235.1 uncultured Actinomycetes bacterium
TAGGCATCCCGTCGGTGGTCGATATCGACAACGACGACCTTACGCTTCGCTTCGTCGATTCGGTACCGAATTCCGTACTCTCCCCGCCGTGCTCTCCAGAGCCCTTCGAACGGAACCCGTAGCGGCGTACCGACGGCTCGAGGACGATCGAGCAGTGGACCGGAGATGAACTCCCATGCGGCAAACGCTGCCGCTGACGGCAAGGACTCGCTCAGGGCCCTGCGAATGCCTGGCGTCACCACCAGTTCGTAGCGTGCCGACTCGGGTGATGTCGGCCCTCGTTCGCCCTGATCATCCATCGGGGCTCTCGGCCCGTCGGCGCTCGTCCATCAGCGTCCGCATCTCGTCGCCGATCGTTACATCGCCCCGTTCGACCGCTGCTTCGCCCTCACGCAGTCGGGCAACGGCGTCCGGGTCCGCCAGCAGCTCCAGTGTCGCCTCGAGCGAGGCCAGGTCGTCAGCGGAAATCAGCACCACGTGCTTGCGTCCATTCCGCGTGACCTGAATTCGTTCATGCGTCCGATTGACCTCGTCAGCCAACTCAGAAAGGCGGGCTTTGGCCTCGGAGAGCGGTATGGTCTGCATAGACCATGATTATAGTCCATGTAGGTCGATCGATGCATTCGTCGGGGATCATCCGGCGGGTTCTACTGGGAGAAGGCCTCCCACGTGATTGAGGGGAGGTAAACCCACCTCCAAAAACGGCGGATCTAACCCCTTCGCACACAAGATGCTGGACTTGTGTAGTGACATGTCGTCTCGCTCAGCAGGGGCTCCATGGCAGCCGCTTCCTGGTCTCTAGTCCCACATCGGCGGACTTTCTAGGAACAGCCAGGTCAGTGCGCGCCCTTCCCACGGCCCTTGGGCCGACCCCCGGATCGACACATGATCACGGGCGGTACGGTGTCTTCGAGCCGTCGAGACCAGTGGGAGCATGACGCGCGTGATGACCTCGGTCGACAAGGCGAACCTAGAACGAATCGTTGGACCCGCGACCTTCGCTCGGGGCTGGGCGTACGCACGGACCGGGGCGGTACGGAGCAGCCAATGGACGCTGGATGGAACCTGCCTGGTCGGTGAGGTGCAAGGCAGCGGCATCGGGATGTACAGCGTCGAAGTATTCGTCACCGCATCGCCCACCGGTCTGGTGACCGACATCGATGGCGCCTGTACCTGCCCCGTCGTCTACAACTGCAAGCACGCCGTGGCTCTACTCCTCGCAGACAGCAGCGAGCCGGCTACCTCTCCGATGTTGACGCTCGTGCGCAACGATGCCCCCTCCACCGACCCGGCGGCACCCTCGACTGACTGGGAGCGCACGCTCCAACCGTTGGTTTCACTGGACGAAGAAGGTCCCACGGGTGGGCTCGAGTCATCGGCCACAGATCTTGGCCTCCAGTTCGAACTGGTGGTGGCCCCGCCGACCACACCTCGTCGATCCACCTTGCCCACCTCTGGGATCCGACTGCGCCCGGTCATTCGCAATCCCAACAGCCGCAGCTGGGTCCGGACTGGCATCTCGTGGTCGCGCCTCGGCCAGCAGTACTCGTATGGACGTCGTGGGCTCACCTCCGAAGCGCACCTAGCCATCCTCACCGAGTTGCTGGCCCTGAGCCGGCTGTCCAATCCGAAGAGCTACTACGCCCCTACAGAGGATGTCGTCTGGCTCCAGACCATCAACAGCCGTCGCCTGTGGGATCTGTTGCGCGAGGCCGCAGATATTGGGCTGCCACTGCTGCTGAGCGGGCGCCAAGCCGGACCGGTCGACTACCGGCCCGAACCAGCACAGATCAGGATCAACGCGGCCCGCGAACAGGCGGGCATCGTTCTGCGTCCCCAGGTCATCGCCGATGGCAACGAAGTACCGCTCACTTCGGTGCTCTTCATCGGCGAGCCGGCCCACGGCATCGCATGGTGGGGACTTCCCACTGCGTCATCAGGGACCCCGTCCCAGATCTCCCTGGCCGCCCTCGAAACTCCCATCGACGAACGCACTCGCGCCTTCCTGGCCACGTCGGCCGTGCGCATCCCCCCGAGGGATGAGGAGCGCTTCCTCCGCGATCTCTACCCGGCGCTGCGACGCAGGATCGTGGTCCGATCGAGCGACGGATCTGTCGACCTTCCCGAACTGCCAGCGGCCCGGCTGGTGCTCACCATCCGCCACGGCGAGAGCCACCAGCTCGAGCTCGTCTGGGCCCGCAGCGCCGTAGGCGCCACGTGGACCGAGGAGCTGTGGGATGCCCAAAGCTGGATGGGCGACCGTGCCGCCGAGGACCGCATCGTCCGCACCGTGACCGGCATCCTCGGCGCCGGATCCGAGCTGCTCCAGCCCACCGCGGCCGGCGAGCGCCTGGCTCCCAAGGTCACACTCAGCGGCATTTCCGCCGTCCGCTTCGTGGCCGAAACACTCCCCCTGCTCGAAGACATCGCCGAGGTGGACGTCGTCCGGTCCGGTGACCGGCTCGAGTACCGCGAGGCCGTCGAGGCTCCCGTGGTCAACCTTGGCGGGGCCCCGTCGACTTCGACCGACTGGTTCGACCTGACCGTCACCGTGACCGTGGGGGGCGAAGGTGTCCCGTTCGGCGACCTGTTCGTGGCCCTGGCCGAGGGCCAGTCACATCTGATCCTGCCGTCGGGGACGTACTTCTCCCTCGACCGCGAGGAGTTGCGCCAACTCACCACGCTGATCGCCGAAGCTCGGACCCTCGACGACCACCCGGGTGAGGGCCTGCGGATCAACCGCTTCCAGGCCAGCCTGTGGGAAGACCTCCAGCGGCTCGGTGTCGTCTCGGCCCAAGCCCAGGAGTGGGAGGAGTCGGTACGAGCGCTCACCGAAGCCAGCGATCGGATCGAGCACAAGGTGCCGACCACGCTCCAGGCGACGCTGCGGCCCTATCAGCTCACCGGCTTCAACTGGTTGGCCTATCTCTTCGAGCACAACCTGGGCGGTGTGCTGGCCGACGACATGGGGCTCGGCAAGACGATCCAGGCGCTCGCTCTCATGTGCCACACCCGAGAGAAGGGCCTCACCGCTGCTCCATTCCTGGTGGTGGCACCGACCAGCGTGGTCGGAAACTGGGCGGCAGAGTGCCGCCGGTTCGCTCCAGACCTTGTTCCGGTGACCGTCACCGAGACGAAGCGGCGCCGAGGGGCGGCACTAGCCGATGCGGTGGCCGGAGCCGATGTGGTGATCACGTCGTATGCCCTGTTCCGGCTCGAGTACGACGAGTACGCGGCGATCGACTGGGCCGGACTCTTCCTGGACGAGGCGCAGTTCGCCAAGAACCGAGGATCCCAGGCCTACCGCTATGCGCGGACACTGCCCGCTCCCTTCAAGGTGGCGATGACCGGGACGCCGATCGAAAACAACCTGATGGAGCTGTGGTCGTTGCTGTCGATCGCGGCTCCAGGGCTCTTCCCCAGTCCGGACCGGTTCACCGAGTACTACCGGAACCCGATCGAAAAGAAGGGCGACAGCGAGCGCCTGGCCCAACTGCGACGCCGGGTCCGTCCGCTGATGCTGCGCCGGACCAAGGACCAGGTCGTCCGCGATCTCCCCGACAAACAAGAGCAGATCCTCGAACTCGATCTGCACCCGAAGCAGAAGAAGCTTTACCAGACATACCTGCAACGGGAGCGCCAGAAGGTGCTCGGCTTGATCGGCGATGTGCAGAAGAACCGCTTTGAGATCTTCCGCTCGCTGACGCTGCTGCGCCAGGCCAGCTTGGACATGTCGTTGGTCGACGCTGAACACGCCAACGTCCCGTCCACCAAGCTCGATGCGCTGATGGAGCTCCTCGAGGACATCGCCGCCGACGGCCATCGGGCCCTGGTGTTCAGCCAGTTCACCCGGTTCCTCACCATGGCTCGACAGCGGATCGAAGACGCCGGGATCGACCACTGCTACCTCGACGGA
>CAIUMH010000110.1 GCA_903900235.1 uncultured Actinomycetes bacterium
CGTCACCATCGGTCACTATCGAGGTCCCGCTTGAACCAGTTACGCGATTCGCGGCTGCCCGGCGGAGAGGGGAGGGGGAGTCAATCGTCGAGCTCCTTGGTGCCAGAAGAGAAGCCTTGGATCACGTGCGAGCCAGTGATGATGAAGGATCCTTGATGGTTCACCGGTCCGTGGTCTCGAGTACCAAAGGTGCCGCAACGAGCCGGGCGAGCTGTTCTCGCCGCATGCCTCTTCCCTCTCGGGCCCACGGCATCGCGCTCGGGGGCGAGGGCAGGGAGAGCCGCTTGGTTCTTGTCGCCAGGAGGGGACGCTTCACCACACGACGCATGGGTAGCCCATCGTCAAGCCGTTCCGAAGAGGTCGTTACTCGGTCGAACGCATTTCGATCCCGGCCCACTTCACCGTGCTCGGCGCCGGCCGAGGCCAAGGGTGAGAAGATAAAGGCATGCCTACGCTGACCCAGCGCCTTCTCGAGCGTCTCACGCCCGCCTTCGACGCCCTCGAGCCCGGGGCCGATCCGGTCCTGCGCGGTTCGGATCGTGCCGACTATCAGGTCAACGGGGTCATGCCATTGGCCAAGCGACTGGGGCGCAACCCGAGAGAGGTGGCCGAGGACATCGTGGCGGGGATCGACGTCGGCGGCCTCGTGGCGGCGGTCGAGATCGCCGGACCGGGCTTCCTCAACATCACACTGACCGACGAAGCGCTCCTCGAGCAGCTTGATGCCATGGCCTCTGACGAGGTGCTCGGGATCCCAGCGGCCACCACCGAAGAGGTCTGCGTGGTTGACTACTCGGCCCCCAACGTGGCCAAGGAGATGCACGTCGGCCATCTGCGCTCCACGGTCATTGGCGACTCGCTGTGTCGCACCCTCGAGGTTCTCGGGCACACCGTGGTTCGGCGGAACCACGTCGGTGATTGGGGCACGCCCTTCGGCATGCTCATCGAGCACCTCATCGACCAAGGTGAGGAAGAGGCCGTCGCCGGGCTGTCGGTCGGTGACCTGAACGGCTTTTATTCCGAGGCCCGCACCAAGTTCGATGCCGATGAGTCCTTCCAGGATCGCAGCCGGGCCCGGGTGGTCTCTCTTCAAGGTGGCGACGCCGAGACATTGCGCCTGTGGCGCATCCTGGTGGCCGAGTCGGTGCGGTACTTCGATGCGGTGTACACGGACCTCGGTGTCCTGCTGACCCCCCAGGATGTGGTCGGGGAGTCGTCATACAATCCGATGCTCGAGGCCGTGGTCGACGACCTCGATGCGGCGGGCCTGGTCGAGGATTCAGGCGGTGCCGCCTGCGTGTTCCCCCCGGGGTTCACCAACCGGGAGGGCGATCCGCTCCCGCTGATCATTCGTAAATCCGATGAGGGGTTCGGCTACGCCGCCACCGACCTTGCAGCCGTGCGTAACCGTGTCGACATCCTCGGGGCTACCCGGATCCTCTATGTGGTCGGTGCTCCGCAGGCGCAGCACTTCGAGATGGTCTTCGCCGTGGCCCGGATGGCGGGCTGGCTGCCAGAGGGTATCGAGGCTGTTCATGTCGCCTTCGGGAACGTGCTTGGACCCGACCGCAAGATGTTCAAGACCAGGGCGGGCGGGACCGTCAAGCTTCAGGACCTGTTGGCCGAGGGGATCGACCGGGCAGCCGATGCCCTGGCCGGCCGGAACCATGACCCCGAGACCCTTGATCTCGTGGCGCGTCAGGTGGCCATGGGAGCGATCAAGTTCGCCGACCTGTCCACCGATAGGGCCCGGGACTATGTCTTCGACTGGGATCGCATGCTGGCCTTCGAAGGGGCGACGGGACCGTATCTGCAGTACGCCCACGCTCGGATCCGCTCGATCTTCCGCAAGCTCGATGTCGATCACGTCCCCACCTCGGGCGCCCTTCGGCTCGATCACCCGGCCGAGCGGGCGCTGGCCCGGCACCTTGTGGCGTTGCCCGACGCGATCGAGTCGATGATGGAGTCCTACAGTCCCTCGAAGCTCTGCACCTATCTCTACGACCTCGCTCAGCACTTCACTGGCTTCTACGAGTCTTGTTCGGTGCTCAACGCTCCGGATGAAGCGACCCGGGCAAGTCGTCTCGAGCTGTGCGAACTCACGGCCTCGACTCTGCGGCTGGGTCTGGATCTGCTCGGGATCGAGGCGCCGGAGCGGATGTGACGCGACCAAACTCGCGACCTCGACCTCTGTAGGGTGCTGGATGTGAAGAGAGTCCTCGGAGCACTGGTGATCCCGGTGGTTTTGCTCGCAGCGGCCGGGAGTTCCGCGGCCAGCCCAGAGCCCAGGCTCGGATCGGTCCAGAGGATATGGACCTACCCAAAGAATGTGAACCTCCACCCCCCGTCCACTCTCAATCACACCATCGTGCTGTCGTCACCAGTCGTGGCCATGATTGATGGCACGGCTGCGGATCCGAAGCCGGCTGTGGTCGTTGGTGACCAGAGTGGTCGCCTCCTCGCTGCAGATCTCGCAACGGGGGATGTCCGGACGCTCTATTCGTCTTCGATGCCTATCGATGCACCTCCTTCGGCCGCACCGGTGACACCTGGAGCGCTTGACACGGTCTTCTTTGGTCGAGGAAACAGAGGCGTTCCCTGCCAGGGCTCCGACGGAGCAGTTGGTGGTTATACCGCAGTGAATGCCGATGGTTCAGTGCGGTGGCAGGCCCGGGCCAATAACTCGGCGGGTGGTTCGTCGTGTCAGCACATCGGCGTGATGGCGGGAATGACGCTCGTCACGCTGAAGGGTCAGCTTTCGGTCATCGGGATGAGCCTGGGTCAATCTGAACGAGGCTTCGTTGCCGCCACCGGTCAACCGCTGACCGGCTGGAATCCGTGGTTCCAGGCCGACTCGTCGACCTCAACCGTTGCGGTGGCGCAGCTCAATGGATCATCCAAAGCCCCATCCATCATCGAGGGCGGCGACTCGACGCATGGCAACGCCTACGGCGTGCAGTATTTCGACGGGGGGCATGTCCGGATCATCAAGGCCACTGGCAATGGTGGGACGCTCGGAGCGGGCGGACTCAAGTGCAACTTCAACACCTACGCCAAGGGCGGGCAGATCGTGGAGTCCTCCCCGGCAGTCGGCGGGTTCCTCGCCAACAAAGAGACGGGAATCGCGTCTGGCCAGGGCTACTTCTCTCCCTACAGTGGCCCGGTCAACCGGCTCTGGGTCATCGATTCCAACTGCAAAAAGGTGTGGTCGGCCAAGACGGACTACTTGACCTCTTCGCCGATCTTGGCCGATGTCAACGGCGACGGGAATCTCGACGTCATCGTGGGGACTCAGGATGTGTCGGTGAACGGCAACTCCGCAAACGGTTCTGTCTATGCCTTTGACGGAGCCACTGGAAGTCTGCTCTGGAAGACGGTGACCGGCTCGGTCATCGGGTCGCTGGCCGCTGCGGACCTTCGAGGGACGGGCCATGCCGACCTCGTTGTTCCTACGGTCACGGGAGGGTCACTTGGTGGGCTTCAGGTTCTCGATGGGAGTACGGGGCGTCGACTCTGGGGTACGAGCGAGGCGGTGAGCCAGGGAACCCCGCTCATCACGGCTGATCAGAACGGCACGATCGGGATCACCTTGGCCGGCTCCTACGGGGTCCTTGTCCATGGTGTGGTCGAGTTGGCCGGGACCGTCCGGCACTTTGAGATCCAGGGGTCGTCATCGTCGTGGCTGGCCAATCCACTGACCTCCTGGCTTGAGTTCCACCACGACCCGAGGCTTTCGGGCAATGCCGACGGACCCCTGCCCTAGCGCGCACCGCCCGGTGAGCAGGCGACGGGCTAGGGTCGAGACTGCTTCCGGCGCAGCGCGCCGGAGAGTGCCACCGGAGGGGAGGATCCCTCTGGAGGGGAGCCTTTTCGAGGGGAGAATCACATGAAGGTCCGTGCAGCAGTGTGCTCCGGTCTCCACGAGCCGT
This sequence comes from uncultured Actinomycetes bacterium, assembly GCA_903900235.1. Lineage (GTDB taxonomy): Bacteria > Actinomycetota > Acidimicrobiia > Acidimicrobiales > RAAP-2 > CAIUMH01. The sequence continues at coordinate 3,930 of CAIUMH010000110.1, forward strand.
GGAGGACCGAAGAGATTGACATCGACGAGCCGCACGCCGGTGAGGTCCAGGTCAAGATGGCCTACTCGGGGATGTGCCACTCCGATGAACACGTCCGCACCGGCGACATCAGCCAGGATGTCGCGGTCCTCCAGATGTTCGGAGTCGACTCGATGTTCCCGTGCATCGGCGGCCACGAGGGCTCAGGCATCGTCGAGGCGATTGGCGAGAATGTGAACTCCCTTGCCGTTGGTGACCAAGTGGCGGTGTCCTTCGTCCCGGCCTGTGGCCGCTGCCAGCCCTGTGCCTCCGGCAAGCAGTACCTCTGTGATCTCACCGCCATGACCCTGGCCGGCCCGATGATGAGCGACATGACCTGGCGTCACCACCTCGACGGCCAGAACCTGAACCGCATGGCCCAGCTCGGCACCTTCGCCGAGCGGATCGTCGTCAACGAGGCGAGCCTCGTGAAGATCGAGCCCTGGCATGACCTTCGGGCTGCTGCGCTCATCAGCTGTGGCATCTCTACGGGCTACGGCTCGGTCATTGACCGGGCACAGCTCAAGCCGGGCGAGATCGTGGCGGTGATCGGCTGCGGTGGTGTGGGTTCTGGTGCGATCCAGGGTGCTCGCATCGGCGGTGCTCGGGGCGTCGTGGCCATCGATCTGCACCAGAGCAAAGTCGACCACGCCATGACCATCGGTGCCACCCACGGTGCGACGTCGATCATGGACGCCGCCTTCAACGTGCTGCCCGACCTGACCTTCGGTCGCAACGCCGACGTCGTGGTGCTCACCCCGGGAGTGCTCACCGGTGACCTGATCGAGCAGGCTCGGTCCATCTGCGCCAAGGGCGGACGGGTGGTGACCACGGCCATCGCTCCCTATCACCAGAACGATGCCCAGCTCAACCTGTTCAGCTTCGCCATGTTCAACCAGTCGCTGCTCGGCACGGTGTTCGGCTCGCAGAACCCGCGCTTCCAGATCCCGAACCTGCTCAGCCTCTTCGAGCAAGGCCTCCTTGAAATCGACTCGGTGATCACCAAGGAGTACACGATTGACCAGGTTCAAGAGGGTTACGACGACCTTGCCGAAGGTCTCAACATCCGTGGGATGGTCAAGTTCTAGGACTGATCGGCGCCGTTGGCGCCGCGGTCTGACGGACGCATGAGGGAGAGCCGGGGCCTGAGGGCCCCGGCTCTTCTTCTTCGCACCACCCCGGCCCAGAGTCCAGTGCTGTAGGCGGCGTCGTCGAGCAGGCTGAGTGCCACAAAGCGGCCAGGGTCGAGATCAGTGTCCGCCGACCACCAGCGACCGATAGCCCCGAGGAGGGCCGTCGCGATGCTGGCGCGGCGAACCCGACGACTCACGAGGGCAAGGACGAGCAGGCCTGGGGCATAGGAGCGGACGACTTGGCGAGCCAGGGTCGGACCGGCGCCGAGTGACGAACGGACCATCAGCCGAGCTGCTGCGTTTCGGTGGTGTTCGATGGTCCCGTCAAGGCGGCGGCTGAGGATGGCGGTCCCCGTGACCAGGCTGCCCAGTCCCGCTATCGGCCACCCGAGCAGCGTGGCCCCCCAGGCCACCACGGTGAAGGCCGACCCTGCGATCGGGGCAACGGCGTCACCATGGCGATCGGAGAGTGCCGCCGCCGTCGACCCATAGAAGGAGCGCTGGGAGAGCCAGGAGGCGAGGGTGGGCCGAGCAGGATGGCCAACGATGACGCAAGGATCGAGGCGGATCGACCAGCCTGCGGCGGCGAGGCGCCAGACGAGGTCGACATCTTCGCCGCCGACGAGGTCCTCATCGAAGAGCTGAGGCCCGAGGCTGGTCCGCAGGAGCATGCAGGCGCTCGGGACGAAGGTCGTCGCCCCACCGGGTCGCACCAGAGCGGGTCGTCGTCCCACGTCGAGAGGAGAGCAGGCCTGCTCGAAGCGTTCGAGCAGGCCGTTACCAGGCCTTCCAGCGATCCGGGGCGCCACGAGGGCGACGCGAGGATCTTGCAAAGCGGGAAGCAGATGGGTGACGAAGCCCTCTGGTGGCTCGCAGTCGGAATCGACGAAGCAGGCGAACTCGGTGGTGACGAGACCCAGGCCTTCGTTGCGGGCCACCCCGGGCCCGCCGGAAGTCGGCCGCCGATGAAGGCGGGCACCATGCTGGTCGGCGATGGCAGCGATTCGAGAGGCATCGACGCTGCCGTCATCGACGACCACGGCGTCGAGTCCATCGAGTCGGGCGAGCAGTGCGTCGAGTTCTTCGGCGCGATCGCGGACCGGGATCACCACGGTGACTCGACCGAGGCCGGGCGAAGGAGCGAATGTCGGGTGGACGAGCCCGCCGTCGACGAGCCGCCGAGCAAGGGCACCGTGGGCCGGATCGTCGCCGAGGGGCTCGCCGTCCCCCCAACGCCCCACGAGCGAGACGCCGGCAGGTGAGAGGCCCATGATGCGGAAGGGTGATCCTCCCGCAAGATGGGTGGGGTCGAGCCAGGTGGCACCATCGTCGATCGAGAGCGTCGCCCCGGGATTGAGAGGGGTGGGCGGAGGAGGGGCCGGGAGGTCCGGTGGGCGAGGCATCGTCACCATCGTGCCAGAGGGCTCTATGGTGGTCGAGGGCACCGCACCGATCATCGGGGCGGAGTCGGCCCAGACGAGAGGAGCACTCATGGACGAGACCACCATCACTGAGATCGAGATGACTGACGTCGAGGTCGAGCAGGTCGACGAGTTGCTCGTCGAAGAGGTCTCTATCGACGGTATGTGCGGGGTCTACTAGTCCTATGACCGCCCCGGCCATCGCCGGCGGCGTCGACTTTGACCTCGAGGCAGCCTGGGGACTCAACGCCCAGGTGGCATTGCGAGACGAGGAGTTCGGCGCTCTCGCCTACCACTACGGCACTCGCCGGCTTGTATTCCTCAAGTCTCGACTGCTGGTCGATCTTGTGCGAGCCCTTGATGACCACGATTCGGCTGCCGCCGCCCTGGTCTCGCTCGTCGAGCCGTCCGAGTTCCACCGCTACGCCGCGGCCCTTGCCACCCTTGTTCCTTCGGAGATCATCCATGAGCGTTAAGCCCGTCCCATCCCTCAAAGATCGGTTCTCTCTTGGTCTGCAGGCGCCAATCTGCCTGACATGGGAACTCACCTATGCCTGCAACCTTTCCTGCGTGCACTGTCTCTCAAGCTCGGGTCGACGCGACCCGGACGAACTGTCGACGGCCGAGGCCAAGGCGGTCATCGATGAGATGGCGGCGATGCAGATCTTCTATGTGAACATCGGAGGTGGCGAGCCGCTGCTTCGGCCGGACTTCTTCGAGCTGGTCGATCACGCGGTGGCCAGTGGTGTCGGAGTGAAGTTCTCGACCAATGGCTCACGCCTGACCCCTGAGCGGGCCGAACGCCTGGCGGCCACCGACTACGTCGATGTGCAGATCTCCATCGATGGTGCCGATGCGGTAACCAACGATGCCGTGCGGGGTGAGGGCAGCTTCGACACCGCCATCGGTGCCATGGAAAACCTAGCGGCGGCCGGGTTCGGAGAGTTCAAGATCTCCGTGGTGATGACCCGACACAACATCCCACAGCTCGATCAGTTCCAGGCCATCGCCGACCGCTTTGGCGCACAGCTGCGGCTGACAAGGCTGCGCCCGTCAGGGCGAGGTGCCGATACTTGGCACGAGCTCCACCCGACAGCCGAGCAGCAGCGTGAGCTCTACCAGTGGCTGCTCGCTCGCCCCAACACCCTCACCGGAGATTCGTTCTTTCATCTTTCGGCCCTGGGCGATCCACTGGAGGGACTCAACCTCTGCGGGGCCGGTCGGGTGGTCTGCCTCATCGACCCGGTGGGCGATGTCTACGCGTGTCCTTTCGTGATCCATGACGAATTCAAGGCGGGGAATGTCCGAGATGACGGCGGATTCTCCCGCGTCTGGCTGGACTCTGAGGTGTTTGCAGCGCTTCGGGAGCCCCAGAGCGCAGGCGCCTGTACCTCGTGTGGCTCCTATGACGCCTGCCAGGGTGGATGCATGGCAGCCAAGTTCTTCACCGGCCTGCCGCTTGATGGCCCCGATCCTGAGTGCGTCCTCGGCCATGCCGACGAGGCGCTGGCCGCGGTGAAGGTGCCGGTGCTGCTGCGACCGACCACGACGGTCGATCACTCGGCTCGCCGGCCGGTGTCGCTGAGCAGGCGCTGACTCATGGTGGGGGAGTCCATTCGGGCGCCCCGCCGGCTGGCCGATGCCACCACGAAGGAAGCGGATCGATGGGGTCCAGTCCTCCTGATGCTCCCGCTCGGCTCGACCGAGCAGCACGGTCCACATCTGCCGCTCTCCACCGACTCGATGGTGGCCGAGGCTCTCTGCAGCCGGCTGGCCGATCGTCGACCGGATCTCGTGCTGGCGCCGACGCTGGCGTTCGGGGCCAGCGGCGAGCACCAGGGTTTCGCCGGCACGTTGTCGATCGGGACCGAAGTCCTGGCTCGTGTGATCACCGAGCTGGTCCGCTCGGCGAGGGGATCGGTTGCGGGGGTGGTGGTGGTCAATGCCCATGGGGGAAATGCTGAGGCTCTGAGGAGCGCGTCGGCCACGGCATCAACCGATGGCGACGACCTGCTCGTGCTCTCCGCGCACTTCCCTGAGGCTGATGCCCATGCCGGTCGGACCGAGACATCGCTGCTGCTGGCACTCGCACCCTCGCTGGTGCGCCAAGATGAGGCCATGGCCGGCAACACTGCACCGCTGTCTGAGATCGCCCACGACCTTCGCCATGGAGGGGTTCGATCGGTGAGCCCCACCGGGGTGCTGGGTGATCCAGCGGGGGCAAGTGCGCAAGAGGGCGAGGTCCTGCTCGCCGGGGCGGTTGATCGGCTCCTCGGTTCTATCGACGAGCGGTTCCCTCGATGAGGCGCGTGGCGGTCGTCACCGGTGCGGGCCGGGGAATCGGAGCAGCGGTCGTCGACGCGCTCGTTGCCCAAGGATTGTCGGTGGTCGCCGTCGATCGCTGTCGAGATGATGCAGCAGTCCCCTATGCGCTGGCTACCCGGAAGGATCTTGACACCGTGGTCGGCCGTCATGGGGAGCACGCCCTGAGCCTCGTCGGCGATGTCCGGTCAGCGTCAGACATGCGCCTCGCCGTTGAGACCGCAGTTGAGCACTTTGGACGTGTCGACGTGCTGGTAGCAGCGGCTGGGGTGATCGCGGGTGGGGTGCCGCTCTGGGAGATGGCGGACACCACCTATGACGCCGTCATCGACATCAACCTCCACGGCACCCGACGACTCTTCGACGCCGGCATCCCACACCTGCTCCGCCAGGCCGAGCCCCGCCATGGTCGGGTCATCGCCGTGGCCTCGGCCGCAGGATTGGTGGGACTTCGCCACCTGAGCGCCTATGCAGCGGCCAAGCATGGGGTGATCGGGCTCGTCAAGGGCCTGGCGTGTGATCTGGCCGGGACGGGGATCACCGCCAATGCCGTCTGCCCGGGATCGACCGATACGCCCATCTTGGCGGCCTCGGCTGACCTCTACGGCCTCTCCAGCGTCGAGGAGTTTGCTGAGCACCAGCTGCTCGGTCGGATCCTGCGACCGGCGGAGCCGGCTGCTCTTGTGGCCTGGTTGGCCTCTGAAGCAGCCAGCGGGGCGACGGGAGCCGCGCTCAGCATTGATGGTGGCATGACCACCTCGTGATCAGATCCCCGGGATGACGCAGGCTCGCCACAGGGCTCGGTAGCTCGAGAAGGTCATGTCGGCGTTCACGTAGCCGGCGGCCTCGAGCTCGGCGTGGAACCTCGGGAGCTGCCGAAAGGGTAGCCCCATGTCGACGTGGTGGGCGAGGTGCCAGCCCGTGTTGTAGGGGACGAACCAGAAGCGGGCGAGAGGGTGCTGGGCCACATTGTGGGTGGTCAGCCGACGGTCATCGGCGGCGATCATCCCTCCGTGTTCACCAAGGGCCCGGAGTCGGTTGAGCACGCGCCACTGGGTCATCCAGGGCAGGAGCCAGAGCAGGGGATAGGCCCACCATGCTCCAGACAGGACCCACATCAGGGCCCAGAGCCCGAGTTGAATGCTCATGATGGGGACGGCAATCTTACGGCCGCTCGTGCTGCCGAGCGCCGTGAGCAGCACCTTGAGGTTCTTCCAGCCCGAGATGCCAGCGGCGTCGCGCAGCAGCCGACGCCGCAATGCCGCAGCGGGGCCCGGATAGCCGCTGTAGAACGCGATGTCTGGCTCATCGGGCCCGAACTCCTCCCGGTGGTGCGCCATGTGGCTCCGCCGGTAGAGCGAGAGTGGAACGAGGGCCGGAGAGGCGATGAGCCAGGTTCCGACCCGGTCGTTGATCGATTTCGAGGTGAAGAGGAGCCGATGAGCCGCCTCGTGCATGAGGATGGCGAGCCTGACGTGGACTGGGCCCATGAGCACGAAGACGATGAGC
>CAIUMH010000111.1 GCA_903900235.1 uncultured Actinomycetes bacterium
GCAGGGCGAGCTCACGGGTCGGAGCCAGGATCAGCGCCCGGGGCCGCTTCGGCTGCCGGGTCGATCCGCTCTGCGACAGGCGGGTCAACACCGGCAGGGCGAAGGCCAAGGTCTTGCCCGAGCCGGTCCGGCCGCGGCCGAGGACGTCGCGTCCAGCGAGGGAGTCCGGCAGCGTGGCGGCCTGGATCGGGAACGGCGAGCTGACGCCGTCCTCGGCGAGCAGCCGGGTCAGGGCAGCGGGGACGCCGAGCTCGGCGAAGCTCGGGCCGGTGGCCGTCTCGTCGACCGACGCGTCGGCAGGGGCGGTGGGGGTGGGACGGGTGTCCGTCATGGTTCTCCTAGCTGGATGTCCGCTGGTGTGGCAGCAGGCACAGCGTCAGGAACGACGGGCGAGAAGCGACTCAACGGTGCCGTCCCAGAGTCGGGACGACTCCTCCACCCTAGGCCAGCCCAGGGCTCGTGGCGCCCCACCCACCCGCGAAGCTCGGCGACGCAGGGCACAACACGGTGCCAGCGGCCTCATTCGTTAGCCTCGTTCCAATGGCGCACCTCGAAGTTCACGACAGCATGCTGCGGCTCTCGCTGTCGCGACTCGAGCGGCTGGCCGGCCTACACCGGGACGTCGAGGTGCCGCTCGCCGAGGTCGTCGAGGTCCACGCCGTCGATGACGCCTGGACGGCGCTTCGAGGGATCCGAACCCCAGGAACGGGGATCCCGCGGGTGCTGATGATCGGGACCACGCGCTCGAAGGGGCGGAAGGACTTCTGCGTGGTGCGGGGTCGCGGTCCGGCGGTGGTGATCACGCTGTCGGGTGGCGAGTTCTCCCGCCTCGTGGTCTCGGACCCTGAGGCCGACCGAACAGCCACCCGCCTGACCTCAGCGATCGGCTCGTAAGGCTCAGTCGACAGCATCAGTGCGGTGCCAAGGTGATACCAGTCTGGTACCATCCCGCCATGGCATTCACCGTGCGCACCGATGACCAGCTCGAGGCGGCCCTCGACGCCCTCGCCTCCGCCGAGGGGATCTCCCGACAGGAGGTCGTGCACCGCTCGGTCATCGAGCGCTACGAGCGTGCCGGCCACGCCACTCGTGTTGGCGGGTTGGCGGAGCGGATGATCGACCGATGGGGTGATGTGCTCGATCGGCTCGGCAGTGCATGACGGGCATCGAGTATCTCGACCTTGACGACGCCATCGCGATCATCCGGCGACTCGACATCGGACCGGTGAGGGATCTCGGGCTGCTCGATTCCGCGATGAACCGACCGCGATCGAGCGCCTTCGGCGAGGATGCCTATCCGACGCTTGCCCTCAAGGCCGCCGCACTGCTCCACTCCCTGACGAACAACCACCCGCTCGTCGATGGCGACAAGCGTCTGGCGTGGCTCTGCACTGTCATCTTCTGCGATCTCAACGGGTTCGCTCCCTCGCTGGAGGATGATGCAGCCTTCGATCTCGTCTGGGACGTCGCGAGCTCTCCAATCGAGCTCAAGGAGATCGCGCTCCGCCTCAACCTCGTGTCGGCGGTGCACCCGGACGCTGGCTGAGAGAGACCCCTGCAACTGGACCCTCCTAGCCCGCAAGGCGATGCTCATTCCCCGACGGACTCGACCTCGGCAGTCCTCAAATCAAGCATGAGCGCCGCCGCCTGCACAAGATCGGTCTCAGTGCCGGACCCGGCAGGTCACCGTGTTGGGCCGCTTCCCGAGTGCCACTCCCGAGGCCCGAATCCGCTGGGCGAGCTCCTCGGACCGGTGGTCAGGGTGGATCCCACCGCCGACCGCCAGCATCGCCGTCCGAGAGCCGCTCCACCGGCAGCGGAGCGCGCCGGGCGGGGCCAGATCGTCGAGGCAGTCCCCCGCCATCCTGATCACTTCATCGCCGCAGTCCCAGCCATCGTCATCGTCATCGCCGAGGCTGACGAAGTCGTCGACGGTCACGCCGATGAGCTCGACCGACCGGCCGAGCTCATCGGCGAAGGCAAAGACCGCCGGGGCGAGTACCTCGAGGGCGTCACGCGAGAGCAGGCCGGTGGAGATGCCGCGGGCGAACAGCAGGAGTCGGTTCGAGGTGGCCTCATCGATGGAGCTCCACCGCAGGCACATCGGGATGAGGCCGACGAGCGAGGTGCCGATGATCAGCGTCACCGTCGCCCCGACCCTCACCCTGACGCTGCCGGGCAGCCATGACAGGGCGACCGCCGGGATCAGGACCAGCACGACGCACATCCCAGCCAGCCCGAGCGAGTTCTCTGCGATCGAGAGCGCCCAGGCCTGGTCGGCCATGAAGGCGACCGCGCTCACCGCCCACACCCAGATGGCGGTCGAATCGTGCAGTCGGCTGCGGGAAAAGGCCACCGACCACATCAGGCCGACGAGGCCGAAGCCCATGGTCACGACGTCCACCAGGGTCCTGGTCCGCAGGTGGATGTCAGGCCCGTGACCTCACCGCTCCAGCCCATTGGGCTCGTCGAGGGCGCTGGCCACCTCGATCATGAGACGCAGCAGGTCCGCCACCTCAGATGGCCCCCACCATGGGCTCTCGGCCAGCTCGGACGGGTGCATCGCCATCACGTCTCCCCACGACCACACCCTGAGGTCTTCGAGCAGCCGCGCGGTGGCGGCGCTGATCGTCTCGATGCCCTGAGGGCACCAGGTCACCGGGCTGGAGGTGAAGTTCGCCACGCGGCTGAGCTCGGGGAAGAGCGAGGCCAGCGGCAGGTTTCCGCCGAGGCCGAAGACCGGGCCCTCCCCGGGCGCGCGATCCGTGGCCCCCGGCTCGTGGCCTACGTCCTCTGTGAAGAGGTCGACCCAGGCATGAGATGCGGCCATCGCCTCGAACACCAGGTCGCGGATCTGCTCCTGCTCCTCCAATGCCCTCGCCGCACTGTCGTCGGCGTAGGCATCGCCTTCGTCGGCGCCGAGGAGCCAGGCGGACCCCAGCACCGCCGCCACGATGCCCACCAGCGCGTTGAACCCCAGGCCCTCGATGTCGAGGAGATCATCGGCCATGATGCGGAGCACCTCGCCCCAGGTCGAGATTCCGAGACCACCCAGGAGTTCGCAGGTGCGCTCGGTGAGGTGCTCGATCCCAGTGGGGACGATCTCGAGTGGTGCAGCCATCCACACCCCGCAGCCGGCGAGGCCCGGCACGACTGCGAACAGGCTCAGCTCGCTGTCCTCCATCAGCAGGTCGACCACTGAACGGAGCACCGCCGCCTCGACCGCTGCGTCACCAGAGGAGGCCGAGACCTCGACCCCTCGGAGGATCTCGATCTGGTCTCGGTCGAAGAGCCGCCAGGCCGAGCCTGCACCGTCGATCGAAGCTGTGTCCGTCGTCATCATGTTATTCCCCTCACCTGTTCTCGGGCATAGAAAACGCCCCTCCTCGATCAAGAGGAGGGGCGAGATCGCCGTCGGTCGTGCGACTGCCCTTGTTGGCAGCGCTCGGTCAGGATAGAGGTCGCCTGTGACGGGTCACGGCCGGATCGGCCGGTGATCAGGTCTCTGAGTCGTCCTCGCTGAGCTCGTCGACCTCGCTGTCGGGCTCCTCGAGGGCTAGGGGGTGGAAACCACCGAGCTCCTCGAGGTTCGACTCGATCGACATCGCCAGCTGAGCGGCACCGAGGCTCTCGGTGATGACGGACCGAATGGCCAGGGCATCCTGCTTGATCTTGGCCACCGAGTTCTCGATCGCCGAGGCATTCTTCGTCAGGCTGTCGAACCGGTCGAGCGCCTTCGTCGCATCGTCGAGGCTCTTGCGGATCTCGACGATATTGAACTCATCGAGCCGACCCGAGCTGCTCAGGGTGTTCATCTTGACGAGCTGGTAGACGAGAAAGAGCAGCTGGCCGTCGTCGTGCTCCGGGTCGAAGGCGAGGACGATGGACTGGGAGTCGAGGATGAGCATGCGGCTGGCATTGGGCATGTCCTCGACGTGCTTGCACAGGCCGATGAAGCCGTTGGCCGCCCGGTTCTGCTTGGCGCCCTGACACTCGCGCTCCCACTCGACCTTGCTGAGCGCCTTGTTCTTGGCCTCGACCACGACCCGGTCGGCGATGGTGGCCCCGACGCGCAGGTCGATGGCGGCGTCGCCCTTCTTGCTCTTGGGGACCCGGCCAGTGACATTGCCGCAGGCCTCGGCGTCATCGCCAGCCATCGCAGCGAGCCGCTGGACGACGCCGACCACCTCCTCCTCGTAGTCGAGGCCGCCCTGGGTCCCGGCTTCGACGAGCTCGGCCACGGCCATCTCCTTGGCCACCTCGAGGTGCACCTTGGCCACGGCCCCTTGCAGCGCGTCGAGCCGCTCGGACAGCGACCGGAGGGGAGACAGCGGGCTCGACAGGTCGAGGAGGCCGGCGATCTCCTTCTTCTGGTTGGCGACCTGGGTGACGATGTCCTCGTGGATCTTGGCCTTGGCGTCCTCGAGGCTCTTGAGCATGGTGACCCGGAGCGGCGAGTCCTCACCGGAGGTCATCTCCTCGATCTGGGACTTGAACTGGTCGAGGATCCCGGTGAAGCCCTTGACGAGCGTGCCATCTTGGGCGGCGAACCCCGCCACCTGCCGCTCGATGGTGTCGCCGAAGTTCTCCGCCACCTCCTTGATGGCCGACTTGGCCTGGTCGACGCTGGCATCGATCTTCTCGGCGCTCGCCGTCGAGGACCCGAGGGCCACCACCTTCGCTCCGAGATTGAGCAGAGAGTCGAGAAACGCCTCGGGGTCCTTGCCTGCCTCGATCGCCGCCGCGAATTCGGCGACGACCGTGACGTCGCTGACGATGTGCTCGACGATGCGGACCTCGTTGGTCTCGATGCTGATCGACATGGGTGCCCCTTCTCTGGTGCTCGTGGATCGGCCCGGCGTGCACGATCGCACCGCGCAAGAGCGCACACCGAGAAGCCGAACAACAGGAGAGCCTGCCCTACGGGTGTGACAGATCCCGCCGGCGAGGCCACATGACGCCGGCACGCAAGGACAGATCCCCGAAGGCGTCGACCGGTTCCCTGCGACGCTGTCCCCCTCGACGCTCTCGGGCGAGCGCTCGAGGACCGACACGAGATCGAGCTCACACGAGAGGAGCGCATGGCAGGGTCGCTCCATGCCGAGGATCCCTCGCTGCACCCCTGCCCTCCTCGGTGCTCGTCACCGGTGCCGGTGGCTTGGTCGGGAGCCGGACGACCGAGCTGCTGCTCGGCGCCGGCGTCCGGGTGGTCGGCATCGACTGCCTGCTGCGTGCGGCGAGGGCAGGCATCAGCCGAGTGCTCCGATCGAGCACGACGTCCTCGTAGTCAGTGGCCGAGTGGGTCTGGCCGACCATGGTTCCTGACGACCGACACCGCAGAGCACCTCAGGGATCTGCCACCCCCACCGTCGACTCACGATCCCTAAGGTGGGAGCCGTGGCGGCACGAGCCGTCCAGCCCTTGCAGCCACCCCGCCCCATCGGGCGATCGGCTGCCCGACCCGCGAGGTTCCCGATGACGAGTGCAGACCTGAACGGACTTCCCAGCCGGCTCGCCGTGGCGATCACGGGGATCGAGGCCGCCCTCCAGGCCGCCGAGGCCCGCAGTCACGAGGCCCGTCACCTCCGAAACCTGCGCAGCGCTCTGCTGCCGCTAGCCGGACGGCTCGCCGTGGCGGTGGCCAAGGCCGACCCGGCACCGACCGCCTTCGATGCGGCCGCCCTCGACTCGATGCTTCAGCAGGCCGGTGCCGACATCGAGTCCCTCCTGTCCGAGCGACAGCTCGCCGGCTCTCAGGCTCGACGCCTGCTCGAGGTCAGGGAGCGGATGGAGGAGGCCTGCATCATCCTCGGTCGCCTCCGTGGCGCGAGGCCCAAGCAGCGCTAGCCCGAGCCACCCCGTTTGCGGACCTGGTCAACAGACGAAGCCGAGGAGGGTGGCGGCACAGGTGAGGCAGTCGCGAGGGCTGACGCGGTCCTCCGGCGGGACCATCTCGTGGCACAGCTCCCAGCGGGGGTATCGCTTCGAGCGACGGGTGGAGAACCGACGGACCTCGAAGGCCACGGCCTCGACCAGCTCATCGAGATCAAGGCCCCCGAGACCAGAAGCCTCGTGCGAGCACGAGACCGCCGGTGACGGTGGGCGGTGGGCGGTGGGCGGTGGGGGACGATGGTCATGGGGCAGGCCGCCCCACCACGCCAACTCGGCGAGCTCGAACCCAGGATGCCTGACGGTGAGCACCACCTGGAGGTGACGTCCGACTAGGTACTGCTGGCAGACGCGGCCTGGACCGTCATCGAACTAGCGGTCATCGTCCACCGACCCCTGATCGCACTCGTGATCGAACCTGCCTCCAGACGTCACCCACTCCTCCTCGAGGATGTCATCGATCGGCATCGCCACCGGCCCGCGCTCGGCACAGGGATCGAGGACGCCGCGTGCGAAGCGATCCCACCAGCGGGAGTCGCCGTGCTGGACCCCTAGAGATAGAGGCCACCGCGCTCCTCGACCACCGTGCCCTTGCGCAGCCAGTGCGCAGGATCTCCCTTGCAGACCCGGTCCGGCGTCGTCGCGCTGATGATGCAGCCCCCGAGGACGACTTCGCCGCGCTTCTGGCGCTCCCAGTCGCCCTTGCAGGGGAAGCCGTGCAGGACGGGGATCATGCGTGCACCGCAGACTGGGCAGGCCGAGGCCTTGCTGCTCATCGGCCCTCCGCCCACTGAGGCGTCTCCCGCTCCCTGCGCTGGCGCATCGAGAGCCGCTTCGAGGAGGCCTGCCCGAGCCCCCCACCGGGGACCTCCTCGGGGGCCCATTCGAGGATCCTGATGATCCCGGCCTCGGCCAGCTTGGCGAAGAACTCCTTCAGGGTCAGCTCAGGGTCAATGGCGTCGTGGTTGCGCACCCAGGCTCGGTCGCTCAGGACCCGGACCATCTCGTCCGGGGTCTTGGGATCCCACTGGGTCTCCCCGATCAGGGTGATCACCGACTCCGGGGTCGGGCCCCGGTCGATGGTGCCGTCCTCCCACTCGATTGCAATGGCCATCTCGCACTCCTGTTCCTTCGGCGACCTCTCGAGTATCGGTCCCCGGTGTGACGAGTCGACCGGCCCGCTCGAGCCGATAGGCGTCACACCCGACCGCTAGCAATACACCTACCCCCGGGCAGCGACGACGTACAGGGCCGAGTCACCACACCGGTGGGATGGATGAGAGGGCAGACCATGACAGCCGACGACTTCACGTTCCAGCGGATCACCAAGGCCGACGGCACAGAGGCGATTCACGTGGGGCCGACCGGGGCCGACACAGAGCTCACCCCGCTCGACTGCGGGATGTGGGCCGAGCACACCCTCGGGATCCACCAGGCCGAAGCCGTCATCCGCCGGGCCGCCAGCCGGGGCTTCCCTCTCACTCCAGAGGACATCATCTCCCTCGGTCCACCCGCCGACGGCGAATCACAGGGCTTCGCCCTGAGCGAGCGGGCCTTCGGCCGAGCCGTCCAGTGGGTGAATTCCAACGCCCCGGCCGGGTACCACCTCGGGATGAAGGCAATCGACTTCTGGTTCATGCCGATGTCGTGGTGGGAGGACACCGGTGGCGACGACCTCGGCGACGGCGACTCCGGCCTCGACGGCGACTGGGGCCTGGCCGACCTCGACGACGAGGACTAGAGCCACCTCAGCACCGAGATCGTTGGCACCGTCGCTCCGACCACCCACCTCGGAAAGGTCGCGTCGAGCGGGACCGGTCGCTGACCAGAGACCAGCGAACTCAGCGGCGTCGTCACGCGCTCCATCTGGCCGACGGCACACTCCCGATCACATCAGCGTCAGACGCACCATCCCTAGGCGACGGGCGCGCCACGCGGCGACACGGCCAGCGTGGTGCCCAAGAGCCGAAACCCTCTCGCGCCACGATGCCCTTGGAGCCTCCGGTGGCCAACATCGCTCCGGTGCTGCGGAGGGCGATGTTGGCCGAACCGGGCGCCATGAACTGGAGCGGTCGATCTCGTCAGATTGACCGCCGCTCTCAGTGAGAACGTCGCTCATGGTGTCACGCCGAGACCACCGGTGTACGCGAGTGCACTGGTGCTGATGCAGCAGAAGGCGACGTCCCGCTCAGGCGGCGGCTCGTAGTAGTTAGCGACCATGGCGCTACAGGTACCCAGGCAGGTCGGCATCACCCTGGGCCAAGTTCGCCGTCGCCCCGCGCCGCAAGTCAAAGACCTCGGCCAAGGACACCTCGGTGCGCGGTGCCTTCATACCTGCGCCAAGGAGTCGTCCCGCCTCCTTGGGCTTGAGCAGGCCGAAGCTGACGTCGGCGAGGCAGCGGCCGGGACGGGTGATCGCTGGGTGCATCTGGCTCGACGCCATGTTCGAAGTCATCACCACGAGTAGGTCATCAGAGCCCGTCCAGCCATCCGACACGTTGAGCAACCGACCGATAGCCGGCTCGCCACGACCCTGACGATCCATGCTGACGAAGTGGTCGATGTCCTCGAGCACGATGGCGCGGAACGTCCTGGTGTCCGCCGCACTACTGGCAGCAGGCGGCGAGGCCTGCAGGATCTCGTCGAGGTGCGTCGGATCGCTGAAGATGCGCTCGGGGTACTGGACGGACTCGAAGATGCACCATGACGACCAGGCCCGGGCCAGGGTCTTGATCACGTTCGTCTTCCCCACACCAGGTGGCCCGGTGATGAGCACGATCCGGCCTCCGGGCAACTCGCCATCGACGGGCTTGAGGTTCATGAGCCCCTCGAGCTTCGAGCGCGTCGCCGCCGTGTAGTGATCGGCCACCTCGTCCCAGGCTTCGGCAATGACCGTGCTGACCTGGGAGCGGATCCCGAAGTTGCCGGCCTGCCACAGGCGGACGTCGACCTTGGCCGGGTCGTCGACCTCTCGCACTGGCCGAGGGATCGACTCCTTGATGATCCCGCCAACTTCGCGAGCGATCTCCGGGGTGCGGGCGCCGACGCGGAGCATGAACCACGCCTGGCCTCGGCTGTACTGGGCCACCCATCCATCGTCGCGTCCGATCACCTCGACGAGACGGCTGACGGCAACCGAACGCACCAGCTCAGCCCCATCCGGCAGATTGCGCATCATGTCCTCGGCGTCCGGCGGGCCATCGAGCGGCGCCGCGGGTCCCTTTGCCTCCCATGCATGCGGGTACTCACCCGTCAGGATGGCGTCGTAGAGGGCGAAGTCGGTCAGGTGAGGTAGACCGTCGTGTTCAAGGCTGATGCTGAAGTGGGCCGGATCAGCGGGTCCGATCGGAGGGCCGCTGTCTGCACCGTCGACCACGGTGAGGCGCTTGTTCGCCCGGGTTTTGTCAGGGGTGGTCATCGGACCACCTCCGTCACGTGAGCCCCGGTGGGGGCCCCGGTGATCGCAGCGCTGGAGCCGCCGAAGGTACCGGCTCCGTTCGTCGCTACTGGGTGTGCATTCCCTTCGGCGCATGGGACTCGAATCGAGCCCGGGGCGCAGGTAGGCATATGCCTCGCCTTTCTTCTTGGTGTTGGGATGGTCACCGTAGCGGGTCGCTGTCACAGATGTGTCGCGGCACGCGCGTGCACCTCGGTAGCGTGGGTGAATGCCACGGTCACTGCTGCACCCGACTGCCGGAGGGCGGAACTATGTATGAGCAGGTCGTCCCCGGCGAACACCTCATCGGAGACTGGCGAATCGGACTCACCACCATCTATGACCCGCTGGTCCTCATCCGTCAGTACTGCGGGCTCAACTACAGCGACCGAGAACGCGAGATGGCACCGGAGACCTGGGCATTCTCGTACTTCGACGAGGTCGCGTTCCCCGACGGTGATCTGGCTCGACCGATCGATGTCCTGGCCAGCAGCACCCTCTCGGCCAGCGCCCGGTTCGAACACCTCGAGTTCTTCGTCGACCACGGTTTCGACCTCCTCCGCCGATGGCTGCAGGAGGTCCCGACAGGCATCGCCCTCGACGAAGCCAGCGAGGAGGTGCTGGCGAAGGTCGGTACCTTGAACCAGCTCACCTCGGAGGTGCCGCTCTCGCTCCTCTCCAAGGTGGCCTTTCGGCTCCGACCGAGCCTGATCCCGATCTACGAGGCGTCGACTGCCTCGCTCTACCGCAAGCGAACCGACGGTCGAGGTGAGGCATCGTGGCCGGCGCTCGTGCGAGAGATCGCCAAAGACACGAGCGACGAGGTGAACCCCAACATTGGACACGTCCAGGTTCAGATCACCAGCGACCTCGCCGAGAACTGGCGGCGCAGGACCGCCGACGAGCCCGTGTCCAGGCCTACAGATGAGCCGGACCTCATGCCACCGCCCCCCTCAAAGCTCCGCCTCTTTGACATCGCCGTCTTCATGGCCGGCCAATTCGGGTTCCACGAGCCCGAGCGCATGACCCGGATGAGTGATCACCGAGAGCATCGTTGGCGGCTGCACGACGAGCGGCTGCGAGACCGTCAGGCCAGGGCGTCCGCGGTGTCGAACCGGAACCCTTGGGATGATGTCGTCTTCGATTGAGCGAGCGAGAACTGCCCTGCGGACAGCAGTGAGCAGGGATGCCGGCAACGATGCCCACGCCTCGACGCGCTGAGGTTTGGACCAACAATTTTCTCGCCGACGTCGGCATCGTCAGAGGTGACCGGTAACGTGCAGATGCCTCGATGAGCCCACGAGACTGATTGAGCACACCAACGAGCTGCTGAGCCCGCAAGGGTCCGGCGCCTTAGACCAGGAGAACGTGACATGGCCGGACCAGCTGATCCTTGGGGCATGTGCCCCATCTCTCCTGTCCCCTCCCCCGGAGCGCCTCCCCCGCAGCTCCACGGCCACTGCCCTGTCGGCCCGGCCGCCACCGCTGCGCTCGGGTACGCCCGCCCTCGTCGACCGACCGACCTGAAGGGGAGGGACGATGCCTGAGAACGACGGAACCCCCTCGAAGCGCGACCAGTTCCGACGGCTCGAGGCCGAGGCGCTGCGGATGCCGCCCTCGATGGACGAATGGATCGTCGAGGATGGACGCCGCAGCCCCACGCCGCACCCCTGCGATCTCCACCATGCGGAGGTCCATTCCCGCCTCTGGCGCACAGGCGAGCCCCTGACGAAGTACCCCGTCCTCACCGACATCGAGCGCCAGCTCGACTTCGGCGACATCGGGCCCCACTGCCTCACATTCCTCGATGCCTGGAACAGCTCGGCCGAGGAGGACAGCCGGTGCTGGCTTTCCGACGAGCTCGCGGGGACTTGGCTCGAGGCAGTTGGCGACCACCATCTGTCCACGGCCTCTCACGAGTGGCGGGCACCATGAACGGCGGCCGGCCGCAGCGACGGGTCTCCAACCTCGCCCGACGCCCCGCAGCCCTGAACGGTCGCAATGACCTCGGGTGGATCGAAGCGCTGGCACACCAGCGCGTCGTGGAGCACCTCCACTGGTGGGAGCGGACGAACCCCCGCTGGATCGAACGCCACCTTGATCCGAGCTCCTGTCGGACTAATGCCCCCTCCGGCCTCGACCCGACCCAACATCGGGTCACGTGCTGTCAGGAACATGCCGAGGTGGACGAGCGCATCGACGCGATCGCCGACATCCTGCTCCTTTACCCCTTTCTCACCCCTGCCACTCGCTCCACGCGGTTCCGCCTCCTCGATGAGCTCTTCCCCAGCCTCTTCCTGGCCTGGTTTGACTCGTCGGAGCGTCCGAGCCATCGGCGTCTCCCCGATGGTGAGATCAACATGCTGCAGCAGGCCGCATTCGATCAGGCGATGGGATCAGGTCGACGCCGGTATCGGGCCGAGGGACTGGCATGGATCGACACCGCGGCGACGGTGCTGCTCCCGCGACACATGGAGTGGTGGCACGACATCGAGTCCGACGTGCTCAAACAGCACCTCACGATCCTGTCATCATGGACCACGCCGTATCCGCCACCATGGCTCGATGCCGAGATCATCCATCACCTCGAGGAGATCGGCCTGCTGCTCATGCTGACCACCTTCGCTGGTCCAGGGCGTCGGGAGCGGATTGGCATCTGGACATCCCTCGACCGCCACCTCGAGCCACTCTGGCATCGGTGGTTGACGTCGAAGCCGACGCCCCACGCCCGCTTCCTCGTCTGGAACGATGTCTTGACCTTCCAGAGTGAGTTCGGTCGGATCAACCCTTACGAAGTTCTCTTCAACTAGGCGAGGGCGACGCAGGACGTGGGTGGATGAATGATGGCGAGGACCTCGACGGTGCAGCCGTGGTCGGTCCGGATCGCAGTCGCCGAGACCCTCGCGAGCCTCCCGCGGACGAGAGCGAAGGTCCGTCCACTCATCTTCTCGCTCGGTCTGCCCGACACAGTAAGCAGGTCGGACATGTAGGATTGTGGGTGAACCGGATAGGCGGCACGATGAGCGTCGCAGCACCCTGTTGAAGAGGAACCCTGTGATCACGCATTTCCAACACTCGAAGACCCCCGGCCGAGACGCCTTGACGACGTCGACCCGCTGCACGCCACCGGTCCGGGCCGAGACGCACCTGCGTCGCTGTCACGCGCACATCCTCTCCCGTCACTTCTCCAGTGGGTACCCACCCATGCCCCGGCCCGATGAGGGTCGGGGCGGGTGGTTACCACGAAGGAGGATCCGTGACGGAGCCAAGGACGACCGCCATCGGACGCGTCGCGCACCATGAGCCGATCACCAGCCATCACCTGAATTCATACAGCGGCACCCAGCCCGCCCAGCCCGCGTGTGTGCCCTTGTGCCGCGCGTCTGCCCGCAGGCTCGGCCGAAGGGTTCTTGGTGGACGGGACCATGCCCCGCCCTTCGTTGGGCCACGAGGACCTCCGGTCATCGGCCAGCAGCTCCGGCTGCCCCACCAGTGACCCCACCCATCCCACTCCATCGCAGCGACCAAGACCGGCGCTGCATCACCTCGACAAAGGAACCGATTTCCATGACTGCCCAGATCATCCTCACCAACCAGCTCGGCATCGCCGTAGCGAGCGATACCACCATGACCCTCGGCGAGAAGACCCTGCAGACCTCGAGCAAGATCGTGGCGCTGCCCTGGCCGCACCGCGTGGCCGTGCTCGACGCAGGCCTCGTCTTCGTCGGCGGCCTTCAGGGCCGCTTCCTGATCACCGAATGGATCCTCAGCCTCAGCGATTCCCTCCCCACGCTCGAGGCCTACGTGGAGAGCTTCGCCGCCTGGGTCGCTGACCACGCCGGCGAGCTGCTCGTCGACGATGCCATGTCCATGCGCGACGTTGCCCGCAAGGAGCTGATCGATCTGTGGAGCTACCGTGACGACGACTGGCACGGGCTCCACCACGGCGACACCGGGGCGCCCACCGTCCTTGAGGCCGAGCAGCTTGCCAAGGCCGTCGCCATCGTCGATAACTACTGCGCAGACAACTTCACCAGCGAGCCCTACCTCGACCTCGTCGACGGCGGCCTCGAGGCCCTCGTCGAGGCCTCAGGGTTCGATGCCACCGAGCTGATCGACGAGTTCCTCGAGCACCTTCGCGAGGACATGGGTATCGATGGGTCCGGCCTGGCCGAGCGGCTCGGAGAGTTCGTGACCGGTTCGCTGATCCGCTTCGTGACATCGAGAGAACTGCTCCGGCTCAACTTCGCCGGCTATGGCGCCGAGGAGATGTTCCCCGCCCATGCTGAGCTGAAGATCCGGTCCATCTACGGCGGACGGCTCCGCGCCGCCACCATCGTGCACGCGGTGAGCAAGCCCTGGCGCAGCACGCAGTGGTTCCCCATCGCCCAGCAGGATGCCATGGCCGACATGCTGCGTGGAATGAGCGGAGAGCGGCGCTCTGCCGTGATCCGGATGGCCACTGGCCTTGTGGACGACATGGAGAAGCTCGACGAGGGCGACAAGAAGGCCTTCCGCGACAAGCTCTACGAGCGCCTCGAGGACTACTTCGCCTCGCACTTCGAGCGCTTCTCCGACAGCACCATCCGGTCGCTGAGCCTCCCGGCGCTCGCCTACTACGCCGACATGTTGGTCAAGATCCAGAGCATGCGGTCCGAGATGGCCGAGGGCCCGGTCTCGGTGGGCGGCGCCGTGGAATGCCTCACCATCTCGCGCACCCACGGGGTGGAGTGGTCGCGGCGTCTCTCGACGCACACCGACAACCGCACCGGGGAGATCGAGATCAGCTGGTAGCCGATCCCACGACGGACCCTCCGCTCGCCCTTCATCCGGGCGGGCGGAGGTTCCTCCCTTGCCAACGTGGCCGCCATCGCATCATTCACGATCCCGGATACTCCCAGACGTCTCCCTGCTAGACAGAAGAGCAATCCACCACCTACGACGAAGCTGAGGGCAAACGTGGCTATCTCACTCCCGGAGAACCTTCCGAGGCATCGGTTCCGCCACAAGGCTGAGTTCGAGGTGTACCAGTGCCTCCTCACGAGCCTGCGCGACGACTGGGTGATGATCCCGTCGCTCGAGATGCGACTCGACGGATCGTTCTCCGATCGGGAGATGGACATCCTTCTGCTCCATCGGATCCATGGGCTGATCCTGATCGAGGTCAAATCATTCCCCATGCGCGTCGAAGGGGGCCGCTTCTTCTACGAAGACGGAGCCGAGGTCGACAAGGACCCCCTCAGTCAGGTCGAAGCCCAGAGGAACTTCCTGACCCAACAGCTCAAGGACCTCGACCCGCAGATCTACGCCAAGATCCGCATCGCCATCGCCACACCAGCGACCATCAAGGTGACCGGAGAGCTCCCTCGATTGCTCCGCAGCGAGCAGCTCCTCGACTCAGCCAAGCTCGCCGAGCCCGACGAGGCCATCTCTAACCTCGTCTTCTCCGATCGCTACACCGTGGCACTCGGACCCGAGATGTTCGAGACCATTATCGAACGACTCGCCCCCAACGCCACCCTCGACACCTCGCCGGCCGGCATCCGGGCCATCGCTCGAGCCCGAATGGAGCGTCGCCTCGAGACCGAGACCAAAGTCCTCGAGAGCCTCGACGAGAACCACCGAGTGTTGGTCACCGGCGGTGCCGGGAGTGGCAAGACCCGACTCGCAGTGGCATGGGCTCGACGAGCATCGGCCCGAGGCGAGCGAGTCCTCTATACCTGCTACAACGACCCGCTCGGCATCGCCAGCGCCAAGGAGCTCGACGGCTTCGAGGACATCACCGTCTCGCCCTTCCTGCGCTACCTCAAGACCGCGCCGGGACTCCCTCCGCTCGAGTCTGGACCCGAGGGAGAGATCACCCGCTTCTACTGGAAGCGGGTCGAGAACCATGCCGTCGAGCACTTCTCCGAGATCACCGACGCCTTCGACACGATCATCGTCGACGAAGCGCAGGACTTCAGCCCCATCTGGCTCGCCATGCTCGAGGAGCTGCTCGACCCGGAGGGCCCCCGCCGCATCTTCATGGTCGGGGACCCCGGCCAGTCCATCCGGCGCACCGGGTTCCGGCTGCTGACCAACCGCGACGGCTGGATGCGGGCCGAGCTGGTGAGCAACAACCGCAACGCCCCGGCCATCGCCTCGCTGCTCCGTCAGAAGCTCGGCGGTGCGGCCTCGCCCAACGTCGAGCCCTATGCCACCGAGATCGTGCGGACCACGGTGGCGAGCGACGAGGAGGTCGTCGCCGCCGTCGAGGCGGCCCTCGGCCGACGTGGCGACGACCCGACGTGGGTGCTGACCACCACCTCGACCACCCGAGACCTGCTCCGCTGGCGCCTCGGCTTCGTCGAATGGGAGGGCCGGGAGCAGGGCACCGTCTGCGAGACCGTCTACCGGGTCAAGGGCCTCGAGGTCGACCAGGTCATCCTGGTGGTCGATGCCGAGGAGGACCAAGAGCGGCTCCGCCAGCTGCTCTACTCCGGCGTGAGCCGTGCGCTCGAGGACCTCGAGATCATCGGCCCCGACTCGGTCATCGCTCGGGTCTGACCCAACCGACGAACGGGTCAGCGTGTGGCCCGACCCTCGCGGCCGTCGAGGAGGTCCCGGACGTTGGGCTCAGGCTTGAGGTCGGCTGGATCCGACGGCGCCACCAGGAGCGCCCGGAGCCTGGCGACCCGCTCGTCGTCTGGGCCGAGGAGCCGCACGACCACGCCCAGCACGGCGTCCCCGTCGATGCTCCCGGCCGAGGCCATCTCGGCGAGGTCGAGCCAGTCCTTGGGGCGGTTGAAGAAGGCCTTGAAGACCGCAAGGTCCTCCGGAGAGAGGAAGGGCATGGACCGGCCCAGGAATGGATGGTGCACGACCCGACGGGCCACGTCCTCGTGGAACGACGTCGTGTTCAGGAACACGTCCACGGGCAGATCCTCCCAGTAGAGGCGCTGCTGGCCGTCTCGGTCGAGCACGTCGACGTCGTGATCGGTGACCTCGATGCTGTCGGGGAGCGCGGCGAGTACCCGCGCCAGCTCGTCGGTCCCGACGAACACGTTGAGGTCGACGTCGTTGGTGGCACGGGGATCCCTCGTGCACCAGGCGAGCGCCAGCGCCCCGCCAAACGCGTGGGCGATGTCGGCGTCGACGAGCGCGTCGTACAGCTCGACGATCGCCGCGGTCATCGGCTTCATGGCACGACCATGGACGCCACGAGCGGGAAGGCGAGCTCCCTTCGAGCGGGCCGAGGATAGGCATCCGCCAGGTCGAGCAGCGAGGCGAGGGCCTCGCCTCGGCGACGGAGCTCCACCTCGTCGTCTGCCACGAGCGACGCGTCGACCCGGAAGCCCATCGCGGCGAGGATCCGCTGCAGGGTCACCACCGAGGGGACGGAGCGGCCCTCCTCGTAGGCCGAGAGGGTCGACGCCGAGGTGCCCGCCAGACGGGCGAGGTGCCGCCGGGAGATCCCTGCCTCGCTTCGGGCCTCGATGATCAGCTGCGCTGCGTCCATCCCAATATGATACCAGATCTAGTATCATCCGGAGGCGTGGCGACCACTATGCCGTCCGCACCACCAACCGCTCGGTCAGACCCGACACCCGTTGGACCGTGGTGGTGAGCGCTGCCGCCAGCACCTCGTCGTTGCCGACGATCACGACCTCATGCTTGGCCCTGGTCACCGCCGTGTAGAGCAGCTCCTTGGTCAGGATGCGGTTCGTGCTCGCCGGTAGGGACACGATCACCCGCTCGTACTCGCTGCCCTGGCTCTTGTGGATGGTGAACGACCAGGCCGGCGTCGCCTCATCGATGACCAGAAGCGGCCGATGGCGAGGGCTGTCGCCTCCGGGCAGGAAGTAGGCCTCGGGCCCGACATCGGTCTGGCAGACCACACCGACGTCACCGTTCGAGAGGCGCTCGGCGAGTTCCTTGGTGGCCGACTGTTCGTTCTTCAAGACCATCAGGGGCGTGCCGACGGCGAACCGGCCCGACACCTCGACCGACGTCGCCGTGCGGGCGAGCGCCTCCTCGACCTTGGCCCTCCACCAAGCTACCGACCAGTCCCCTTCTCGGTTTCCACACAGGACTACTTGGCGACCGAGGAGGTCGAGTGCGCCGTCGATGTTCCCGGCCTCGGCCTGGGCACGAATCGCCTTTGCTGACTCGACCACCGACCCGAGCTGCTCAGCCGGTGTGACCGAGCGCCGCAGCTTCGTCGGATGAGCGGCGAGGGCTGCAGTCACCTCATCCATGCTCCCAGCGTTGATCGCCTGCGCCAACTGCACGATGGCCTCATTGCTCCGGTGGCTGGTGACCAGCCGCGTGACGATCGACTCGAGCGGGGATCCGGGCGACGACCCTGCCTCCACGATGTCGCGCAGCACCGCTCCCACCTCGACCGAGACGAGCTGGTCGGGATCGCCAACCAGGATCACGTGGCTGTCGCCGGCGCACCGAAGGAGCTGATCGAGCAACGTCATCTCGAGCATGGAGACCTCGTCGACGATCACGAGGTCGCAGTGCAGCTCGACCCGAGACACCGACGCATCGGGTCGAATCTCCAAGAGCCGGTGGACGGATCCGGAGTTCGGGTCGATCAGGAGCTCCTCGGCGAACTCGACCATCCCTCGCTCCCCGAAGGCCTGGTCGAGTGCCTCGCGCATGCGCACCGCCGCCTTGGCCGTGGGAGCGCAGATCGCCACCCTGAAGGGTCGGCCTCGCTCCCGAGCCACCATGCCCATCGAGCGCAGCAGCGTGGCGATGGCCGTCGTCTTTCCCGTCCCCGGTCCACCAGTGAGGACCGACACCGAACGAGTGACCGCCCGGTTGAGAAAGTCGGAGACCTGCGGACTCAGCCGGCCGGAATCAGCGAAGCCCTCGAGCTGTGCCGCCGTGGGCAGCGGCACGTCGTCAGCCCCGACGACCGACACATCCTCCACTGAGGCCAGGAGCCGGTTGGCGATGGCGCACTCGGCCGCCGCATACCGTCGGATGGTGATGTATCGACCCGCACCGCCAGCAGTCGAGAGCACTATCGGTGGGCCACCCGGACCGACCGCATCTGACTCCAGGGCCTCGCGACCGACCAGGCGGGGGTCTGCCGTGATCAGCGCGTTGGAGAGTGCTTCGGCATCGACGTGGTCACCGACGAACACGAGCTGCCCGTCGTCATCCCGCGTGGTCCAGAGCTCCTCGAGCAGCCGACCGAAGACGGCGGGGTCGAGGTCGACGGCCGCGTGGTTGTGGCGCACAGCCTTGGCCAGAAGCAGGAGGGCCCGGTAGAGATCGGCGGAGACCTCGAGCTCGCCGGGGTCGAGGCGCATGGCGAGGCGGATCGAGGCGTCGGCGAGGAGTCGGTCGGTCTCGTCGAAGACCTCGCCGAGCTCGTCGACGTCGAAGTGGTCATTGCGCAGCATCAGGCCTCCCGCCGTCCGGCCAGGATGTCCGAGCAGCCGGTGACCACGTCAGCAGGGATGTCCCATCGGGCCAGGCCATCTCCGGCTGTCGCCCGAGGCAGGGCGGCACCGCGGACGTAGTAGTAGCAGATGCCCCCGAGGTTCCTCTCCGGCGCGTAGCCGGGCATCCGGCGCGCGAGATAGCGGTGGAGGGCGACCGAGTAGAGCAGGCCCTGAAGCGGGTAGCCCGACAGCGACATCTCCCCCACTAGTTGCTCGGGGTCGTAGGCGGTGGCCTCCTTGAGCAGGTTGGACTTGTAGTCGAGGACCACAAAGCGCGGGCTCGTCGGATCCCCGACCTGGGCCACGAGGTCGATGCTCCCGGTTAAGAAGCCCTGGAACAACCGGGCTGCCTGCTCGGGGGCGGAGGCCAACTCGGTGAAGAACCCGGCGTAGGCACCGTCGGCGTCGTGCTCGGCCACCAGCCGGGCGATGGCCGTCAGGCGGTCGGACTTCGGGCCCCGGCCCTCGAGGGGCAGGGTGAAGCGCATCTCGTTGGCCACCCGGTCGGCACCGAGGGCCGTGAGGTCGTCGAGGCTGAGCTCATCGAGCTGCGCACCGAGGCCATGACGGAGGATCGTGGCGAACTCGGCCGTGACGGCGGCCGGGTCGCCGAGGGTGATCCCGGCCCGCCGGTAGGCCTCGACCACCTCGGCCTCGAGACGGTCGGTCTCGCCAGAGTCGAAGACGCCGACCACCCGCTCGAAGACCTCGTGGATCGCCACGCCCACGATGTTGCCGGCGTGGCCGCCGAAGAGGCTGCTGCCGAGCTTGCGTCGAGCCGTCGCGTCGCCGGCCACGTCCTCGGCGAACACGCCGCCGTCGTAGGCGGGACCGGCGCTGCCGGACTCCACGTCGACCTCCGCCGCAGATGGGCTGCTGCCGTGGACCTGGAGGGCGGAGTACGACCACCGTCGGAGCGACTCGTCGATGAAGGGCCGCTCGACCACATCGGTCGTCGAGACCTCGATTCGGCCTCCTCGGGCCAGCGCCGAGCTGCCAACTTCGAGTGGCTCCGGTCGGACGACCTCGATGTCGGGGGCACACGGGGCACCAGCCGCTGCGCAGATCGCCGCGATCTCGTCGAGTTCCGACGTCTCGGCCAAGAGCAGCGACTCGACCAGGAGCCTCCAGAGCGAAGTCTTCGAGATCCGGCTGCGTTCCCCTTTGCCCTTGTAGTCGTGCCGGTCAAGGTCCGAAATCCAGGCCACCATCTCCGACTTGGCGCGGGTCAAGCCGACGTAGATCAGCCGGGCGGCCTCGTCGGTGCGCTGGCGCTCCTCGTCAAGCGCCGACGAGCTGTCGTCGCCCACCTTCTTTGCCGTGAGTCGGCCAAGATCGAACACCCGACCCTCCGGCGTCGAGAGCACGCCATCGAGGTCGGCGAAGTCCTTGCCGCCTGGCGCAGACTCGATGGACGGGATGAGGACCACCTCGAACTCGAGGCCCTTGGCCCCGTGCATCGTCATGATGGTCACGGCTCCGCCGTCGGACTCGACCCGACGGGCCAACGCGTCCCGGGCCTCCTCGTCCTCCTCGTTGGAGGTCATGCCGGCCTCGAGCCAGGCCAGCGCAACCGAGGCGGTCACGCCGCGCGAGTGTGCAGCGGCAAGCAACTCGAAGAGATGGTCGATGTCGGTCCAGCTCCGCTCCGGGTCCTCGGAGCTCAAGATGGTTCGCGTCGTGGCCGTATCGAGGGCTCGTCGGCAGAGCGCGCCGGGCCCGTGAGTCTCGAGGGTTCGAGCAAGGGAGGGAAGCGACTCGAGATCGTGGTGGCGGAACCAGGTGGAACCCAGCAGCCCACCTCTTCGAGGGTTGGTTGGCTCCGAGAGCACCCAGAGCAGGCAGCGCAGCTGTAGTGCCGCTCGCGACTTGAAGACCTGCTCGGTCTTCGACGTCACCGCAGAGATCCCTGCCTTGCGCAGGGCGCTGCAGATCAGATCCGCCATGGTGTTGGTCCGGACCAGTACGGCGATCTCGTCGAGCGCCACGCCCTCGTCCCGATAGCCGGCCACCACCCCCACGAGGTCCTCAGTGATCAAGGCTTTCGTGTCGTCAGGCGACGCTAGGCCGTCGGGGTTCCTCTCGTAGGGCAGGGCGGACGGCCGTCGACCGTCCGGGCCGAGGCGGGCCAGAGGGACGTGCTCGGTGAGGTCACGGATGATGACTCGGCCTCCCGTCACATCCTCTTGGCCGGCAGCCACAGGCGAGTAGCGAATCTCGGTCAGCGAGCGCGTGGCCGTCTGGAGCGGCGTTGAGTACGACCACCCCCTCGCCAGGCCGATGTCCTCGGCTTGGAACGACAGGCCGTCGAAGTAGGCGGAGATCGCCGGGTGCTGGCCGGCCAGGAACAGGGCATTGAGCCTGCCGAGCATGTCCGGGGCCGAGCGGTAGTTGCGGGTGAGCTGGTGGCTCAGCATCAGGTCATCCCCGCCGGCCTCCTGGCCGAGGAGATCCTGGAAGATGACGACGTCGCCCCCGCGGAAGGTATAGATCGCCTGCTTGGGGTCGCCGACGATGACCACGGGAACCTTGCCGACGAAGGCCTCCTTGAAGATGGCCCACTGTGCGCTGTCGGTGTCCTGGAACTCATCGATGAGGACGAGGCCGAAGGTGTCGGCCAGGGCCGAGGTTGAGCGGTCGCCACCGCGCACCGCATCCCAGTAGACGGCCGAGATCATGGCGTCGAAGGTCACCGATGCCTCGAGGCGCATCATCTCAGCCGAGCGATGCTCGGCCTCCTGCACGAGCTCGAGGAGCAGCTCGGCCTGCGCCCGTCGGTCGCTCTCGTCGATCTCGGGCAGCTCGGCCAAGGCCTTCGACGGCCCTCCGTCGTGCGCATCGAGGCCGCCGAGGCTCACTGCGGCGGCGGCGGTCGACCGGACGCGATTTCGGAGGACCTTCGCCTTGAGGACGCCAGAGGCCCCCGCATCCTCCGGGTCCTCGACGAGGAGGTGGAGGCGCTCGCTGTCGGCGAGGGCAGCTCTGGTCACCGTCTCGTTGGCCGCCCGGTCGTAGATCGAGGCGCCTGAGGTGGCGGTCTCCCCGCTGCGGTCGCCCACCATGGCGGCGAAGGAGTGGATGGTCCGGGCATTGACGTCGTCGAGCCGCGACAGCACATCGGCCTGCCGTGCAAGCAGCCAGCGATGGCGCTCTCCGTCGGTCTGAGCCAGGGCGACCAAGGACTTCGACCACTCGTCGGCCGGCGTGATCTGTCCGCGCAGGATCCCGCCGACCTCGGCAACCCGTCCGCGCAGACGGCTCTTGAGCTCACGGGCGGCCGAGCGCGAGAACGTGACCATCAGCAGAGCCGAGGGGTCATGACGCTCGTCCTCGAGCAACCACCTCGTGGCCAGATGGGTGATCATCCAGGTCTTGCCGGTGCCGGCGGACGCCGAGACCAGCAGCACCCGGCGCTCGAGCGCGCTCAGGTCTCCGACGATGGGGTCGAATCCGGCCATCAGAGCCCTCCCTCGATGAGCGGCCACCGTGAGCGACCGAACTTGTCGCGCACCTTGTCGTCCTCGGCCTCATTGATGCCGTCGCGCACCGCCGCCTCACGATCCTCGAAGCCGCGATGACGGATACGCAGCGCCGAACTGGCCATCCGTTGGTTGGCCGTCCCCCACCACCACGTCACACCCATACCGGCCTGGCCGATCTGGGCAGCGAGCGCGGAAAGCGCGGTCTCACGCGTCAGCTCGCGATAGGTCATCGGGAACAGCAGCTGGTTGATGAGGGACTCCGACTCCCCCGGCGTGCCGCCGAACCCACCTGACCACTGCGATGCAGCCGTGACCGACGCACCGGAGGCGAAGCCCGTCAGGGCCAGCGCCTCAGAGGTCTTCCGGAAGATCGGCAGCACCTCGTCAAGCCCGCGTCGGTAGAGGTCAACGAGGATGGCGAGGTGCTCGATGGCCACCGCGGCTGGAAGACTGGCGGGCGTCGCTCGCAGGTCGACGATCGGATTGAGCCGGTAGGCCCCCTTGGGCACGGCGTAGAACTTGTGGGTGCGAGCCTCGGTCGGGTTCTCGGGGGCGAAGAGGGTCTGGACCCGGCACTCGGCGTCCGGGTTGGTCGCCCGCAGGGCGAGCAGCTCGATGAGCCGGCCGATGAGGTTGCCGGCATCGGCGTCCGCCTTGTTGGCCACCTTGGATCGCAGGTGGATCACGCTGCGGATCGGTGTCGACCCGGAGATCGTCCGGCGGGGCTCGAAGCGCTCCGACGCGGACGAGTGTGCGCTGAGAAGCGTCACCCGGCCGAGGTCGCCGAGATCGATGGCCTGGAGCTCAGGGGCCTCGGCCGACGTGACCACCTCGTGGTCGGCGAGGTCGAAGGCGAGGTTGAAGGCATAGAGGTCGAGCTGAGCCCGGAGCGCGGGGTCGCGCCAGAACAGGGCGGGGACGTCGCCGGTCAGCTCCTCGCTGCGGCACAGCTCGTCGAAGATGGGGGCTCCCGCCGCCGAGAGCAGCGAGAGTCCATGGAGGTAGGTGGCCTCGTCCTGGACCTCGTCGAGGAGGTTGCTCCACTCCGGAAGCTCCATGAGCGCATCGACGTAGGCCTCGCGGAGACGGTGCTTGGTGAGGTGGTCGACCTCGAGGGACGGCCTGACGGCTGACGCCTCGAGGTCCCTCGGCACCAACACGTTCTCGGCCTGGCGGAGATGTCGACCCACGGGGTCTCGGAAGAACTGTTGCAGCGCCGCAAGGCTGATCTCGTCGGTCTGGACGAATGCCTCGGACGGTCCCGCCGCCGGAGGCTCGTCGCCGAGGCGCAGGAGCCGGGCATCGAAGCGGGGACGGCTGTGCACGCCCGAGAACCCGTGCCGCCGGGCCTGGTCGAACTGCTCGTCGAGCACCTCGGATGCGCTGCGGCCCTCGAGCGCCCCTACGGCATCGAGCAGCTCGCTGAGAGCGATGGCCGGGTCCGTCTTCGACCCCGTCGCCTCATCGGAAGCGTTCCAGGACACCAGCAGGGTCTCGGTGGCCGACAGCACGGCGGCGAGCAGGCCGCCGAGCACGCCGCGGCGCGGGTCAGGATCGCCGAGCGGGCGGCGAGCACCACCCCCCGATCCATCGGGGAGCAGGCTCATCACCTGGCTCGGCAGACTGGCGGAAGGAAGCTTCTCCTCGTCGAGGCCGAGAATGCACACCACCTTGAAGGGGGCGAAGGCGAAGGCCTCGAGGCCGGCGATGACGATGCCGCCTCGACCGAAGATCCTCGAGTACTGCCGAACCTGGGCCATCGATGACCAGAGCTCGAGCAGCTGCTCGAAGGTGAGGGTGATCGAGTCCAGGGCCTCGTCGGTCGACAGCGACGCCTCGAGGCGGAGGATCAGGCGCTCAAAGGAGTCGTCGTCTCCGTCGGGCGACGCCACGGCATCCATCCAGACCTCGAGCTGCTCGAGCCACGCGCCAAGGCGGCGGCGCTCCGGCGTGGCGTCGGCATCGAGCGGAGGCCGCAAAGCGTCCGCCTCCTCGATGATGCGCAGTACCGGCTGGAGCGACCCGAAGAGCGCCAGATCGCCGGGCTCGCCGACGGGGTCGAGCGGAGCAGCCGACACCGAGCTTCGCTCGGCCACCTTGGGCGGGTAGAGCGTGGCCACGGCGACGGCGTCGCTGACACGCTCCCACGTGCCCATGTCCGACGGGAACCCGGCGGTGCCATCAGAGGGGTAGACGCCGAACCGGGCGCGCTGCTCGGCGGAGACCCCGAAGATCAGCTTGCCCTCGTCGGCTCGACGTGCGAGCTCCTGGGCCTGGTCGAAGTCGATGCGCAGCGTCCTGGCCACCGCCGGGAAGCTCAGGAGTTGGGCGATCTGGTCGCCGGTGGCATAGTTGCCGATGAGGCGCAGCAGGACGAGGGAGGCGCCGAGCCGGTTGCGCAGCCGCTCGGGAGTGACCTCGATCAGCTCATTGGGCAGGCGAGGTCCACCCTCGTCATCCCATGGCTGATACGACCAGTGGCGCTCGAGGGCGGCGGCGAAGCTCGTCGGGCTCGGGCTCACCACGAGGATCTCGTGAGGTTCGACACCCTCGGCGATCACCTCGAAGAGAGCGTCGCGCAGCTGCTCGACCTGCCGGCTGTCTCCGAAGCCGCCGAGCAGCCTGATCGACCGATCGCCCGCGACGGAGCTGAGGACCTCGCCATCGGCGAGGTGGCGCTGGAGCTGGCCGAGCCGGTTGCCCGACTCGTGCGCCGGGCCGTCGAGGAAGACGTGCTCGGCCTCGAGCCCGAGCCAGAGCGCCGTCGCCTCGTCGGCGTCGCGTCGCCACGAGGAGGTTGCCTCTGGGGTGGTCGTCGCCGACCCGTCCATCGCCCGGACCACCTCGATGCTGGGGACCGGCAGGAATGCCTTGATGGTCACCGAGGCCGAGAGTGCCTCGATCAGCTCGAGGAATCGGGGTCCGCCGGGGACATTCGGAAGACCGAAGATGACGATCTGGCTCGGCAGGCCCTCGACGGCACCGCTACGCAGCCGATCGAGGACCTCAGCGCGCTGGATCTGAGGACCGGCAGAGAAGGCGTCGATGGCCTCCATCGCCTCGAGCACGGAGGACGGGATCATCGACCGGTTGGCATCCTCGAGAAGGTGGGGACGCCAGCGGACGATCTCGTCGATCGCCTCGGCCCGGCGGCGGGCCTCGTCGAAGGAGCTCAGGCCGAGCGCCCCGAGGATCCGCAGCGACGTCGCCTCGGTGCTCCAATCCCGCCACTCGTCACCGAGGGCCTGGCGCTCGATCTCGACCACGAGGTCCTTGGGGAAGATCGATCGAAGGT
This sequence comes from uncultured Actinomycetes bacterium, assembly GCA_903900235.1. Classification (GTDB taxonomy): domain Bacteria; phylum Actinomycetota; class Acidimicrobiia; order Acidimicrobiales; family RAAP-2; genus CAIUMH01. Next base: position 25,546 of record CAIUMH010000111.1, read on the forward strand.
TGGCCGTGATGCCGCCGGCTCCGGTCGAGTCGACCCGGCTGAGCTCCTGGTCAAGCCACTGGCGCAGGCTCATCGTCGGGACGACCGTCCACAGCGGCGCCAGCGGGCCGCCGGGGGCGGAGAACACCGCCTCCCCGAAGGGCTCGAGCAGCCGGCCGAGATCCTCGCCGAAGGTGATCATGATGCTGCCGGCACTCATCACACCCTCCTCATAACCATGGGTTGCATCTTGGCAGAGGCGTGTGACACCGATCCCGATCGATCCTCTCCTGCGAGATGCCTCACCCTGCCGTGGCGGATGCGGATGCGGATGCCTCGATGCTGGTCGAGGTGGTCGAGCTGGGCACCGGTCACACATGGGTCGTAGCGTGCTGCTGGCACCCTCCCGTCGAGCAACGCCCGGCGATCTGCATATGACCGCAACACAGAGAGAGCATCTGCGATGGACCTCCTCGGCCTCACGATCCCAACCTGGGCACTCGACTGGTCCGGCTCAGCCATGGTGGCGATCAGCCTCTGGTTCCTCTGGCACAAGCGGCAGGGCTACTGGCACTGGTCGAATGCCTCCCTGGTCCCCTACTTTGCGCTGTTCCTCACAACCGGCCAGTTCATGCTCGCCGGCCTCCAGGTCTCCTACCTGATCTTCGGCATCCACGGTCTCCTGCTCTGGAGGCTCGAGCGCCTCCGCCGTCAGGACGGCCGTCAGTTCGCCCAGCGATCTTGGTATGCGGCGGGCTGGATCATCAGCCTCAGCATCTTCCTCTACACCGTGTCGGTCACCAGTTTCTCTGACTCGTGGACCTGGCTCGAGTTCGCCATCGTGTCGGCCTCGCTACTCGCCAACATGGCCACCACCCGGACCTGGCTGTGGTCGTGGTACCTCTGGATCATGGTCAACATCGCCCAAGCGGTCTACTTCAGCCACCTCCGCCTCTGGGGCCAGTTCGCCCTGCAGTTCGTCCTCGGGGCCATGAGCATCGAGGGCGCTCGGCGGTGGCGCCTTGAGCGCGAACGCGGAGCCATCCTCGCTGGACCCCTCGAGGCAATGAGCGAGGCATTGCCGAGGAAGGCACCATGACCACCGCCCTCGTCGTCGGGAAGTTCGCTCCGCTCCACCGGGGCCACCAGGACATGATCGAGGCGGCGGCCGAGATGAGCGACCACCTCGTGGTGCTCTGCTGGGCACGGCCCGACTTCACCTTCGCTGACAGCGAGACGCGCGCCGCCTGGATCCGGACGCTCTACCCCGACACCACCGTCATCGTCCCGGCCGACCCTCCTGATGATGGCGCGCCCGGCGAGATCCACCGGGACTTCTGCGCCGATGTCCTCGCGGCCGAGGACATCTCGATCGACCTCGTCGTGAGCGCCGAGGACTACGGAGACCCCCTCGCCGAGCGCCTCGGCGCCATCCACCATCGACTCGACCGTACCGAGCGCGGCATCTCGGGGACCATGGTTCGGGCAGATCCCCACGGGTGCGCAGAGCACCTCGACCCGCTCGTCTATGCCAGCTTCGTCAAGAAGGTGGTCCTCCTCGGTGCGGAGTCGACCGGCAAGTCGACCCTGGCCAAGGCCCTCGCCGAGCGGTTCGGGACTGCGTGGGTGCACGAGTACGGCCGGGAGTATTACGAGCTTCGAGGCGGCCGCCTCAACCTCGAGGACTATGTCGAGATCGCCCGCGTCCACCGCTCCCGCGAGGACGAGGCCGCACGCTCAGCCCGGGAGTGGCTCTTCGTCGACACCAACGCCCTGACCACGATGATGTTCTCCCACCTCTACGACCGAGACAGCCTCGACGAGCTGCGACTCCTCGCCGCCGAGTGCGCTGATCGCTATGCCCTGACTCTCGTCTGCGACGACGACATCGCCTTCGAGCAGGATGGATGGCGGGACACCGATGACTGGCGAGGCCGGATGCAGGGCTTGGTCCTCGCCGACCTCGCCGTTCGCGAGATCCCCTACGTCGTGGTCTCGGGCGGCCTCGAGCAGCGGCTCGCAACTGCGACCGCCGCCCTGACTGGAGCGATCACCCCCTCGCTCCACCCTCCCGTCCATCCCGGCGACCTCGGACCTCGTAGCGAGGCTCCACCGGTCCGATGATCATCGAGGTTCGCTGAGGATCGCCACGAGGTCAGGGACCGAGGTCGTTGCCATCATCCAGATCAGATTTCGATCCACCCGGTGGTACATGTGGGCGAGGACGATGCGCATGTCGATGATGGCTCTCCAATCGACCGATGGGAATGAATTCCTGAACTCCTCGCTGAGGTGCGATGACGCTTCGCCGAAGACCTCAAGCAACCGCTCCATGGCGAGAGAAACCGCGAGGTCCTCGTCGAAGGCCGCTCTCCCGCGCTCCGCGAGTCGAGCCAGATCCTCGGCTGCTTCAAGGATGTCCATCTTCCGCTGAGCATCGGTCCGGCTCACAGGGCCACTGCCTCCGCAAGGATGTGCCCATCACGGGGCTTCAGCCCTCCAGTCGAGAGGACGTCGACGTTGACGCCAAGCAGGTCAATCAGCTCGTTGCGAAGCTGGATCAGATCGAGGAGCGATGCGTCGTCGTCAAAGTCGACCAGAAGATCGACATCACTCTCCTGTGTCTCCGTGCCCCTGGCGACCGAGCCGAAGAGGAAGACCCTCTTGCCATGATGACGACGGGCGCAGGCGGTGATCACATCAGCCTGACTTGTGACGAGCCGCGCCAGCGTTCCCATGACGGAGAGGCTAACTGCTGGGTCCGCCACATCGGCTGAGGAAGTGGCCGAGTGAAGCGAAGCGCTCAACGGGCCTCGCCGTGACGAACGATTCATCAACGGTTGCGCCTTGCGAACCTGCTGTTGGCGGACCTCGTACGCAGATGGGTGTCACCCTTCTCCACGATCCCCCAGATCGGTCCATCCCCGGGCAACACGAAGTTGTCGATCAGCACCGTGGTCCCCGGGCCCGGGTTGACGTTGCTCATGGCGGTGTCCGCCGGCATGTCGACGCAGTCGCCGGGATGGGCCATCTGCGGGGCGACTCCCTCCATGCAGAGGATCGTCTGTCCGCTGACCACGCACGTCCACCCGCCGAAGGGGTGGACGTGGATCGGAGCCCGTGTGCCAGCCAGGCGGACGTCTTGGTAGGTCCGGACCTGCTCACCATCGTGCTTGGCAATGACAACCAGCGTGGAGCTTGCCAGCAAGGTCGGCCTACCCGGCGGGACCTCTCCGTTGAGCCCTGAGACGAGGGGCATGGCGTTGGCCTGCCCAATCACCGACGCCCGAGCCCTCGACTCGATCCGCTGGACATTCGGAGCGGTCGTGGTTGCACCGCTGCAGCTGGCCGCGCTGGCACCCACCAAGCAAACTAGGAGTGCCTGCCACGAGCGAGAGGAGGCCGCATGGGAAGGGCTTGCGATCCGTATCGATGGTCTGACCACGGTCGCTACCCTCGGAGGCGTGGCGACAGACGACGGTGACCTCGATCGATTCGTCCGGGCTCAGGACTGCGACGGGAACTACCCCCAGGCCCTGGCCGAGCTCGAGGCCGGTCGCAAGACCGGCCACTGGATCTGGTACGTCTTCCCGCAGATCGCCGGTCTCGGGTCGAGCTCCAATGCCGTCCTCTTCTCCCTCTCGTCGCTCAGCGAGGCCGCCGACTACCTCGACCACCCGGTGCTCGGCCCACGGCTCCGCAGCTGCGCCGAGGCGCTGCTTGGACTCGACACGAGCGACCCGGTCGCCGTCCTCGGCAGCGTCGATGCCAAGAAGCTCCGGTCCTCGATGACCCTGTTCCATCGAGCCCGACCCGACGAGCAGATCGTCGTCGACGTGCTCGATCGGTTCTTCTCGGGCCACGAGGATCCGCTCACCCTGAGCCTGCTCCGAGGCTGACCCGCCTCGATCCCATCCGTCGTGTCACACCCGGCTGCCACGATGCTGCGCATGAGACGATTCGTGCGACACCAGAGGACCACCCTTCGGTCCGGGTCCCACCGTCGCCTCGTGGCCTTGTAGCGCTGCGGTCCCCGACCCCCTGAGGTCGTGCGGCGCTCTCGCCGCACCCGCACCTGCCCACCACGCCACGAGAGGAGTCCCCATGGACGCCGACATCTTCCCCTTCCCCGACCCCACCGACCTGCTGGCCGACACCTGGCACCGCCGGCTCTGCACCGTCACCGACTGGCTCGTCTTGTCCGGCGACCTCCACCAGGATCCCGAGCTCGCCGAGCTGCAGGTCGCCGGCTGGTCCGCGTGCGGCATCACCCACGTCATCGACGTGCGCGAGGAGTGGAGCGACGAGGACGTCGTCGCCCGGCATGCCCCTGAAGTCTCCTACCACCACCTCGGCACCCATGACTCCGGTCGCCGGCAGGCCGACGACTGGTTCGAGGCCGGCCTCGAGGCGGCCCGGGCCGCCCGGACTGATGACGAGTCCCGAGTCCTCGTCCACTGCCACATGGGCGTCAACCGAGGGCCGTCGATGGGGTTCCGGCTGCTCCTCGAGGACGGATGGGAGCCCATCGCCGCCCTCGAGGCCATCCGGGTGGCCCGGCCCATCGCTGCGGTCCTCTACGCCGACGACGCGCTGCGCCACCACCTTGGCCGCATCGGGTCGGAGACCACCGAGGGGGCCCGCCAGCTCGCCGAGGTGGAGTCCTGGCTCGACGACCACCCCATCGACGTCGAGGGCATCATCCGTCGCATCCACCGCACGGCCATCCGATGATGCGCGACCACCGCGACGATCCGGACGCGACGACGCGCGCCGACTGCTGTCGCCTGCTGGCCATGGTCGGCGAGCTGCATGCACGCGGCTACCAGCGGATCAGGGCCTGCCCAAGCCTCTCGGGCTCGGGCGGCTACTGGCGCTGCTCGATCACGGCGGCTGACAACGTGACGAGCTCGGGCGTCGTCATCGTCGACTTCGACCGCGGCGCCCACTACACGTCGGGCAGCGGGGACTGCTACTTCGAGTGGTCCGATCTGGCCGGCGCCGATCCCGACGCCCTGGCCGACGCCTTCGTCGAGCGCTTCGGCGAGATCGCGGCGGCGGGCCGTGGAGCCGACCCGGACTACGCCGCCTGGTTCGCCGAGCTCCTCGGCCACGCCGGTCGAGGGCACTTCCCGATCGCTCTCGCCGACTTCAAGCTCCCCGCCGACCGACTCACCTTCGTCGCCGGACCAGGAGTCGCCCACGAGGAGATCGTCATGCCGTTCCCGCAGCCGTCAGACCGGAGCATCATCTGAGTCCACGGCGTCCGAGCTCGCCGACCGATGTGGGCTGACCCGCGAGGAGCCCTCATGTCGCACACCTTCTACACTTGGCCCATGACCGCCGTGCCCTCCCGAGAGCTGCGCAACGACACCCGAGGGGTCCTTCGTCGAGCGGAGACCGGCGAGCCGATCGAGATCACGGTCGACGGTCGACCGGTGGCCGCGCTCGTCCCGCTCGTCGGGCAGCGTCGATGGATCTCCCGGGCTGATCTGACCCGCCTCCTCGACGGTGCCCAGGCCGATCACGGCCTGAGCGACGAGCTCCGGCGGCTCGTGCCCGACTCGACCGACGACCTGTGACGACCCGCTGCATCGCTGACACCAGCGTCTTCATCGCCAATGAGTCAGGACGCCCCATCGACCCCGGGCTGCTTCCTGAGGAGGTCGGGATCTCGATCATCACCGCCGCCGAGCTCCGGGTCGGGGTGCTCGCCGCCACCGATCCCTCGATAAGGGCACGGCGCCTCGAGACGCTGGCACGAGCGCTGCACCTCGACCCGCTCCCCATCGACGCAGCGGTGGCGGCCGCCTGGGCCGAGCTGCGCATCGCCCTGCGCGACGTCGGCCGCTCCATGCCGCTGAACGAATCGTGGATCGCGGCCACCGCCCTCGCTCACGACGCCGCCGTCCTCACTCAGGACGACGACTTCGCCGGCGTCCCCGGCCTCGCGGTGATCAGGGTCTGACCACCACCGCCCGATCGAACAGGGGCGACCGCGGCCTCGTCGGGCGCGGCCACCCCCCGCTCGGTCAGCCCGCTGCTGCGGCGAGGCCCACGTTGAAGTAGGTGCCGCCGCTGCCGGCGTCCGACAGCGTCCACTGGCTCCCATCGACCATGGTGCAGGTCAGGTCAGAGCAGGTGAAGCCGTAGGTGCCGATCGCCGAGCTCGGGACCTGCTCAGGCTCCCAAGTCCAGGTCACGTTGTCGCCGTTCTGGGACTCGTTCCATCCCACCGGGATCGCGAGCCCGCTCTGGCTGCTCGCCTGGTTCGGCGCCCGCAGGCCGGTGACCCCCTGGTAGGACTGCCCCTTCTGGACGTACATGGTCGCGCCGCACGGCCCCAGGGAGGCGCTCGAGCTCGAGCCGCCACCGTCGGTTGGCACCCCGGTGGTGAACCAGGCCACGTTGGTCGAGCCACCGCAGCCGCTCGCCCCGTTGAAGGCGGCGTTTGTGCCCGAGTCGTTCCGGTCGTTCAGCCCGACCGAGTTGGCGCCGTTGTTGAGGCCCGGGTAGGAGCCTGTGCCGAAGAAGTAGTACTGCGAGTAGAGCCACGAGTAGCCGATCGCCGGATCGCTCCAGCCGATCGGGCAGTTCGCACCGGGGAAGCAGGTCGTCGTGTTGGTCACGGTCGCCCAGTTGCCGCAGTTGAGATACCAGGTGCCCGACTCGAGGCCCGCCGCGTTGCCGGTGTTCTGCACGGGCGGCGTGTACCAGCCCAGGGCGGCGTTGCCCGGGGTGCACATGAGCAGGTTGGCCTGCTCGATGCCGGTCAGGATGACCGATCCGCCCTGGCTCGTGTAGGGCTGCAGGACGTTGCCGGTGTAGGAGGCCTCATCGACCGGCCCGCCCTCGCCGGTCAGGAAGATCGGTGAGCATGGGTCGGCCGGCGGGGGCGCCGAGGCGCCGTCGGCCAGGTTGGCGGCGATGATCGTGGTGGCGCAGGCGTTGGCGTCATAGATCCCGGAGTACTGATAGAGCGCACCGTTCGACTCCCACGTCGACCCACCGCTCGTGACAGCGGCCGGCAGGCTCGCCAGCGGGCTCGCTGGAGCTCCGGCGAGCGAGGGCAGGCCCGAGCCGAGCAGAGTGCCGTACGCGATCGGGCCGCTCGTGATGGTGTTGCCGGCGATGGTGCCCGAGGCCGTGGTCAGCGGGTAGGCCTGCGGGGAGATCGGCGCGTCGCTCTCGATGAACGAGAGCGCCGTGGCGTAGAGCTGGTTCACCCGCCACGAGTAGACACGGGAGAGCTGTTGCTGGGCCTGGTTGTAGATGGTGGTCTGCGCCGCGGTCGTCGTGGCCGGGCAGGTGCCGTCGGTCGTGGTCAGGCAGTAGCTGTAGAGGGTGCCCGGGACGCCGCCGAAGGACGAGATCATCGTGCAGTCCTTGGCCTGACCCCAGGTGCAATCCGTCGTGGCGTGGTCGTAGTTCAGCTGGTTGACCATCGACTCGAGCGAGTACGCCTGCTGGAGCACGCCGAGCGAGTTCTGGAACTGCTCGGTGATGGCGTTGTTGTACTGGTCGAAGAGTGGCACCACGTTGGTGCCCTGGTTCCGATCGAGCTTGGCCGTGGCCTTGAGCTGCTGGGCCTCGGCGGCCCAGAGGTTGACCAGCGACGAGCTGAGGTTCGGGACCACCGCGCTCTTCGGACAGGCCGTCGTCGAGCACGCGGTGTCATCCACCGCCGAGCCCGAGAGGCTGTTCAGGCTGGCCGGGAAGGTCGAGGCCGCCGTGGACAGCGACTCGGAGACGGCGGCGTCGAAGGGCTCGCCGGTGGCGGAGCCCGAGATGGTGGCGCCGGGGATGGCCGAGTAGTTCGACGACCAGAACCCGAGGTGCTCCATGGTCGTTCCGAAGATGCCGGGGCCACCGCTGGTCGACGGGGTGATCACGTCGAGGGCGTTGTTGTAGTTGGTCAGGTCGAGGTTGGTCTGGGCGTTCGCCCCGTCCACCATGGCCTGGTAGATCTGGTTCTGCTCGAGGGCGTAGTCGACCTGGAGGTTCTGGATCTGCCCCTCCTGGTCAGCGAGCTGGCCGTTGATCAGCGAGAACTCGGCTTGGATGCAGGCATCGCCCGCGTTGTCCCCCATCAGGCCGGTGGCCGCCCCGGCGGCGTTGGTGACCGCACCGAGCGCCGTGCCGACGACCGGGATGAAGTTGAGGAATCCGCTGGCGATGTCAAGACTGGCCGAGGTCGTGCCCATCACCGAGCCACACCCGGTGTTCGAGCCCGCCGCGGCGATGCCTCGGTTCGGCCCCTGGGTCAGGACCGGGTTGGGCGAGAATGCCGCCTTGACGACCTTGCTCAGGACCGGCGATGCCTGGAGGAGAGAGGCTGCGGGGACGGAGACCGATGGGTCGAGGCTCACGGTCACGGTGCGACCCGCCGGGTCGGTGAAGCCAGGAGCAGGCAGGGTCGGGGTGTAGGCCCAGGAGCCGTTGCTCATGCCGATGGCGACGGCGAGGCCTCCGCCGTTGCGCTGCATGATCGCTGCCATCTTCCGGGCGACCGCCGCCGAGAGGGTGGTCTTCACCGAGATGTGGATCGCGCCGGTGCCGCCGCATCCACCCCGGTTGGGCGCGGTCGACTGGCAGCAGTGGCCGCACTGGAGCCCGCCGCCGTAGGAACCACCGGCATCAGTTCGGGCGCCCTCCGTAGGCGTATACGTGAAGGCACCGGTGCTCGCCCCCAATCCCATTTGCTTCATGTTGTTCGAGGCGGTGAGCGTCCCTGCTGGGGCATCAAGGGACCAGCTCCCGCTTCTGCCCCGATGCGGTGAGAACCGCATGGACACCAGCGAGCTGGTGAGCGGGGAGGCGGCCTTGCCACCGAGAACCGGGACCACTGAGACCGAGATCCCATGGGCGAAGAGCCACCTCGACCGAGTCCCGACACCGCCGGCACCGCCCTTGCCGCCCTTGCCGCCGGAGCCGCCGGTGCCGCCGTGGCCGGAAGTCGAGGCCGGCGCTGGGATGGTCTCCGTCACCGTAAAAGTGTCGGTATGGCCAGGGGCCGGGAGCGTCAGGATCATGGCGTTCCCCGGACCGTTGAAGATGGTGGCGGCCCCCGCCCCAACCTCCGGCATGACCACCGCAGCCACCATCAGGGTGCTCATCACACACGACAGCCGAAGCAATGTCGAGATCCGGTGCTTCCTCATGATGTTCTCCTTCGATGGTGCTCGTGGATCAGTCACCGGTGGTTCTTCCATCGTAGATAGAAAGTCCAGCGATCCAGATCCAGACCCTAGCCTCCCC
>CAIUMH010000112.1 GCA_903900235.1 uncultured Actinomycetes bacterium
CGCAACAGTGTCGACCGGCACTGACTCGTGGAGGCAGTTCGCTGCATGCTGTCGCCCTCGGATTCTCGTCAACGCAACGGCAATCAGCTCTTTCTTGGCCCCCGAGCGCTTCAGATGTCGTTGACATGTCATCGCATTCGCCACGCGCACTGCCGAGCGCTCTGCGCGCCGATCTCGATGCCATGGTCTGACCGGCCGGGGCCGCCGCCTCACCGAGGAAAGCGTCGATCGGTGAGACCGCTAGACGGCCGGGTTTCCGGTGAGTACCGACGCCCACGCCCGACCCATGGGCCTATGTCCCGCTTGCTGTGTCGACCACGGCGTCGAGAGCCAGGTTGGCTGCCTCGGGTTCTGGAATGCCAAGCGCCTGGAGGAGCCGTTGAAGGATGCTGCAGCGATACGCCATCGCGTCTTCGCCGTCCGCAATCCTGCGAGCGGCGAGGAGGAGGGACCCTAGGACGACGTCGAGAGTCCCGTCGTCAGGTGGGCTGCTGAATCGACCGCTCGTGAATCCGTCCGTGAGGTCTTGGCGCAGATGGGCGAGGGGCCCCTCGTCGAGCAGTCCATGCTGCACGCCGTCGACTCGCAGCACCACCCGGATCATCTGGGGCTCTGTCAGCGCCACATTGAGTGCGCTGGCAGAGATCCGGGCAAACCGGACGGCGGGATCGATGTCGATCACCTGGTCGGCCATACGAACGGCAAATCGCGTCACGGTGTGCGAGACCAGTGCCTCCAAAAGCTCCTCGCGATCAGCAAAATAATTGTAGAAGGTGCCGTGCGACACCCCCGCCTCGGCGGTGAGGTCGGCGATGCTGAACCCGTCACCTTGGTCGGCGAGCACCACCATCGCCGCATCGAGCAGCAGATGACGGGTGCGCTCTCTCTTCTTGTGGCCACGCGAGGGGGGAGCGGGCAGCGTCCTCATCATCGCCCCAATCTAATAAAAGTTGACGATTTCGTCAATATTGACTAAATTGTAAGACATGACGAACTCGACACCTCGCCTCAAGCTCAGCCACGTCACCTTGGCGGTGCGCGACATCGATCGGATGGTCACCTTCTACACCGAGGTGCTGGGATTCGAGGTCTCGGACAGGGGCGAGCCCCTGCCGGGGGAGGGAGAGATGGTCTTCATCACTCAAGATCCCTCTGAGCATCACCAGATCGTGCTTGTTGAGTCTCCTGAGCCGCCGCCGCGAGCGTTCATGCTGGCCGATCACCTCGCCTTCCGGACCGGCACGCTCGATGACCTGCGGGCAATCGGCCTGCGGCTTGCCGAGGCCGGGATCGATTCGGTGATCCCAATCTCGCACGGCAACGCGTGGTCGCTCTATTTCACCGACCCTGAGGGCAACGGTGTCGAGTGCTTCGTCGACTCGCCGTTCCACGTCGCTCAGCCCTATGGAGATGGTCTCGACCTGTCGACTAGTGACGACGAGATCGAGGCGACTACCCGAGGCAAGGTTGAGTCCCTTCCTGGGACTCAGGCCTTCGACGCTTGGCGTGCCGACATGACGCAGCGCCTCGGCGCCTCGGGCTGAGCGGAGCAAACCGATGGATCTCGGAATCGCTGGACGTCACGCCATCGTCTGCGCATCGAGCCGGGGGCTCGGTTTCGCGTGCGCCGATGCGCTGGCACGCGAAGGGGTGCACGTTACGATCAATAGCCGCCATGCCGAGGAACTCGCAGTCGTGGCCGACCGGCTGGCATCGCGTCACGACGTCACGGTGACCTTGGTCGTCGGTGACATCTCTGAGGTCACGACGCGAGAGCTCCTGCTGGAGGCTTGCCCGAAGCCCGACATCCTCGTCAACAACAACGGTGGGCCGTCGCCGGGGAGCTTCGCCACATGGGACCGTGACGACTGGATCTCGGCGCTCGACGCCAACATGCTCGCGCCCCTCGCGCTCATTCGTGGTGTTCTTGACGGCATGGTCGAGCGGGGCTTCGGCCGCATCGTCAACATCACCTCGGCGATGGTGAAGACGCCACTGTCGCCGATGGGTCTGTCGACCGGAGCGCGAGCCGGTCTCACGTCCGTCGCCAAGGCGCTCTCCAAAGACGTCGCCAAGGCCAATGTCACGATCAACAACCTGCTTCCCGAACGCATCGACACGGAGCGCCAACGCCAGATGGCCGAACTGCATTCGTCGCTTGCCAACATCAGCCTCGAGGAGGCGTACGGCCACATGGCTCAGACGATTGCTGCGGGACGGCTTGGCCGACCCGAAGAGGTTGGCGACGCCTGTGCCTTCCTCTGCAGCGCACAGGCAGGATTCATCAGCGGGCAGAACCTCCAACTCGACGGAGGCAGCTATGGAGGAGTGTTCTGACATGACCGACGACGTCGCCATCGACATTGAGGTTCCCTTCCTCGTGGTGGGAGCTGGCCCGACGGGCTTGACGCTTGCCAAACTTCTCGCCAACGCCGACCGGGGCTGTCTCGTGGTCGAGCGCTCCGGCGGGCCACAGCCCAACCCGTCGGCACATGTCGTCAACGCACGCACGCTCGAGATCTTCCGTCAGGCTGGTTTTGATATGAATGCGATTCACGCCATCGCCCAAGACCCGCTCGACTCAGGTCACGTCAACTTCGTGACCCGCCTCAACGGCGAACTCATCGGCCGCCTGCCCTTCGAGCGCCAGGGCGACGAGTGCCTGGCGGTGACACCCACTCCGCTGCGCAATATCAGTCAGCATCGCCTCGAACCTCTGATGGCGGGCGAGATCACGAACGCGGCCAACGTGGAGCTCCGCTACGCCACCGAATGGGTGTCGGCAACCCAGGACGACCTCGGTGTCACCTCCGTGCTGCGAGACGTCACCACGGGCGCGGAGATCACGGTACGCAGTTCCTATCTGCTCGGTGCTGATGGAGCGGGGAGCGCGGTGCGCAAGTCGCTCGGCATCAACATGACCGGCCCGGTCAGCATTCAGGACTTCGTCGCCGTCCACTTCCTCGCCAACCTCCGTCCCTTCATCGCCGATCGGCTAGGCGTCCTCCACTTCGTCATGGATCCCGAGGTGGGAGGAACCTTGATTGCCCACGACCTCGATCGGGAATGGGTCTTCATGTATCCCTATGACGCGGCGAGCGAGGAAATCGATGACCAAGAGCGTGAGCGTGTCGTTGAGATCCTGCATGGCGCGATTGGGACCGACGAGGTCGAGGTGGACGTGGTGCGCGTTGGCACCTGGCACATGACGGCGCAGGTCGCTGAGCGATTTGGTCAGGGTCGGGTGCTCCTTGCGGGCGACGCGGCCCATCGCTTTCCGCCGACTGGTGGCATGGGCCTCAATACGGGCGTGGCGGACGCGCACAACCTGGTCTGGAAGCTCGTCGCGGTCGAGGAAGGCTGGGCTGCTCCGAGATTGCTTGACTCCTACGAGGTGGAGCGCAAGCCAATCGCCGAGACCAATTGCCACCAGAGCGTCACCAACGCGTTCAAGATGATCCTCCTCGCCGAAGCCCTCGGCCTCCACCCCGGTTCGAGTTCGTCAGACCTTGCGGCGGTGCTTGCTGATCCAGATCGGGCTGAGCAGATCAGGGCGGGGGTCGAGGATCAGGCGACGCACTTTGACATGCTTGGACTGCAGCTGGGTTTCATTTACGGCGAAGGTGCGCTGGTGCGAGATGGGGACCTGCCGGCACCGATCGACGACCCGGGGCTGTTCGAGCCCTCGGGTGAGGTCGGTAGTCGGCTCCCTCATGGATGGCTCGACGATGGCCGCTCGACACTCGATCTCATCGGCAGTGATGCCATGACCCTCCTGACGTTCGGAGATCATGAGTACTGGGGTGCCTCAATCACAGGGTCGCAGGTGCCGGTACGTCAGTTGCGAATTGGCAGAGATGTCGTGGTCCCCGATGAGTGGTGCATCAACTTCGGTCCGGCGGCCGATGGGGCCATGCTGGTCCGTCCTGACCAGCACATCGCCTGGATCTCCGATGAGGCGTCCCGGCGGTCAACCGATGAACTGTCGACGGCGCTCGCCACCATCCTGAGCTGAGGCCGGTCACCTCGGTAGGCGGTCCTTGGTTGAGGATTCGTCTTCGAGGGCGTGCAAGTGAGTCTGGATCGTGTCATCGCTTGCCAGGGTGGTGCAGGAATTGCTGCATCGCTCCGAAGGATCTCACCTCACGCGATTTCGCCGTCGTGTCAGGCCGCAGGAATTCCCAGTCACCAGCAGAACGACACTGAGATTTCGGTGCTCGTCAGTCCGATGGCCTCGTCGGCGGCTCGGCCACCGCCAACACTGCCGGCCAGTATCGGTGGTGACCAACCCCGTCGCGACTCTTGCCATGACGCATCCGGTGCGGTGCTGCTGGAGGGCCGTCCATGCCATCGAGGGCTTGGAGGTGGTGGCCCATGGGGCGATGAGACACCAAGAGTTCCACCCCCAACGTGATCAGGGCCAAGATCCCAAAGGCTGCGGGCACCGAAAATACGTCGGCCAAGAAACCGACGAACTCCTGACTGAGGGCCACCACCACCAGGGGGGTCACCTCGAGGATGGCGTAGGTCGCCGCTCGGCGCGGAAGGGGGGTGACCAGCTGCATTCCTGAGATGAGCACGGTCGAGTTCATCAGAATCGCGAAGCCCACTGGAATGATGGCTACCGCCATGAGCACGCTGGCCAACGCCGAACGCGTCCCGAAGAAGGACTCCGCCATGGCGATCAGTCCGAGCAGCAATCCTGCCGAGACGGAGCAGAACATGCGCACCCGACTCCACCCCACCCTTCGATGGAGGTACTTGACACAGATGGCGACGAGCAGGCCGCCCACCACGGTTCCGGCCTCCAAGATGGACAGAATCTCTGGCCGCGAACCGATACCGCTGGCGATCGTCGGCAACAAGACGACGTAGCCGGACAGGAAGAATGCCAAGATCACCAACCGCAAGGCCGCCCAGCTACCCGGCTCACTGCGCAGATAGTGCCATCCCTCCCGAAGGGTTCCCACCTCGTCGGTCACGACGGTCAGTTCTGGCGTGGTGCGTCCAAACATCCAGTACAGGACAATCATGGGCACTAAGCCCACGGCATTGATCACGAAGACCCAGCCTGGTCCGAGGAGTCCGTAAATCACTCCGGAAAGCAGGATGCCTCCAATGGTCCCAATCACGATGGACTGCGTTCGTGAGCCGTTGTACTCAAGCCAGTAATCCGGGGGAACCATCTCGAGCCGGATCAGCGGAGGGTTGGGCGAGTTGAGACCTTCGCTGATCCCAAGCACGGTTACCCATGGCAGCAGGACTGGTACCGAAAGATGGTGAGCGAATGCAGCTCCGGCCACCACGAGGGCGCTCACCATTTCAGCGCCATGCAGAATGCAACAGGCTCGCACCGCTCCCCAGCGGGCCGACAAGGCATTGGCGGCACCCGCCAACAGCACCTGGGGAACGTTGTAGGCGACAATGATCAACCCGACGAAGATTGCCGAGTGGGTCTCTCGAAAAATGAGGAACGCCGCAATCAGCAGTGCCGTCTGCTCCCCTCCGAAGCAGAAGACATTGCTCACGAGCAGCCACTTCCGATATGAGGCATAGCGATCAGGCCCGGGGGTGGAGCGAGGTTGCCCGAGGTTCGACTGAGGCTCAGACGTACTCTCGTCAGGCTCGCTGATCACACGGAGAGGTTACCGAGCCAAAGGATGGATCAAGGCTTCGCCGCTCTGGATTGACCGTTATCGCCATGCCGGGACGAGGCCCGTCGTGATGGAGTTCATCGAGTTCATGGCTTCTCGAGAGAGCCGCAGCGTTGATCTGCAACGGCAGTGTGGCCATCACAGGACGTGAACTCGAAGAGCGAGATCTGATCAACCAGGCCGTCGACTCGGTCCGTACTGACCTGACCTCGTTCGCCCTCAGCAGCTTGCGTGACGCCTCGCGTCGCGTCCTCGCAGATCGCAGTGAATTCGTCCTACGTGATGATCACACTGCGGGCTGGGATCCGGATCAACGAGACTCCAGCCCGAGGCCTTCTGGCACCTCTGTCGCTGGCGCTCGCACACTCGTCACTTCCGGCGGTCGAAAAGTGAACAGTCTGCTGACATTGCCTCTGCTCTGATTTCGCCGCATGGGCGACGCTCGGCAGCGTCTCATGGTTCTCGACCCCAGAGGCGGCAGCTGACCGCCTTGAGGTCCAGAACCCCTGACGGTCCGGCTCACCTAGGACATCAGGATGTCGTCGAGCCGCTGGACCCTCGTGTCGTCGATACCGAGGAAGGCGATCAGGTCGTTCCTGAGACCGTCTCCGTCGACCCGGCCGGCGGCGACCATCGACGCGAGGTCGACCCAGTCCTTGTCTCGACTGAAGAAGGCCTTGAAGGTGGCAAGCGACTGGCAGCCAAGGAACCCAACGTCGAGGTCTCCGAAGGGGTGGAGCTCGACCTGACGTTCGACGAGCTTGTGATACTCGGCGTTCGAGAGGAAGAGGTCCACTGCGATCCGACCCCACCAGAGGCGGTCTAGGCCGTCCCGTTCGAGTCGCGATCGGTTCGTCACGTCGTGAGAGATGCCACGGGGCAGAGCACCGAGCGCCACGGAAGCGTCTTTTGCGCCAATGAAGATGTTGACATCGATGTCGATGGACTTCCTGCCTTGGGACGACCGTTCGGTGCCCGGGTGAAGGGGATGAGTGAACGCGGGCCACTTGGTTGGATGCATGGGCACTACGGCCGCCAAGGAGAACCCCGCTTGCCTGGGCCACGGACGATCTGAATGAGCAGGGGGCGGGCGTGGAGTGGTCAGAATTTCTGGCCAGAGCTCACCGTGCTCACGACCCCCGAGGTGGTGGCGGTCGTCCTTCGGTCCGGCTGACTCTGCCTCCGAACGCCGGGAATGACTTGGGTGCTGGCGGGAGTCGCCTGCCAGTGCTCGGCCAGTCGGCGATACTGTGCCCATGGTTGACCGAAACGTCCTTGGTGGCTCATTGGAGCCGTGCGGCACCGACCCTGTCACGGGCTTCTATCGAGACGGGTGTTGCACGACGGGACCCGAGGACCTCGGGAGCCACACCATCTGTGCCGTGGTCACCGCCGAGTTCCTCGAGCACCAAAGATCCATCGGTAACGATCTGGGCACTCCGGCGCCTCACTACGGGTTCCCGGGACTGGTTCCCGGTGACCGTTGGTGTGTCACCGCTGCCAACTGGCTCCGTTCGCATTACGACGGGATGGCGGCATTCGTGGTCCTTGCCTCAACGCACGAGAGAGCACTCGAGATCGTGCCTCTCGAGATCCTTCGTGAGCATGCCGTGGACGTACCTCTCGGACCAGGCGATCTCTAGGGCTGATCTGGATCGTGCCCCCGAATGCCGGCTCAGCTCAGACCAAGAGCAGCCGAGATTGCCCACCTCCTGATCGGCTGGCGATCGTTCGTAAGATCAACATGGCCGACGCTCATGGAGACGACATGTGAGACCGATCTTCCATCTCTCAATCCCCGTTCGGGATCTCGACGAGGCAATTGACTTCTATGGACGTCAATTGGGTGCCGAGATCGGCCGTAAGACAACTGATTTTGCAGATGCTTTGGTATTCGGTGCACAGGTGACGTTGCAACACGACCCAGGGAGTGTGCCGTCCTCGATGCCCCGAACGCGCCACTTCGGGGCCACCATCGGCTGGGACGAATGGGCCGTGTTCGCAGCCCGCTTTGCAGGCAGCTCTTTGATCGTGGAGCCTCCGACGATCTCGTACGAGGGAGAGCCGATCGAGCAGGGCAAGCTGATGATCTTCGATCCGAGTGGCAACCTGATCGAGATCAAGGCATACCGAGAACCGGAAAAGGTTCTCGGCTCCCTGGCTGACTGAGCACGAGGCCCAGGAGTATTCGGAGCGGGCCCTAACCCCCGTTAGGTGGGACGCCACCTGATCGTGTTCGAACCGAGTGTCACCTGGTGCAATCTTCGTGCTACCTGGAGCTGGGGAAATTGCGTTCCATGGTGGATTCTCTTTAAAAGCGACATTTTCGTCATGTGGCACGCGCGAAGTAGCAGCCGGTCGGTAGCCTTGCCGTGTGAGCAGACTCCGAGAGCGCGTCGAGGAACATCACGTGGAAATCTTGGACATCGCCGCCCGGAATAACGCCCTCGACATCAAGATCTTCGGTTCAGTTGCCAAGGGACTTGACGGCGACAAGAGCGACGTTGACTTCCTCGTGGTCATGGCGGAAGGGTCGAGCCTCTTTGATCTTGGTGGAATCCAGTTCGCGCTCTCGGAGCTCCTCGGAGTCGATGTGGATGTCATCTCCGAGGGAAGTCTCAAGGCAAGGGATGCTCACATCCTCGATGAGGCGATTCCACTGTGAGCCGATCAGACGACATGCGGCTAGAGGACATCGCCGAAGCAGGTCGCCAGATTGCATCGGTGGTAGCGAAGGGGCGTCGAGCAGTTGAGGAAGATCGCCTCCTGCAATTTGCGCTCGAGCGCCTGCTCGAGATCATCGGAGAGGCCCTGTCGAAGATGTCGGACGAGTTCCGCGATAGCCATTCGAGCGTCGAGTGGCCGAAGGTAATTGGAATGCGGAACCTTCTTGCTCACGCCTACCACCGGATCGAAGTTGACCTGGTGTGGTTGGCGGCGGCTGAGGACACGCCCGACCTGCTCTCGGCAATCGGTCTCATCCAGGAAAGCTAGGGCGCCGGTTCTAAAGGGCAGCCGGCAAGGTGAATCGCGACGGGATTGAGTCGATCAGCGTCTGCTCAGTGACTTGGTTGCCGATCTCATGCGATGCGCCTGCAATGCTCGAAAACATCCAGCCTCATCAACGTGGGATTAAGAGCCCCGACGTACTTGTCCACTCAGTCCGTACAGACCTGAATACTGGGGTTCTGAGTGGTCAGATTCCGCTGAGGCCCTCTGATTGTGTGCAAATTGCCAGCGTTGGTGGAACGAAATGGTGCAACTCAGTTTTCGAGGGAGCAGAGCTGGTGGGCTTCTCGCCCTTGGTCGGCTCGAGAAATCGCGGAATCTGAATCCGGAATCCCTGTTTGAGTTGACGTCGGAGATGCTTTCCCTGGCTCTGACTTACTGTACATATGGATAGATTTATGTACACTCTGTACATGAGCGTGACTGACCCCCTCAACATCACCGAGGCTCGAAAGCAGTTGGCGGCGATCATCGATCAGGTCCGTGCCGAGCACAAACCGATCTACCTGACCCGTCGGGGTCGACGGGTGGCCGCAGTGATCGATGCAGACGACCTTGCAGCGATGATTGACCTGGCCGAGGACATGGCAGATATCCGCGCCGCCGAGGCTGCGAGAGCTGAGATGAAGGAGACCGGAGAGCAGCCGATTCCATGGGAGGACATCAAGGCTGAACTCGGCCTCACGTGATCTACGTCGTCAAACTCTCGCTTGCAGCGGCTCGCCAGCTCCGCAAGTTCGATCCCCAGACTCGGCGCCGGCTCCAGGCGGTGATCGAGCTCTTGGCGGATGAACCCCGTCCGCCGGCGGCGACTCGGCTCGTCGGTGGAGCTGGAGAGTGGCGAGTGCGCACGGGCGACTACCGAGTCATCTACGAGATCCATAACGGCGAGCTTCTTGTGCTCGTGCTCCGAATGGCACATCGTCGCGAGATCTACGACCGCTGATTTCCACGACATCGGCGGAATGAGCGATCGGCCACCTGCTAGTGCCTCCTCCTGGGCCGCAGATTGGGCCCCTCATAAGGAGGCCATCGAGAACTGCGTTTTCGGACACCAATCGGAGGGCGGGTTCAACCCGAAGTTCGGAACCTGCCAGCTGAGTCTTGGATCTCAAGTGATCCCTCCGGGTGAGTCGGCATACAGAAGCTGCTTCGAGTTCCGAGAAGGTCCTCGGCAGCGTCCACGATCGACCAATTGACACGGACGGCGTTGAGACCCTCTGATTCCGGGCAATTTGCCGGTGTTGGTGCAACGAAATGGTGCAACGCCAACTCTGGTCCGTGCAACCCTCGGACGTGATCGCATCATCTTGTTGATCAAGACAGGGCTCTTCTCGGCTGAGCGAGGTGGCAAGAAGCTCTCGACTCATTGCCACCTCAAAGCTGAGTTTAAGCCGACCGAGATCTCGATCGACATAACGTCTTGCGTTCATAACGCAACCCGTTATACTCAGGCCATGCTGCAGTCGTTCGGAGACAAAGACACCGAACGGGTCTGGCATCGGACCAGGGTCAAGAAGTTCCACGGCGATCTTCAACGAGTCGCATTGCGAAAGCTCGCGATCCTGGACGCAGCAGAAGTGCTTGCTGACCTTCGGGTTCCACCGGGCAATCGACTCGAGAAGCTCAGCGGCGACCGAGCTGGTCAGCACAGCATCAGGGTGAACGATCAATGGAGGATCTGCTTTCGATGGACGAAGGCAGGGCCCGAAGAGGTCGCGATTACGGACTACCACTGAGAGGAACAGCGATGACGATCACCATGCCACCGATCCACCCCGGCGAGGTCTTGATGGCTGACTTCCTCGAGCCACTCGGAGTCACCCAGCACCACGTGGCCGTCTCGATCGGCGTCCCGCCGCGCCGTATTAACGAGATCGTCCACGGCAAGCGTCGGATCAGCGCAGACACAGCTCTTCGGCTGGCGAAGTACTTCGGCACCAGCGAGCGCTTTTGGATCAACTTGCAGGCTCGGTACGACCTTGAGGTCGAGCGAGATCAGCTCGGTCCAGTTCTCGACGCCATCACGCCACTGGCTGTGGCCTGAGAAGTAATTCTCCTGTTCCGGAGCGTCCCCTACCGGCACTTCGAGGATGCCCGCTTGGAATCCGTAGGTAGTCCGAGGACATGCTCTGCGCAGAGAGGCGATCGAGTTGGTGGCAAACGCTGACTACTTCCCTACCAAGTTGGTTGGTGCGCTGATCTGGATGGTCTCCCCGAAATCCGAGAGAGTCGTTGTTGACTTCTCGACTGCGACTCGGGATGCCTGCGAGATAGTGACCTTCTGGGTCGCCTGCGTGCGCACGATCCGGCCAACTCGATCGAGCCACACGGATAGGACAAAGGGCGCCGTGTGGAGGTGTTCGTCGGACGGCTGGTTCTTCGAGTTCGTGAGCGCAATAGTCTTCGTCGAGCCGGGTATCGGGACCAGATACTTGGTGGCCGGCTGACCGTTCACGTCCTCGGATCCCACTGCGGTGACCGGACCCGTGGTTGTCGTCAGGGCAGTGGATTGAACAGCTCCGAGATAGGGGTATGTCTGGTGATAGGGCGCCCGGACCCATCCGTGCTGGTCTGACGAACCATTGATGTAGAGGTACTTGCCGACGTAGATAGCCGTGCTCGTCGAGGGCGCAGAACTCCCGGACTGAGCCGTTGTAGTGAGTCTCAGGTCGGGACCGGCGAACCTGATGTCACCCATGGATGTCATGTGAATCGCCGCATCGGTAGCCGACGATCCAGTAGACGAGGGTCCGCTCGTATCGGAGCTTGTAACCAGATGAGCTGATCCTGCTGCCTCAGTCACTCCTTCGGCTGCGTTGATGCGCCGAAGGGCGGCGGAGGAACCGGAACTGTTTGTCGATGCCGCCGACCCGCAGCCCGTAAGGAGAAGTCCCACGAAGGCGGAGATCACCATCATCCTTCGCTTCCTCATGACGAGGACGGTACTCGTCACCGTCCCTGACCGCCGGTTAGGTGGGACGCCATCTGATCCAGTTCGGATCGAGCATCATCGATAGCGACCTTCGTGCTCCCTGGGGCCGGAAAAATCGAGTTGGTGGAAATATTCCGTGCGACGCCATTGGTCGCCGGCAGACTGAACAGGGCAGAACCCCTGGCATCACTGGTGGGCCGCCCGGGTCTCGATCCCGGCACCTTGGGATTAAAAGTCCCCTGCTCTTCCCGATGAGCTAGCGGCCCGAGACAGCAGGATATCTCGCGAGAGAACGCGCAAGATTACTGGCGGTGCCACCCGCACTTCAGATTGTCCGGTGTCCACCTGGCGGCGCATTCGCCCCGGCCCGGCCAACGACCTGGCTTTCAGCGGCGGCACCTCTCGCGTAGCCCAAGGTGTCGCCCACGATGCCGACTCCTTGCCCCCCTCCTAGTTAGTGACCCCTCGCCACAGACGCGCCCGCCCCTGGTTGGCGCCGATTGCGCCCCAAGAACACGTCGGAACTGAATCACACCGGGTTTCCTGGAGGCACTGGATGTCTGGTTGAGCTCATCGACCGAGGTGTGCCGTGGAGATGCTGACCGCGACGAGCAGCATGACCACGCCGATCCCGAGATCGAGGATCCGCCATGTCGATGGTCGAGACATCATGCCTGCCGAGGATCTGGCACCGAAGCCGAGTCCGACGAACCACAAGATCGACCCGGCCCCTGCCCCCAACGCGAACCACCATCTACTCGCCCCGTATTGGTTCCCAATGGCGCCAAGCAGGAGCACGGTATCGATGTAGACGTGAGGGTTGAGGAAGGTGAAGCCCAGTGTGGCGATCGCTACAGCCCGGGCTGAGGGTTGGACTGACTCGGACGGCAGGAGAACCTCGGGCCGCGAGGCCTTCCAGAACGAGCGGACGGCGTATCCGACTAGGTAGGTCACGCCAATCCATCTCAGGATGCTGAGAAGCATGGGAACCGAGTGGATTGCCCGACCCACCCCGCTGATGCCCAGACTGATCAGCATCACGTCAGAAGTCGCACAGATAGCGACGGCCAGCCCAACGTGCTGGCGAGCTAGACCCAGTCGCAGGACATAGGCATTCTGGGCCCCGATAGCGACGATGAGGGAGAGGCCGGTGAGAAGCCCGGCCAGGGCTGCGTCCATGGTGATCCGACCATAGCCAGCGAGCGATGGCAGTCCGGGATTCGATGATCGGGTTCGTTCATCCCCCTCGGGACCAAGGACGATCAGCCATGGGAGCATGACCGATGAAGATCGATGCGAGGGGGTATCACCCCGTTGGTCGGTGAACTCCTCCAACATCGAGGAGGGAGGTTCGCATGACGCAGGTGGTTGAGCATGAGATCGAAGGAGCGGCCAAAGCGGGAATGAAGCCGGTGAAGTTTCTGACGCCGTCCTATCGCTATGGCGTGGTCCTTGGTCTCTTGATGGTGACGTTCTTCTTCATCGGGATCTCGCCAACAGGCCGGTACGGCCCTCTGTTCACCCTCGCCATCGAGTCAGTCACCCTGCTCGTCGCACTCTCGGCATCCGGGTCGCGCCGGGTGATCGTCATCATCGCCGCCATCGCGTCCGTCTTCGCCATCGCCACTGGCATGTTCCATGCAATCCACGACGCGCCGACCGATGTGACCTTCACCTCGTCGATGAGTGCACTGCTGATCTTGGTGGCACCAGTGGCGATCGCCTCGTCGGTGGTCCGACGACGCAAGCTCGATATCCAGGCGGTCCTGGCCGCAATTTCGCTCTACGTGATGATCGGCCTCTTTTTCTCCTACGTCTACTCCGTGGTCCAGGCGGTGACGGCACATCACGCCTTCTTCGTCCAGCAAGCCAACGCAACGCCCTCGGAGTTCCTCTACTTCTCGTTCACCGTCATGACGACCGTCGGCTTCGGTGACTTCACTGCCGCTGCTGGGGTCGGCCGAACGCTCTCGGTCTTCGAAGCGATGGTCGGTCAGCTCTACCTCGTCACGGTGGTTGCGCTGCTGGTGTCGAATCTCGGCCCCGCCGCGGCCGCCCGACGTCGCTCGGCGGCCAATGACGCGGCTGTTGCCGGTCCGCATGCCTCGCCGGGGGGCGAAACCGATGGGTCCCCGCCTGAGCCCCTTGAGGCTGGGTAGCCTCGGCGACGTGACCGACGGACCCGACGACCTCGCCTTTCTCGCCCAAAGCCTTGATCGGGTGGAGGCAGCGCTGTTTCGCCTCGATGCCGGCACCTACGGCACCTGCGACCATTGCGACCAGCCCATGGATGCTGCCTCGCTTGAGCGCGACCCGGCGAGCACGGTCTGCACGAGCTGTACCCAGACGCGCATCGACGGCTGACCAGATCCCCGTTCGGGGTGGCCAGCCGTCGATGACGGGTACGGAGCGACGAGTTACTTCTTGGTGTCCCAGAAGACCTCGGAGATGGCATCGATCTGGTCAATCAGCTTCTGGCCGACGGCCGGGTCATTCGTCTTCTTGGCTTCGCCAGCGGTCTTCGTCGCCGTCCAGAAGAGGTCATGGAGGTTCGGGTGAGCGGCGAGGTGCTCAGGCTTGAAGTAGTCAGTCCATAGGACCCAGAGGTGGTGCTTGACCATCTCGGCGCGCTCTTCCTTGATCATCACGGCGCGGACCTTGAAGTCCGCATCGTCGGATCCGGCGTACTTCTCCTGGCAGGCCTTCACGGATTGGGCCTCGATCTTGGCCTGGGCCGGGTCGTAGACGCCGCATGGCAGGTCGCAGTGAGCGGAGATGGTGGCGGGCTTGCGCACCAGGTCAGCGATGTTCAGCGCTCGGTCGATGAGTCCCATGTCGTGCACTCCTGTTGGTGGTGAGGGTCCGGCGCAGATTGCCGGACCACAATGGTCGTGTGCGTCGAACCTTAGCGAGCCTGCCGTGGTGCCGTTTCAGACTTGGCCTGGTCACCCTCACCGCCGCCTCCTTCGTTGCCAGCCGGATGCTGCGCCGTGTCGAGGTCGAGGGTTCCTCGATGGCGCCATCGCTCACCGCCGGTGACCGTCTGCTGCTTCGCCGTCGTCTCTGCGGCACCCTTGAGCTCGGCGACATCGTCGGCTTTTGCGATCCTCGTCCCGGAGGATCGCAACTCATGGTCAAGCGGGTCGCACACATCGACGGTGATCTCGTGACGGTGCTCGGCGACAACGCGTCGCTCAGCACCGACTCTCGGACCTTCGGTCCCGTTGACCGTCGTCAGATCCCCTGGGTCATGGTGCGCCGCTACGCCCGGGTCGCCACCCGCTGAGCCCCCCCTGAAGCAAGAGAGGTGCGGGTCTACGCTTGGGAGCATGGCCACCGACCCCGCCGAGCGGCTCCGAGACCTTGGTGCGTTCATTCGTGAGCAGCGCTCCTCGAGCCGACTGTCGCTGCGACGACTTTCCGAACTGGCCGGGATCTCGAACCCATACCTCTCGCAGATCGAGCGGGGCCTGCGTCGGCCGTCGGCCGAAATCCTGCAGCAGATAGCCAAGGGCTTGGCCATCTCGGCCGAGACGCTCTATGTCAGGGCAGGGATCCTCGAGTCGAGTACCGCTGGCGACCTCGAGGTCCATATCCACGCTGACCCGCACCTCAGCCAGAACCAGAAGCAGGCGCTGCTGCAGATCTACCGCTCCTTCGTCGGTGAGCCCTCGCCGGCAACCGAGGCTCCGGGTGGTCTCAGCGACGTCGACGGTCGATAGGGTCGAGGTCGTCATGGCTCGACTCGCGATCCTCTCGCTGCACACCTCTCCGCTGGCTCAGCCGGGGACCGGCGACGGCGGCGGCATGAACGTCTATGTGCGCGAGATGGCCTCCGCCTTAGCCCGAGCTGGCCATCGCTGCGACGTGTTCACTCGAGCTGATCGACCAGGCCTCCCCGACATTGTTGCGGTCGAGCCGGGCTTCTTCGTCCACCACATCGCTGCTGGGCCGGTGGGACCTGTCGCCAAGGAGGACCTCGAAGCGGTGGTGCCCGAGTTCACCGACCGCGTGCTCGGCAAGATGACCACCTACACGGGCGCCCCAATTCCTCCCGAGGATGGCGGCCCGTATGACGCGGTTCACGCCAACTACTGGCTCTCGGGCCTCGCCGGTCACCTCATCAAGCATGAGCTTGACATCCCACTGATCTCGACGTTCCACACCCTCGATCGAGTGAAGGCTGAGGCCATGCCCGAGGAGATCGACGCCGACCTGTCGACGAGGCGCGCCGCCGCCGAGGCCATGGTGATTGCCTGCTCTGATGCAGTGCTGGCCTCGTGCACAGTCGAGGCCGACCAGATTGTCGAGCTCTACGGAGCGGATCCTGGACGCATCGCCATCGTCGCCCCGGGGGTCGACCATGCCTTCTTCGCTCCGGGCGACCGAAGCCAGGCTCGTCGGGCGCTCAGCCTCCCCACGGATGGTCCGCTCGTGCTCTTCGTCGGACGGATTCAGCCGCTCAAGGGCGCCCATCTCGCAGTCGGCGCGCTCGCCGAGCTGGTCGAGCGCGGCATCGATCCCACGCTCGTCATCGTCGGCGGGCCGAGCGGGGTGGCTGGGAAGGCGACGTTGGCATCACTGCACGTCACCGTCGACGAGCTGGGCCTGTCTGACCGGGTGATCTTCCGTCCCCCGCAGCCCCATGAACTGCTCTCTTCGTACTACCGGGCGGCTGACGTGACGATCTGTCCGTCGCGCTCGGAATCGTTCGGTCTCGTGGCACTCGAGTCAGCGGCATGTGGCACCCCGGTAGTGGCGTCGGCGGTGGGGGGATTGACGACCCTGGTCGACGAGGGGGCTACGGGCTACCTCATCGACTCGATGGACCCAGCCGACTTCGCCACCGCCATCGCCGCAGTGTTGTCGACCCCGGAGATCGAGCTCACCATGCAAGCCGCTTCGGCTGAGCGAGCGAGGAGCTACACGTGGCGATCGGCCGCCGTGCAGCTGAGTGAGCTGACCGAGCAACTCATCTCGCGTCGGCTCGTGACCTGCGCCTGATGCCAAGCATCGAGCTCTCCGAGGACGAGGAGCGCCAGGCGGTGGTGGCCCTCATCGATGCCTGGACCACCCGGGAGCTGGCGGCGGAGGGTCCGCTCACCGCGGTTGAGCGGATCGAGGTCACCGACCGAACCGCCACCCATCGCTGGCTCCTCCGCTTCGCTGGCGATGAGAAGGACGTCATCACCCTGTGGTTGACCTACCACCAGCGCACGCTCCACTACGAGACCCAGTTCATGCCGGCTCCTGAGGACCATGCCGTCGAGGTGCTCACGTATCTGTTTCGGCGCAATGCTCACCTGATTCAGATGGCTTTTGCCTTCGGGCCCGAGGATGCCATCTATCTCATGGGCCGCACCCCAGCGGCACTGCTCGACGAGGACGAACTCGATCGGATCACCGGCTGTTCGGTGATGTACGTCGACGATCACTTCCCGACGGCCATGACGCTGGCCTTCCCCGACCAGTACCGGCGACGTCGACGGCGGCCCTGAGCATCATGGCCTTGTAGCGTTGGGTCATGGCTGTAGACCTTCTGATCATCGGTGGTGGACGCATGGGCACCGCCCTGCTCGAGGGGATCATCTCGTCAGGGCACCTGTCGGCGGAGCAGATCGGCGTGGTCGAGCCTGATGCTGAGCGACGGGCCATGCTGCGACTGGCGCATGACGGGTTGTTGCTCGTGGATACCCCGGAGATCGAGCATGTCGGCGAGACGACCAGTGCCCTGATTGCGGTAAAGCCTGAGGTGGCTGAGGTGGCGACCCGATTGGTTGGAGGGCTCGGTGTCGCCCGCATTTTGTCGATCGTGGCGGGGATCTCGGCAGCTCGCCTCGAGGCGGTCCTCCCGGGTCCGATCCCGGTCATCCGGGCCATGCCCAACACCCCGGCCTTGATCGGAGACGGTGCCACGGCGATCTCCGGCGGCAGTCACGTGACCAAGGGCGACCTCGATTGGGCCGAGAGCCTCTTGTCGAGCGTTGGCGTCGTGGTCCGACTCCCCGAGAAGCACCTTGATGCCGTCACCGGACTCTCGGGGTCGGGCCCGGCCTACCTGTTCATGGTCGCCGAGGCCATGATCGAAGCCGGCGTGACCGCTGGTCTCTCCCGGGAGACCGCCAGGCTGCTCGTGAACCAGACCTTCCTCGGTGCTGGCAGGATGCTCGCCGAGTCTGGACAGAGTGCCGAAGAACTTCGTGCGCAGGTGACCTCGCCCGGTGGCACCACGGCGGCAGCCCTGCGAAGCCTCGAGGCTCGGTCGGTTCGCTCGGCCTTCATTGAGGCTGTGTTGACGGCTGCCGAGCGCTCGCGCTCGCTCGGGCGCTGACCTGACATACGCACTGGCGACGTCTCGTCGGTAACGTGGCCGAGATGATGGACCGGATCACTCGTCGCAAGCCGATTCCGGAGCCGACCATCGCCCGGTTGCCCATCTACCAGCGGATCGCCACTGAGCTGCTCCGCAATGGTCACACCACCGTCTCGTCTGACCAGCTCGGCCATCTCGCTGGGGTGACGGCCGCCAAGGTCCGCAAGGACCTCTCGACCATTGGGTCCCTCGGTACGAGAGGGTCGGGCTATGACGCAGATGCGCTGGTAGCGGGCATCGCCGCGACCATGGGTGCAGGGGAGACGTGGCGCGTCGTCATCGTGGGGGTGGGGAACCTCGGCCGGGCCCTCATCAATACCCGAGGCTTCCTGTCTCACAGCTATGACCTGGTCGGGCTCGTGGACTCGAGCCCGGACTTGGTGGGTACCGAGGTGGCGGGCATGTCGGTGGCGACCTTTGAGCAGCTTGCCGATCGCATGGAGGAGCCAGTCGATATCGGCGTGCTCACCCTCCCGGCACACGCCGCCCAGGGTGCTGCTGACCAGCTGATCGGCCTCGGTGCCCACTCGATACTCAACTTCGCCCCCGCCGTCCTGGCCTGTCCGCCGCAGATCCGAGTCCGCTACGTCGATCTCTCCATCGAGCTGCAGGTTCTCAGTCATTACGCCCGAAGCGCCGACACTGGGCGGGGAGGGCTGTTGTCGAGCGTCGGGATCCAACCGCCGGGCGTCTTCGATCCGCCTGATTGAGGTCGGATGGTCGAGAGGCCGTAGCATCGTGATCCGTAGCAGGGTGATCTACAGCAGGGTGAAGGAGGGTCGAGCAACGTGTCTGTGGTCGTGATCGGCGTGGAGCACACCAAGACCCCTCTCGACATCCTCGAGGCCGTCACGGTGGGCGATGCCGAGGTCAGCAAGGTGCTCGCTCAGCTCGCCGCCTACGAGAACGTGCGCGAAGTGGCCCTGGTGTCGACCTGCCTGCGTACCGAGATCTATGCGGTCGTCGACCGTTTCCATGATGCCGTCGACGACGTCACGGCATTGCTCGCCGACCGCGCTGGCTGCAGTCCGGCCATCATCGAGGAGCACGAGTCGGTCTACTTCGATCGTGGGGTGGCCTCGCACCTGTTCAAGATCGCCGCAGGCCTGGCCTCCGCGGTCCCCGGCGAGACCGAGGTGCTCGGCCAGGTCCGTCGAAGCTTCGACCGTGCCGTGGATGAGGGGACCGCCGGGCCCATGCTCACCACGCTCTTCCGTCATGCCATCCAGACGGGGCGGCGCGTCCGGGCCGAGACGGGGATCTCGCGTGGGACGACCTCGTTCTCCTTCGCCGCCGTGGACATGGCGCGCCAGCACCTTGGGAGTGACCTCGAGGGCGCCTCGGCAGTGCTGCTCGGGGCCGGAGGCCTGGCGTCGGGGACCTTTGCCTCGCTTGCCTCCGAGCGGTCAGTGAGCTTGGCGAGCATCCATGTGGTGAACCGGACGCGAGCCAATGCCACCGAGCTCGCTGGTCGCGCCACCGGTACCGTGACGGCTTCTGATCACGGGCTCGAGGACCTGACCGAGGTCCTCTCGAGGTCGCGCCTGCTGATTTGCGCCGCTGAGGCGGGCCAACCGCTCGTCACCCCCGAACACCTCGCTGGGCGCAACGGCCGGCCCCTGCTGATCGTCGACCTCGGGATGCCCCGAAATGTCGACCCTGAGGTCGGGACTCTCCCGGGCGTCGAGCTGCTCGACATCTCTCACCTGTCGGCTGTAGTTGATGCGGCGATGCAGGGGCGGCGTGGCGAGATCACCAGCGCCGAGCAGATCGTGAGCGATGAGGTCGCTCGCTACCTCGAGGATCTCCGAGGCCGCGGTGCGGCGCCGGTGGTGGTGGCGCTGCGCGAGAAGCTCGAGGCCATCCGCATCGCAGAGCTCGAACGGCGGCGGTCCGATCTCGCCTCGCTGAGCCCCGCACAGCTCGAGGCGGTTGAGGCACTGACGAGGTCAATGCTGGCCAAGCTGGCGCACGAACCCTCGATCGCCCTCAAGGAGGCGGCAGGGACGCCCCGTGGCGAGCGTCTGCTCGAGGCGGTCAGCCTGCTGTTCGACCTGTGAGCGACCTCCGCCTGGCTACCCGGGGATCACCGCTGGCTCTCGCCCAGGCGGAGCGGGTGGCGGGAGCGCTTCGAGGAGCGCACCCAGGTCTCGAGGTCGAGGTGGTCCAGATCGAGACCACTGGCGATCAACGAACCGACGAACCGCTCCGCACCCTCGGGGGCCAGGGGATCTTCGTCAAGGAAATCCAGCGTGCCCTGCTTGATGGGGCTGCAGACTTGGCGGTGCACTCGGCCAAGGACCTGCCGGCGTTGACCCCCGAGGAACTTGTCCTCTGCGCCATCCCTGAGCGCCTCGACCCCGCAGACGTGTTGGTGGGTCGCTCGCTGGCCGGCCTCGGTCCCGGGGCCACGATCGCCACCGGATCGCCTCGTCGCCAGCACTTGTTGTCCGAGCTGCGCCCGGACCTCAACTTCGTCGAACTGCGCGGAAACATGGCCGCCCGCCTGGCCAAGCCGGGGACCGACGGCATCGATGCGGTGGTGGCTGCGGCCGCTGCCCTTGAACGACTGGGCCTCACCCATCTCGTTGCGGAACGGCTCGACCCGATGGTGATCGTGCCCCAGGTAGCCCAGGGTGCCATCGCGCTCGAAGCTCGTGCAGGCTCGTCCGCGTCACTGTTGGCGGCGGCGATTTCCGATGACTCGGCCCTGCGCTGCGTGCGGGCGGAACGGTCATTTCTGGCCACCCTTGGCGCCGGCTGCAGCGTACCCGTGGCCGCTTGGTGCACTGAGCTCGAGGATGGTTTGGTGCTGCGAGCGGTCATGGTGGAGGAGTCGACGGGAGCAGTCGCTCGACTCACTCTTGAGGGCGATGACGGCGTGGTGATCGGCCGTCAGGCAGCGCTGGAGCTTTCGGCCCGACGATGAGTTCGCTCGGCAGGGTCGGGATCACTCGGCCGGCGGGTCGCGGCCAGCATCTGGTCGCCGAGCTCTCGGGCCTCGGCCTCGAGAGTGTCGAGGTCCCGCTGGTCGAGATCCGTCTCATCGACGATGTCGAACCGCTTCGCTCAGCCCTCGCCACAGTCCCACCTCCGAGCCTGGTGGTGTTGAGTTCGGCCAGTGCGGTGCCGGCGCTCCTCGCAGTGATCGGATCGGCACCGGGCATCGCCGTGGCAGCGGTCGGGCCTGCCACGAAGGCTGCCTTGGAGTCCGAAGGGATCCCCGTGACGGTGGAAGGTGACGGATCGGGCGGAGTCGCGCTGGCCGGCATCATCGGACCACCGTTGGCTCCGGGAGATCGAGCGGTGCTGCTGGCTGCGGCCGGTGGTCGCCACGAGCTCGCCGAGAGCCTGGTGGCCTTCGGATGGAAGGTCGAGCCCATCGTGGCCTACGAGACCGTCGCCCGCCCACCCACTCTCTCCGAGGTGGAGGCCCTCGGGGCCTGCGACGTCGTGTGCTTCGCTTCGCCGAGTGCGGTGACGGCCTTCGAGGCGCTGCGCGACTCGACGGGGGCGCCGCTTCATCGGCATCCGGCGGCGGTGATTGGGGCAACGACTGCTGGGGCGGCTCGCCAGGCTGGCTTCGTGGTGGTGGTGGCGACCGAGGCCACCGACGCGGCGCTGGCCGAGGCTGCAGCAGCAGCGCTCCGGCTGACGCATGAGCCCTAGGCTCACGGCATGGACGACCTCTCTCATCGACCGCGGCGACTGCGGCGGACGCCAGCCATCCGCCGCCTCGTCGCCGAGACTTCGGTGACCACCGCGGATCTCGTGGCACCACTCTTCGTGGCCGAAGCCCTCGCAGCCCCCAAGGTCATCGACTCGCTCCCGGGCCACTTCCAGCACACCCTCGACTCGCTGGTAGCCGAGGCGGAGCGCCTGCTCTCAGTGGGGATCACCTCTGTGGTGCTCTTCGGTATCCCGGCGACGAAGGATGCGGCGGGCTCTGGAGCCTCTGATGAGGGCGGCATCATTCAAGTTGCGCTGCGTCGACTGGCCGCCGAATTCGGCGACGCGCTGGTTCTGATCCCCGATCTCTGCCTTGATGAGTACACCGACCATGGGCACTGCGGCCTCTTGGCCGGGGATGGATCGGTCGACAATGACGCCACACTGGTGCGTTACCAGGCGGCGGCGGTGGCTCAGGCTGCCGCTGGGGCCGACCTTGTGGCGCCCAGCGGAATGATGGACGGCCAGGTGGGAGCGATTCGGCGGGCTCTCGATGGCGCCGGCCACCACGACGTCGGGATCCTGGCCTACTCCGCCAAGTACGCCTCCGCCCTGTACGGGCCCTTCCGTGACGCAGTCGACGTCTCGATCGTCGGCGGAGGCGATCGTCGGGCCTATCAGCAGGATCCGGGAAACCGACGAGAGGCCTTGCGCGAGGTGGCCCTCGACGTTGCAGAGGGTGCTGACATCGTGATGGTGAAGCCGGCGGTGACCTATCTCGACGTGATCGCGGATGTCTCAGCCATGGTCGACGTCCCTGTGGCGGCGTACCACGTGAGCGGGGAGTACTCGATGATCAAGGCGGCCGATGAGCGCGGATGGATCGACGGGACGGCCACGGCGGTCGAGCAGCTCACCGCCGTCAAACGCGCCGGTGCCGACCTCATCCTCACCTACTTCGCCGGCGAGCTGGCTCCGATCCTCGATGCCTGAGTCAACCACTACCAACGCCGGGTGGTTCGCTCGGGCCGAAGCCGTCATCCCCGGTGGAGTGGACTCGCCAGTCCGCTCATTCCGGTCCGTCGGTGGGACTCCGTACACGGTGGTGCGTGGCTCTGGCGCCACGGTCACCGACGTTGAGGGCCGGGAGTACCTCGACTTCGTCCAGTCCTACGGGGCGAGCCTTCTCGGCCACGCCCACCCTCGGGTCATCGCAGCGATCACCGAGGCGGCGGCCAAGGGCACCACCTTCGGGGCTCCGACCCCCGGTGAGGTCCTCCTTGCCGAGGCCATCGTGGGGGCCGTCCCTGGTCTCGAGCAGGTTCGGTTCGTCTCTTCGGGCACCGAGGCCGTCATGAGCGCGGTGCGCCTCGCCCGAGGGGCCACCGGTCGTGATCGCATCCTCAAGTTCGATGGCTGCTACCACGGGCACGCGGACCACCTGCTGGTGGCCGGCGGATCAGGGGTGGCCGAGCTCGGGCTTCCCGGATCGGCCGGCGTTCCGGCCGGGGCGGTGGCGGACACCCTGGTTGCTCCCTACAACGTGGTGCCGACGCTCGATGCGTCCGTGGCCTGTGTTCTCGTCGAGCCGGTGGCCGCCAATATGAACCTCGTCCGACCGACGGAAGGGTTCCTCGAGGGCCTTCGGGCAGAGTGCGATCGGGTGGGCGCGCTGCTGATCTTCGACGAAGTCATCACCGGCTTTCGCGTCGGGCTTGGGGGGGCGGCGGAGATGACCGGGGTGACCCCGGACCTCTGGTGCTTCGGCAAGGTGATCGGCGGAGGCCTGCCGGTGGGAGCGTTCGGTGGCTCAGCGGCCCTGCTCGAGACCCTGGCCCCGGTGGGACCCGTGTATCAGGCAGGAACCCTTTCGGGGAACCCGCTGGCCACGGCAGCCGGGCTGGCAGTCCTCAGCGAGGTCACCGACGATGACTACATCGCCTTGATCGATCGGACGCGACGGTTCGGCTCGGCGCTGTGCCAGGCCATCCGCGATGGCGGCTTGTGGTCCTGCGTCCCGTCGGCCGGACCGCTCCTCGGGCTCTACCTGGCCCCGGCGTCGGGTGAGTGGTCGGCGCCGTCGAACTACCCCGAGTCGCGGGCAATCGCCGAGACGGGGCTCTATCCGGCCTTCTTCCACGAGATGCTCCATCGTGGAGTGGCGCTGGCTCCAGGGGCCTATGAGGTGCTCTTCGTATCGATGGCGCACACCGACGCCCATCTCGACCAAGCGGTCGCTGCGGCCCGAGAGGCGGCAGCCGCCGTGGCCAGATCCCTCTGATCCTGATGGTGACCGCTGGCGAGGGCGCCATCACGATGACCGGCGGCCGCCTGCTCGGTGCTGCGGGACCGCTCTCGACAGGAGTATCCGTCACCCTGCGGATCGACAGCGTTGGGCTGACACTGGTGGGCGGAGACCCGCCGACGGCTTGGCAGATTCCGTTCTCGGCGCTGCGTGAGCCACGCTGCCGAGCGCACCGGGGGATGGTGGAGGTGGCGGCCTGGGTGTCAGGGTCGCTGGTGATGGTCAACTTCTCGGCGGCCTCGCTCGAGGGCTCAACGGCGTCGGAGATCGACGCCCTGCTGGCCGGCGCCACCGGTCGAGATGCCACTGGACCGACCTCCGGCGGGACACCGTATACCGTGAATCCACGGCGGCGCCGGCTATCGCTGCTGGTGGTGGCGGTGCTGGCCATCGGGGCAGGAGCGAGCCTGCTTGTCTGGCAGCTCGCCGATGTGCAGACCCGGTCCTCAGCGAGAGCGGATCGGGTGGTCGCTGCCACCATGAACCTTCGAGGCAGCGACCTTCCCGAAGGGTGGTCGGCCCTCAACTCGTCCTCGTCCATCCTCGGTGGCTTCCTCAGCCCGGGATCAAGCCGACAGTCGCCGGCCCAAAAGCGGGTGACTGCGGCGGTGATCTCCGGCTACCAAGACTGCATGGGGATCACCAATGCTGTCGATCGCGTCTTCGGTGCGGCAGGGGTGACGCCGCCGATCGAGATCGGCGGGATGCCCTATGGCCCCGAGCAGTCCACAGCGGTGACCGAGGTGGGGACGGTGACACAGCGCTATGCCTCGCCAGCCGACGTGGCCGCCGATCGCCGCCAGATCTCCCAGGCCCGCTTCCCCACGTGCTTTGCCGAGGCCATCGGCCGACTTGCGACCGCGAACGGTGATGTCATCAAGGCCACCGAAGACCTTCCCGTGGTCCGCCAAGAGTTCCGCCAACCGCTCGGCGTGCTCGTGACGGGGGCGAACGTGACGATCCCGATGGCCGGGCTGGCCGGGACCTCGACCGCCCAGCTGGGCATCACGGTCCTGCTGACGGGCTCCTATGAGCAGACGCTGTATACCTTTGCGGTTCCCGGCAGCTTCCCGGAGAGGCTTCGACAGCAGGTGGTGGGTGAGCTGTCGGCTCGCCTCGCAGGGGTCAGCGGAACCCGCAGCGCCTGAGCCGTCAGGCGACGGTGCGCAGGGTGGCGGTGTTGTCGTTGAAGAGAGCGGCCAGGGCTCGGTCCGGGAGGATCTTGCCCAAGGTTGCCATCGCCCGGTAGGCGACCTCGGCCGGCCCGCGCTCGTCGGGGCGCATCAGGTTGGCCATCAGGCTCAACAGCTCGTTCATGAGGGTCTCTGAACGCATGCCGATGCCCACGCACAGCGCCATCAACTTGGGCTCTGAAATCAGGCGGACGAAGGCCCGCGCCACGTCGTAGTAGGTGCCATAGGCCTGAGTGAGCCGCTCGTCATAGGCGGCGAGGGCCTCGGGTCCGCCACCGCCGAGCGCCTCGGCGATGGAAGTGGCGGCGAGGCGGCCGG
Organism: uncultured Actinomycetes bacterium; assembly: GCA_903900235.1. Classification (GTDB taxonomy): domain Bacteria; phylum Actinomycetota; class Acidimicrobiia; order Acidimicrobiales; family RAAP-2; genus CAIUMH01. The sequence continues at coordinate 25,457 of CAIUMH010000112.1, forward strand.
TCTCATAGCCGTAGGCGATCCCCTCCCCATTGAAGGGGTTGATTGATCCCGAGGCATCGCCGATGCAGATCGTGGTGCGCCCGGTGTGGGGTCCGACGGCGAAGCCCATGGGGAGTCGTCCCCCGGTGGCCGGTCCCATGGCGTCGTGCGAGGAGATCCCCCATCGGTCGGGGACGAAGTTGACGAAGGTGTCCATCAGCTTGGTGGTGTTGACGCCCTTCCATCGGCGGTCGGTCGACAGCAGGCCGACGCCCACGTTGATCCGACCGTCGCCGAGCGGGAAGATCCAGCCATAGCCCGGGACGATGTTGCCCTCCGCGTCGCGGATGTCGAGGTGCGATTCGATGTAGTCGTCGGTCGAGGCGGGGGACTCGTAGTAGCCCCGGATGGCCATGCCCATCGGCCACTCGCGCCGACGCTGGGTGCCGAGTGCCCGACCGATTCTCGAGTTGGCCCCATCGGCCACGACCACGATCCGGCCGCGCAGCTCGCTGGTCGTGCCGGAGGACTTGTCCTTCACCACGAGACCGGCGGCTGAGGCCAGCTGGTCGACGGTCTCGGCCGGAGTGAGGTCGAGCAGGTCGACGGCCTCGACGCCCGTGAAGAGCGACGCGCCAGCAGCAACGGCCCGCTCCGCCACCATGGCGTCGAGGTCGAGACGGGTGATGGCGTAGCCGTAGCTTGGGAACGAGGGGTGGTCGGGCCAACGCATGGCGACCTCCTGGCCGAAGCCGCAGGAGCGCAGACCGCTGTAGCGATGGCCGACTGCGGCCACCTTCTCCTCGAGCTCCATGTCTTGGAGCTGGCGCACCGATCGGGGGGTGAGGCCGTCACCACAGGTCTTGGCCCGGGGGAAGGTTTTCCGCTCGACGACGGCCACGTCCCAGCCGGCCGAGGCCAGCCAGAAGGCGCAGGCCGAGCCGCTCGGACCGGCGCCGACGATGACGGCGTCGTAGACATGCTCGGAGGTGGATGGGGGCGAGGTTTCGGTGCTCACGACTCCATATCGTATGGCGCCCGCCGGCCGACCGGACCTGAAGCACTGAATGTGCTTACTCTGCGGCGCGGATGGTAGAACAGTCCCCGTGGATCAGTACCTCCCCATCCTTGGCCTCCTCATCGTGGGCATCTTGTTCGCCGCAGTGTCCTTTGTGGGATCAGCCCTGCTCGCTCCGAAGAAGAAGCCATCGGCGGCGAAGCGCGCTCCGTATGAGTGTGGCATCGTCCCCGAGATCGCTCCGCCGCAGCGTTTCCCGGTTCGCTTCTATCTCGTTGCGATGATCTTCATCATCTTCGATATCGAGATCGTCTTCATGTACCCCTTCGCCGTGGTCTTCAGGGAGCTCGGCACCTTCGGTCTTGTCGAGGTCGTGCTGTTCTCTGTGGTCGTGTTCGTCTCGCTGCTATTCCTCGTGAGCAGTGGCGCACTCACCTGGGGCCCCGTCAAGCGGCTCACTCGTGGGGTGCCCTCAAGAACTTCAGAGTCGACCATCGCCAGGATCACGGCCGACCCGGCCGCCGAACGCGCAGCGTAGAGGAGTACAGGAATCCCATGGGTCTCGAGGACCTTCCTCATAACTTCCTCACCGGCCGAGTCGAGGACCTTGTCAAGTGGGCCCGGCGATCGAGCGTGTGGCCCGTGACCTTCGGTCTGGCCTGTTGCGCCATCGAGATGATGGCGGCTGGAGCTGCCGACTACGACCTCTCCCGCTTCGGCATGGAGGTGTTCCGGAACTCGCCCCGTCAGGCGGACCTGATGATCGTGGCCGGCCGAGTCAGCCAGAAGATGGCCCCTGTGCTGCGTCAGGTCTACGACCAGATGATGGAGCCCAAGTGGGTCATCTCCATGGGGGTCTGCGCGTCAAGCGGCGGCATGTTCAACAACTACGCCATCGTTCAAGGTGTCGACCAGATCATCCCGGTCGATGTCTATGTCCCCGGCTGCCCGCCCAGTCCCGAGACGCTCATGCACGCCATCTTGACGCTGCACGAGAAGATCCGCACCGGTGAGATCACCAAGCGCCGGGCCGAGGGCCGCCCCCTCGAGATCGAGGTGCCGTCGTCGAGCCCCTGGGTTCCCGGGAACCCCCAAGCCGTACAGATCGGGACGCCCCGATGACCGAGATCTCGATTGGCGCCCTCCGCGGCGTCCCGACCACCGCTGGCGCGGGCGTGGACCAGATCGCCTTCCCGGATCGAGCTGGGTACGCCGGCGTGATCGCAGGGATCAAGGATGCGGCCTTCGAGATGCTCGTCGACCTGTGTGCGGTGGACTACCTCGGCCACCCCGGCCGCACGCTCCCCGACGGGGTGCAGCCTGAGCGCTTCGAGATCGTGGTCAACCTGCTGTCGCTCTCGGCCAAGCGTCGCGTCCGGGTCCGAGTCCAGGTGCCCGAGGCCGATGCGGTGGTTGACTCGCTGTTCTCGCTGTACCCCGGCTCTGAGGCCATGGAGCGCGAGGCCTACGACATGTTCGGCATTCGCTTCGCCGGCCACCCAGACCTCACCCGCATCCTCATGCCCGACGAGTGGGAGGGCCACCCGCTCCGCAAGGACTACGGCACGGGTCGCGTGCCGGTCCAGTTCAAGGAAGCACCGGGGCCACGATGACCACTGATTTCGATGACCAGCACCGGGTGATCGACCGACCGATGTGGTCGGCTCGGGAGACCTCCGAGGGTGACCAAGAGCTCTCGTTGCGCGAGGACACCGACGCTGGCGCGCTGGGTCGCGAAGTCGGTGCCGTGCTGCGGCTCGAGGACGGCAAGGTTCTCGATCCCTCCCAGATCGACTTCGACCGTCCTGACGACGAGACGATGATCATCAACATGGGTCCCCAACACCCGTCGACCCACGGCGTGCTGCGGCTGATGCTCGAGCTCGAGGGTGAGGTCGTGCTGCGGACCAAGCCGATCATCGGCTACCTCCACACCGGCATGGAGAAGACCGGTGAAGAGCTGACCTATGTGCAGGGCGCCACCAACGTGACGCGCATGGACTACATGAGCCCGTTCCACAACGAGACCGTCTTCTCGATGGCCACAGAGTCGCTCCTTGGCATCGAGATCCCGGACCGGGCCATCTGGATCCGTACCCTGATGCTCGAGCTGAACCGGCTCAGCTCGCACCTGCTCTGGATGGCCACCAACGGCATGGACCTCGGATCAACATCGATGATGATCTATGGCTTCCGCGAGCGCGAGATGGTCATGAGCTTCTTCGAGAAGACCACTGGACTTCGCTTCAACAACAACTTCGTCCGACCGGGCGGCGTGGCGGCAGACCTGCCCGATGGGTGGGAGGACGACGTTGCCGTCATCTGTGACACCGTGCTCGCCAGAAGCTTCGAGTACGACGACCTGTTGACTGGCCAGCCGATCTTCCGGGAGCGCACCGAGGGTGTCGGTGGCCTCACAGCCGAGGAGGCCCTGGCCCTCTCGGTGACCGGACCGCTGCTGCGATCGACTGGCGTGCCGTGGGACCTGCGCCGTTCGATGCCGTACCTCGCGTACGGCGAACTCGACTTCGATGTCATCGTCGGCACCTACGGGGACAACTTCGACCGCTATGCCCTCCGCCTCGCTGAGATCCGCGAGTCCATCCGCATGATCCGCCAGATCGTCGAGAAGATGCCTACGGGGGACTTCCGGATCCAGGACCCGAAGGTGACGCCACCACCGAGAGGCCGCATTGATGCGTCCATGGAGGCCCTCATCCACCACTTCAAGATCTTCACCGAGGGTTTCAAGGTCCCCGAGGGCGAGGTCTATGCGGCCATCGAGTCTCCCCGCGGCGAGCTCGGGTGCTACATGGTCTCGGATGGGTCGTCGAAACCCTTCCGCATGCACATCAGGGGCCCGTCCTTTGTGAACCTTCAGGTCCTCCCGCTGCTCTTGCGCGGTGGCCTCCTCTCCGACGCCGTGGCGTGTATCTCCTCAGTCGACCCCGTCATGGGCGAGGTGGACCGATGAGCCATCTGACCCCCGAGCGTCGTCAGCGCTGCGAGCGGCTCATCGCTCTGTACCCCCAGAAGCGCAGCGCACTGATCCCGCTGTGCCACATCGCCCAAGAGCAGGACGGCTATCTCTCTGAGCCGGCCATGATCGAGATCGCCGCCATGGTGGGCGTGACGCCGGCCGAGGTCCAGGGCACCGCCACCTTCTATGACATGCTCCACACCGAGCCGGTCGGCACCTATGTCGTGGGTGTCTGCACGAACATTGCCTGCCTCCTCGCTGGCGGCGACGACCTGCTGGCCCACGCCGAGTCCAGCCTCGGCGTCCGTGCGGGAGGCACCACTGACGATGGCGTGTTCACCCTTGAAGAGACCGAGTGTCTCGCCGATTGTGACGTGGCCCCATGCGTGCAGGTGAACCATCGCTATGTCCGCACGACGACGCCCGACGCTCTCGATGGATTGCTGGCTGAACTTCGTGAGGGCGGCCGAGCCGATGAGATTCCGACGCATGGCAACCTGATCCGTGTCCAGCGCACGACAGGCCTGGTCGCCGATCCCGAGGCCATCGCCGCCGAGCGAGCGGCGAAGCGTGAGGAGGCCGGCGCATGAGCTTGACTGACGCACCTCGAATTGTCACGGCCCGGGCCGGCTTCGATGACTCACACTCGATCGATCGATTTCTGGCCACGGGTGGCTTCGATGGACTACGCAAGGCACTGACACTCTCGCCGACGCAGGTCTGCGAGCAGGTCGACACCGCTTCACTGCTTGGTCGTGGCGGCGCCGGCTTCCCGGCCGGGCGCAAATGGTCGATGTTGCGCAAGGCTGATGTGTCCTATCTCGTCATCAACGGTGACGAGTCTGAGCCGGCCACCTTCAAGGACCACCTTCTCGTTGAGAAGGAACCGCACCAGCTCATCGAAGGTGTGGTCATCGCCGCCTATGCCCTCCAGGTCAGCCAGGCCTTCATCTTCCTGCGCGGCGAGTTCGCCCTCGGTCTCGAGCGGGTCCAGACTGCGGTCAACGATGCCTATGCCGCTGGAGCGCTCGGCCAGAACATCTTCGGCTCTGGCTTCAGCCTTGACATCGTGGTGCACCCGGGCGCGGGGGCCTACATCTGCGGCGAGGAGACCTCGCTGCTCGAATCGCTCGAGGGCAAGCGCGGGTTTCCCCGCATCAAGCCCCCCTTCTTCCCGGCAGCCATCGGCCTCTACGGAGAGCCCACGGTGGTCAACAACGTCGAAACGGTATCGAACCTTCCATGGATCGTGCTCAATGGCGGCGAGGCATTCGCCGCCCTTGGCGAGGGACGCTCGACTGGGACCCGACTCTTCGCCCTGTCGGGCCACGTCCGCAATCCTGCGGTCTATGAGCTCGAGATGGTGAAGCACACCTTCCGGGACCTCATCTTCGCCCCGACCCTCGGCGGCGGCATTCCCTCAGGGACCGGCGTCAAGGCCATCATCCCCGGTGGCGTCTCCGCTCCCTGGTTCTACGAAGAGCACCTCGATCTCCCGCTCGGCCAAGATGAGGTCGCCGAGGCTGGCTCGATGCTCGGCTCGGGCTCGATTGTCGTCATGGACGAGACCACCTGCATGGTCAAGGCCGCCTGGCGCATCACTCGCTTCTTCTCCCGCGAGTCCTGTGGGCAGTGCACACCGTGCCGTGAGGGCTCGGGTTGGCTCGAGCGAATCCTGTTCCGGCTTGAGAATGGTCAGGGCCGTCGCGAGGACCTCGATCTGCTCCTCGACCTCTGTGACAACATTGCGCCGGGACTGACTTGGCCGCCGCAGCAGACCACCATCTGCGTGCTTGGTCCCTCCATTCCATCGTCGATCCACTCGTCGATCTCGAGGTTCCGCGACGAGTTCCTCGCCCACATCACGCAAGGGAGGTGCCCGCATGCCTGAGGAGACTCCGGACAACGAGATCACCTTCACCCTCGACGGCCGCGAGGTGACCGCAGCGAAGGGCGAGATGATCATCGCCGCCGCCGAGCGGGCCGGCACCTATATTCCTCGCTTCTGTTACCACCCCCGGATGGAGCCGGTCGGCGTGTGCCGCATGTGCCTCGTCGAGGTGGAGGGCCCACGAGGCTCGACGCTGATGCCCTCGTGCTACGTGGCAGTCGGCGACGGCATGGCCGTGACCACCGACTCGGACAAGGTCAAGAAGGCTCAGGACGGGGTCCTCGAGTTTCTGCTGGCCAACCACCCGCTCGACTGCCCGGTCTGCGACAAGGGCGGCGAGTGCCCCCTCCAGGACCAGACCTTGGCCCACGGACCCGGTGAAACCCGCTTCGTCGAGGAGAAGCGACACTTCGCCAAGCCCATCCCGATCTCCGAGTTGGTCCTGCTCGACCGGGAGCGCTGCATCCAGTGCAGCCGCTGCACCCGCTTCGCTGAGGAGGTGGCCGGTGAGGCCCTGATCGACTTCTCCGGACGTGGTGACATGGTCGAGGTCTCGACCTTCCCCGGGGAGCCCTTCAGCTCGTACTTCTCGGGCAATACCGTGCAGATCTGCCCGGTCGGAGCGCTGACCGCCACCGCCTACCGCTTCGCAGCCCGCCCTTGGGACCTCGAGCAGGTCGAGTCGACCTGCACCGGTTGTGCCGTGGGCTGTCGGGTGGCGGTGCAGTCGTCGGCCGGACGGCTCACGCGACTCCTCGGCGTCGATGCCGACCCCGTGAACCACAGCTGGCTCTGCGACAAGGGACGCTTCGCGTTCGAATCGGTCAATGGCCCAGACGATGGTGGTTCGTCACTCGATCTCACTGACCCCCGCCGTCGTATCGACGAGCCCATGGTCCGCCGAGACGGCGAGCTCGTGGCCGTCGGATGGTCGGAGGCGCTGCGTCGCACCGTCGAGATCCTTCGCTCGGCTGGAGCAGACCACCTGGGCTCCATCGGTGGCGCTCAGACGACGAATGAGGGCGCCTTCGCCTGGACCACCTTGCTCAAGGGAATCATCGGCACCGACTCGGTTGATGCCCAGCTCGGCGATGGTTTGGATCCTGCTCTGATCTCCGCCCTTCCGCGAGCCACCATCGACGAGGCCGCCTCGGCCTGCACGGTGCTGCTGCTGAGCGGCGACCTTCGCGAAGAGCTGCCGGTGCTGTTCCTGCGCCTTCGGGGAGCGGCGATGTCCGGACAGACCTCGCTGATCGACCTCGGACCGCGTGCCAACCCACTCGGGGATCTGGCCAAGGTCCGGCTCGCAGCTCGTCCCGGAGACTCGCTTCTGATCGCTCGAGCGTTGGGCGGTGACTCCTCGGCGGAAGTCTCGCTGCGCACCCACCCAGAGGGTCGCACCTTCACCGATGACGACCTCGTCGAGGCTCGACGTCTACTCGGCACCGATGGTGAGGGCGTCGTGATCGTGCTCGGACGCACCTCGCTCGCCGAAGACCCCCATCTCGTCGAGGCAGCGGCGCGGTCGCTGGCGGCCACGTATCCCAAGGCCACCTTCTTGCCGGCACTGCGTCGGGCCAACACGATGGGGGCTATCGACATGGGCCTCGTCCCCGGACTGCTGCCCGGTCGCATCGCGCTCGGCTCGGCGGGCGATGCACTGGCCGAACTCCTCCCGGCAGCGTCGATGGCGCCGGGTCGTTCGACGCTGGCCCAGCTCGCTGCGCTCGCCGATGGAAGCCAGACTGCACTGTTGCTGCTCGGAGCGGAGCCTCTCTTCGACGTCCCCGATGCCGCCCTCGCTGAGCGCGCCATGACCGCTGGGGCCCAGATCATCGCCGTCACGGGCCACGGCGGACCGTCATTGGCCCATTGTGAGGTGGTCCTTCCAGTCGCCGTGGCCCATGAGCGAGTCGGCTCGACCACCAACCTCGAGGGCCGGGTGTCGGCGCTGAGCCAGAAGGTGATGCCGCCAGCGCTGGCCTGGCCAGATTGGATGATCGCTGGTGAGCTCGCCGCCCTGCTGGGCACAGACCTTGGCTGGAGCACCGTCGAGGACGTGACCGATGCCATTGCCGCCACGGTGGGCACGCATGCCGGAGTGACCGCCTCGCTACTGGCCAGCCCGGCCGCGGCTGATGGAGTCGTGGTCCCTTTGACCGGAGCGATCTCCGGACCACGGGCCCTGCTCGATCCGACGGCTGTGCCGGGTCTGGCGTCACCGGACAAGGTGGGCCTCAGTGCCTTCACCGGCGCCATGGTCGAGCCGATCGCCGTTGCCGTGCCGACGGGAGGACCTCGTCCACTGGTCCTCACAGACCTTGCGGTCCCGGCGCCCACGGACCCTCCGGCCCCGGACAGCTACTCCCTGCGCCTCGTGGCCAGTCGAACGCTCTATGACGGCGGTACTCAAGTCGTCGCCTCGCCGGCGCTCGACGACCTTCGGCCTGACGCAGTGGCCTTCGTCAATCCCTATGACCTCGACCGACTCGGAGTGACGACGGGCGACGAGGTGCGTCTGCGCTCACCCAAGGCCAGCCTCGTCATCACGGTCACGGCCGACGAGGGGACGCTGCGGGGCACCGTGGCGATGGACTTCGGCACGGCGGTGCTGGGCTCTGAGGTACACACCAATGCCGTTGCCTCGCTGATCGATGCGACCTCATTGGTGACCGATGTCAGGATGGAGTCGCTGTGAGTACCCTCCACCTCCTCGCGAGCAATGGGGACCCCCTCTACTTCGCCGGCCTCAACTGGGCCGTCCTGTTGATCGTGCTCATCAAGGTCGTGATCTCCTTCGCCGTCTGCATGGGCGCGGTCACGATGATGATCTGGTTCGAGCGCAAGGCGATTTCGGACATGCAGAGCCGCATCGGCCCTGACCGGGCGGGCCCCTGGGGGATCCTGCAGTCTCTGGCTGACGGGATCAAGCTCTTCTTCAAGGAGGACCTGATCCCCGAGCAGGCCGACAGCTTCGTCTTCAAGCTGGCTCCCTATCTCTCTGTGGTCCCGGCCCTGATCGTCTTCACGGTGGTCCCGGTCGGCGGCGTGGTGACGGTGGCCGGCCACACCTTCGAGCTGCAGATCGCCGACCCGCCCATCGGGATCTTGCTCGTCCTCGCCATGTCGGCCATCGGCGTCTACGGCATCTTGCTGGCCGGCTGGGCCTCGGGATCGAAGTACCCGCTGATGAGCGCTGTGCGCTCGTCAGCCCAGATGATCTCCTACGAGGCGGCTCTCGGAATGACCGTGGTGACGGTGGTGCTGATCACCGGATCGCTGTCGACTCGCACGATCGTCGATGCCCAGTCCGGTGCCCCGTGGCACTGGAACGTCATCCGTCTCGGCGTTGTGCCCTTCGTGCTGTTCCTGATCGCTGGCATCGCCGAGACGAACCGACCGCCCTTCGACGTCGTCGAGGCGGAGTCCGAGCTGGTCGGCGGCTTCAACACCGAGTACTCCTCGATCCGGTTCGCGCTGTTCTATCTTGCCGAGTTCCTCAACACGATCACCATGTCGGCCATCGTGGTCACGCTGTTCTTCGGCGGCCCTGCCGGACCGGTGCCGCACATCGCGTATGTGGCGTGGGTCTTCCCCATCCTGTGGTTCCTGGGCAAGACCGTGGCCTTCTGCTTCTTGTTCGTGTGGCTGCGCGGTGCGCTGCCTCGGATGCGCTACGACCGTCTCATGGATCTCGGTTGGAAGCGGCTGATCCCGGCCTCGCTGGCGTGGATGCTGCTCGTCGCTGGGTTCATGATCTCCGCCTGGTGGGGTGTCGGCATGGTGGCGGCTGTCCTCGCCGGCGCCGCCCTGCTGTCTCGTACCTTCACGCTCGGACAGGAGCTCGAAGCCGCCGATCAGGCCGTCCTGCCGCCGGTCGGTTCCCGACCAATCTCTCCGTCCCGGCTGCGCGAGCTGACCGACCGTACCGAGGAGGACGAGGCCTGATGGGGCTCCTCGACGACATCAAGAGCGAATTCTCCTTCTTCGGAGGCTTTACCCTGACGGCCAAGCACCTCACCCGGCCTCGGGTGACGCGTCGCTACCCGGAGGAGAAGAAGCCCAAGCAGCCTCGCCAGCACGGCCGTCATGTCCTCAACCGCTACGAGGACGGCATGGAGAAGTGCATCGGGTGCGAGCTGTGCGCCGGCGTCTGCCCGGCGGACTGCATCTATGTCCGCGGTCTCGACAACCCCCCGGACCACCCGGTCTCCCCGGGTGAGCGCTATGGCTACGTCTACGAGATCAACTACCTGCGCTGCATCCACTGCGACATGTGCGTGGAGGCATGCCCGACCGAGGCCATCACTGAGTCGAAGATGTTTGAGTTCTCCTTCACCAACCGGGCCGACGCCATCTACACCAAGGCCGAGCTCGTGGTGGATGACGACGGTATGCCCCAGAAGCTTCCATGGGAGGACTGGCGTCCTGGTGAGGAGACCATGACGGGTGGCTGGATGCGAGCGACTGCACCGGCCGGAAATGCTGACTTCGAGGGCGAGGTCCAGTGGTCCGCCGATCTCGGAGCGGGCATCCGGGCTTCCGAGGGCGGGCAGTCAGGGCATGGCGATGACGCCGCGACGGGCACCAAGGCGCTGCGCGATGTGCTCGAGTCGCACCTGCTGACCGCAGAGATCCCGGCCGAGCACAAGGGGATGCGCGGTCGGATCTGGCGGGCCAAGTTGAACCAGGAGCGCCACAAGCGCCAGCTGGCGTCGATGAAGGATCGGGTTGCGGAGATGCGCGCTGCGAAGAAGGCGGCGAAGTGACCGGTTTGTTCATCGCCTCAGTGGCGCGCACCATCCCCGACACCACCGTGTTTGTGGCCGGAGCCCTGATGATCTTGGCCGGAGGCATCGGGGTCATTGCCTGCAAGAATCCGGTGCACTCGGCACTGTCGATGGTGCTGACCCTCTTCGGGGTGGCCGTGGAGTTCATCGAGCAGCAGGCGGAGTTCCTCGCCGCGGTGCAGATCATCGTCTACGCCGGGGCCATCGTCGTCCTGTTCTTGTTCGTGATCATGTTTCTCGGTGTCGACCAGAACGATGACGTCCACGACGAGCCACTGGTGGCTCAGCGACCGTTGGCAGTGTTGTTGGTGATCATCGCTGTCATCTCGATCATCGCCCTCGGCATCGAGGCAGGATGGGCGGTGGGTCCCCATCACGTGACCGGCAAGACCTTCGGGCCGTATCAGAATGTCGGCGAGGTTGGCCGCTCGGTCTTCACCACCTACCTGTTCGCGTTCGAGGCCACGGCCGCCCTGCTGATCATCGCCGTCGTCGGTGCGGTGGTCCTCGCTCGTCGGTCGGGAGCCGCTACCAGCGATGCCGTCCTTCCTTCCCTCGCTCCGACCGGGGCCCCTCAAGATGAGGAGGTGACGTCGTGAGCATCCCGGGAAGCTGGTATCTCATCTTGTCGGCACTGCTCTTCGGCATCGGCGCCCTCGGTCTCCTGATCCGCCGCAATGTGCTCATCATGTTCATGTGCCTTGAGTTGATGCTCAATGCCGCCAACCTGAGTTTCGTGACCTTCTCGAGGATGCTCGGGGACATCGCCGGGCAGTCGGCGGTGTTCTTCGTCCTCGTCGTGGCCGCAGCCGAGGTAGTCGTCGGCTTGGGCATCGTTGTGGCGATCTTCCGTCGTCGGGCCACCGCCGTGGCCGATGACATTTCCGGGATGAGGGACTGACGCCGTGCTGCACCAGATCTACCTGATGCCCCTGCTCCCGCTCGTCGGGTTCCTGATCCTTGTGGCCTTCGGGCGCCGGATGAGCGAGCGGACGGCCGGGATCATCGGAACCACAGCCGTGGCGGGTGCCTTCGTGGTGGCCGCAGGGAGCTTCTTTGCCCTGCTCGGCCAGTCAAACCGCGAGGTGACTCAGAGCCTGTTCACCTGGATCCCCGTCGGGTCGCTCCAGGTCAAGGTCTCGTTCCTCCTCGACCCGCTGTCGGTGACGATGGTGCTGTTCGTGACCTTCATCTCGGCGCTTATCCACCTGTACTCCATGGGATACATGCGCGGAGAGCGGGACTTCACCAAGTTCTTCATCTACCTGAACCTCTTCGTGGCCTCGATGCTGGTCCTGGTCCTAGCCAACAACCTGCTGCTCACCTTCGTGGGCTGGGAGGGCGTAGGTGTCTGCTCCTACTGGCTGGTGTCGTTCTATTTCGACAAGGACGCCGCAGCGTCGGCTGGCAAGAAGGCCTTCATCTACAACCGAGTGGGTGATGTCGGACTCCTGTTGGCGATGTTCCTGATCTTCTCCAACGTCGGCACACTCGACTACCTCTCGATCTTCTCGCACGCCTCGGCCTTCTCGTCGCTGACTGCGACGCTGATCGTGCTGGCCCTGCTGCTGGCCGCGTCGGGCAAGTCGGCCCAGATCCCGCTGTTCAACTGGCTTCCCGATGCCATGGAAGGACCGACTCCGGTCTCGGCACTGATCCACGCAGCCACCATGGTCACCGCCGGCGTCTACCTGCTCTGCCGGATGAACCCGGTGCTCCACCTGGCCCCGAACGCCGAAATAGTGATCGCCACCATCGGAGCGACCACCGCATTCGTGGCGGCCACGGTGGCCACTGCCCAAGATGACATCAAGAAGGTTCTGGCCTTCTCGACCGTGTCGCAGATCGGCTTCATGGTCATGGCGGTCGGCGCCAATGCCTACGTGGCCGCCGTCTTCCTCATGGTCTGCCACGCCTTCTACAAGGCCCTCCTGTTCCTCTCGGCCGGCTCGGTGATCCACGGCCTCCACCACGAGCAGAACATCAAGCGCATGGGCGCCCTGCGCAAATTGATGCCCTGGACCTTTGGAGCCTTCCTGATCGGATGGCTGTCGATCGCCGGCGTGCCACCGTTCGCCTCGTTCTGGTCCAAGGGCGATGTGCTCGACAACGTCTATCGCCACTATCCGGCGCTGTGGGTGCTGGGCCTCGTGACGGCGTTGCTGACGGCGTACTACATGAGCCGGTTGTTCTACCTCACCTTCACCGGAAAGGCCCGCTTCTCCGAGGAAGGCCCCAACGGAGAGCACCCGATCGCCACTCCGCACGAGTCGCCCTGGACCATGCGCCTGCCGCTCGTCGTTCTGGCCATTGGATCGCTGGCCATCTCGGTGATCGACTTCCCATGGGCCCATGATCTCTCCCTGGCCCACTTCCTTGAGCCGGTCTTCCGCACGACGATCTACGAGCCTCACGAGTCCGTCGGTCTGCTGTATCTGCTCGGCGGCATCGACGCCGTGGTCGCCCTGGCCGGTGTGGTGATCGCCTGGATCATCTGGTCGAAGAAGACCGAACGGCCAAACCTCGAGCGGAGCTTCTTCCGCAACGTCTGGTACTGGGACAACTTCTATGACCTGCTCATCGGCCGGCCTCTCACGAGGTTCTCGCAGTTCTGCCTCAATGTGGTCGATCTCAAGATCCTCGATGGCGCCGTCAATGGGGTGGCCAGCCTGGCCACCCGATCGGCCAAGGGCATCCGGAAGGTCCAGACGGGCCAAGTCCGCCAGTATGCACTGGTCCTCGTAGCCGGCATCGCCGCCTTGCTCCTCTACCTCCTGATCCGGGTGCACTGATTCGATGACACTGGCCACCGTCCATAGCTCATTCCCGTATGTGGCACTCTTGCTGCTCGTCCCGGCCATCGCCGCCGGCGTCGTGGCCCTGCTCCACTCGGCCTCACGCCAGGCGGTCCGCTGGATCGGCCTGATCGCCTCGCTGCTCACGCTCGGCATCGCCGTGGCGATGCTCATCGCCTTCGACGCTCATTCGGGCGGCTATCAGTTCGTGACACAGCACTCCTGGGCGTCGGCGCTGGGGATCTCCTGGCTGACTGGGGTCGATGGCATCTCGCTCTTCATGGTCCTGCTCACCGCCCTGCTGATCCCGATCGTGCTCCTCGGCGCCTCCGAGCAGCGTCGCACCAAGTCCTTCGTGGCCTGGTTGCTCCTGCTTGAGGTCGGCTGCATCGGAAGCTTCGTGAGCCTCGACCTGATCTTGTTCTTCTTGTTCTTCGAGCTGACGCTGATCCCGTCGTACTTCCTCATCACCGGTTGGGGCGGCCCGAATCGGGCTGGAGCGGCGACCAAGTTCTTCCTCTACACCTTCTTCGGCTCGGGATTCCTCCTGGTCGGCATCATCTACGTCGCCGTCGTGCACGCCAGCCAAGGACATGCCCTGTCGTTCTCGCTGTTCGACCTCCAGGGCACACAGCTCTCGGGAACCGCGGGGATGCTGGTCTTCGTGGCCATGACCTTCGCCTTCGCCATCAAGGCGCCGATCGTCCCGTTCCACACCTGGTCGCCTGATGCCTACGCCGAGGCTCCCACCGGGGCCTCCGTGGTGCTCGCCGCCGTGCTGGCCAAGCTCGGGACCTATGGCATCTTGCGGTTCGACCTGACGCTCGTCCCGCACGCCTCGAAGGTCGCAGCTCCGGTGTTGTTGACCCTGGCCACCATCGGCATCCTCTATGGGGCCATCGTGGCGTGCGCCACCCGCGATCTCAAGCGTCTGGTGGCGTACTCCTCGGTGGCTCAGGTGGGCTTCATCGTGCTGGGGACGTTCGCGTTGACGCCCCAGGCCCTGACCGGGGCGGTGCTGCTGATGCTCAACCATGGAATCATCACCGCCGCCTTCTTCCTGCTCATCGGATGGTTGGTGGCGCGTCGGGGGACCTCGAAGATCGCCGAGCTGACCGGCCTCCAGGGCCCCGCCCCCGTGATGGCGGCCATCTTCACCATCGTGATGCTGGCTTCGATCGGCCTCCCCGGCCTCAGTGGCTTCGTGAGCGAGTATTTGGTGTTGCTCGGAACGTTCCTGGTCCACCGCTGGTGGGCGCTGGTCGCCACCTTTGGTGTGGTGGCCGCCGCCATGTACCTGCTCTGGGCCTACCAGCGGGTCTTCCACGGCAAGGCCGAGGGTGAGAATGCCGCCATCAGGGACCTCACCGTCGCTGAGCGCTTGGTGATCGCTCCGCTGATCGCCCTGATCATCTTCCTCGGTGTCTTCCCCTCGCCGGTGCTCAACCGGATTGAACCCTCGGTGAACCGCATCGTCGATCAGGTGAGCCTGTCGAACTGCACCCCGGGCCTGGTGTGCACCCATGCACCGATCGACGTGCGTTCGAGGACCTCTCCCGCCTCCTCAAGCACCGCCACCACGATTCCGGGAGCGAACCGATGAGCGCCCTGATCCTCGCTGCTGCCCCGGCCCATGTGGTCATGCCGAAGGTGGACTATCTCGCCATCCTTCCCGAGCTCATCTTGCTCGGCGGCGCGGTCATCGTGCTCCTCGCCGCATCAGTGGTGCGCGGGGGCCTCAAGCGTGACGTGGCCACCGGCCTGACCCTCGTCACCGGTGGAGCGGCGCTGATCGCCAGCATCGTTGAGTGGTTCCATGTGCAGTCCCACGGGGCGAGCGTCACCATCGCCTCGGCGATCTCGATGGACAGCTTCGCCGCCTTCGTGGCCATCACGGTCGTCTCGACTCTGCTGATCGCCACCGTGATCGGTCACGCCTACCTCGTGCGTGAGGGCATCGCCTCCACCGAGTACCACGTCCTGGCACTCGCCTCGGCGTCGGGGGCCATCATGATGGCCCAGGCCAACGACCTCGTGGTGATCTTCCTGGCCCTTGAGATCCTGTCGATCGCCCTCTATGTGCTGGCCGCCTTCAACCCGCTGCGCGGGGAATCGGGAGAGGCAGCCCTCAAGTACTTCCTCCTCGGTGGATTCGCCTCGGCGGTGTTCGTCTACGGCATCGCTCTTACCTATGGAGCCACCGGGTCGACCAACCTGAGCCAGATCAGCGACTTCCTGGCCAAGAACCTGCCCACCCACACGGGACTGCTGGTGGCGGGCATGGCCCTGCTGCTCGTCGGGTTCGCCTTCAAGGTCGCCGCCGTGCCATTCCATCTCTGGACGCCCGACGTCTATCAGGGCGCCCCGAGTCCGGTCACCGGCTACATGGCAGCTGTCGCCAAGGCCGGAGCCTTCGCCGGTCTACTGCGGGTGCTGCTCAGCACCTTCGGCACCGAGACCGCAACCTGGCAGCCCATCGTCTACGCACTCGCTGCTGCCTCGTTGGTGGTCGGAGCCATTTCGGCCCTGCCCCAGCGCAATGTCAAGCGCATGCTGGCCTTCTCCTCGATCAATCACACCGGCTTCATCCTGCTCGGCGTGGAGGCGGCCACGCTGGCGGGCGTGGGTGCGAGCATCTACTACCTCTTCGCCTACTCGATCATGACGGTGGGGACCTTCGGGGTCATCACCATGATGGGTGGACGAGGCGATGGAGAGCACGACCTGTCGCGCTATCGGGGCATCGCTCGGCGTCAGCCATTGCTTGGTGTCCCCTTCGTGATCCTGCTGCTGGCCCAAGCTGGCGCTCCATTCACCACCGGCTTCCTGGCCAAGTTTGGGGTGGTCACCGCAGCCGTGCAGGCCGGCAGTTGGCCCTTGGCCATCCTCGCCATGGTCACCGCGGCCATCGCCGCCTACTTCTACCTCCGCCTCGCAGTGATCTGCGTCACCCCGGCCGCCAGCGAGCGCACGGGTGACGCCGAGGCCATCACCTCGGGCGAGGCCGATGCGTCGGCGGCCACCGTCCGGGCGACCGGTGCCCTGC
>CAIUMH010000113.1 GCA_903900235.1 uncultured Actinomycetes bacterium
GGGCGCACGCCGCCAAGCTCGTCTCCAGCAGGTAGAGGCGACCTTTGAGCCGCTCCCCTTCGATGCCACCGCAGCTCGCAGCTACGGACAGATCGTGGCCGCCGTGGCCGAGGCAGGGCGGTCACCTCGACGGCGCGTAGCCGATCTACTTATTGCCGCCACTGCGCACGCCAACGGCCTTGTGCTCTACACCCGAAATCCTGATGACTTCGCTGGGCTCAGCGATCTTGTCCACGTAGTCGCCATCTGACCACTGAACGGCCATCGATGAACGGCCACCTATCTGGTGGAAGCGCGCCGTTCGTGCACTCTCCCGATCGCAAACGCGAGGCTCCAGGTCAGGCTCCACGTCAGGTCATGAGACGACCGGGCGAGGTGGGCGGGTTCATTGCGCTGACCGGTTGAACCCGCCACCAAGAAGCTCGCTGCCGGTTCTATTCCGACGGCACTTCCGGCTCGAGCTGCGTGGCGTAGACCCGTAGGTCTGCATTGGTGAAACGGCCAATGGGCTCATCGAGTCGGACGAGCCACTTCTCGCCGTCCCTGGCGACGACCGTCGCTGCCTGACCGTGAAGATACAGGGGTCGGAGATTGTGGCCGAGGCGGACACGGTCGCCAACCTTGAGCCGGCTCGCCGCGATGAGTTCGGCGACGGCATTGAGCGCGGCGACGCGTGCATTGACCAGCGTCGCGATCTCATCGAGGTGATCGTCCAAGGCTCCGATGCGGAGGGCAACGAAGAGTGGCTCGACGTCGATCCCGGTGCGCGGCGTCGCGTCATCTGCCAACGGGTCGATGAGAGACTGCGCGAGTTCCGACCGTTTCGGGCGGAGGGGCGGTGTCGTTCGGGGCCTCTTGTGCTTCGCCATGAGGACAGTCTTGTCGAAGGAGGACAGGCCACCACACGAGGTCGCCATCAGGTCCGGTGCAGCCCGGCGGGGATCCAGGCCGGCCCCTCCCGTAGCGGGTGTGATCCGGCGAGGACGGACCCGATGCAGGGCCAACCCTGGCCGGTATGGCCAGAACGGCCAGAGGATGGGCCCTGGTGGGGCAGCCGAACAACAGTCACCACCGGCTGGCCAGAAGGGTCGCGCGCTGAACGCAACTGGCATGACATCTGCAGCGTACGATTCTCCCGTGCCGAGAGACCAGCGCTCCGTTCGGGAGGTCCTTCGTTCCACCGAAGGGGAAGTGCGGAGACAATGAAGTACGACGAGATCGCGCGACTGAGGAGCGACCATCCGGCATGGGCACTCCTGCGCTCGAACAACGTTGCCCTGGTCCTGAGTTTCCTTGGCAGGGTCTACGTCGACGGAAATGCCAGTGGGATCGCGGCGAGCGACCTCATCACTCAGTTGGACGATGAGTTGTTCGCCCTCAACCAGCGGCTCGGGGAAGGCACCTTTCCTCGGTCGGCAAGTGCCTACCTCGACGATTGGGCATCACCCGAACACGGCTGGCTGCGCAAGTACTACCCGGCCGGTGCCGATGAAGCCCATTTCGATCTGTCCCCCGCGGTAGAGAAAGCACTTCTCTGGGTCCAAGATCTGCCAGCGCGCGAGTTCATCGGTACCGAATCACGCCTGAACACGATTTTCGAACTCCTGCGTCAGATGGTTTTTGGGGCCGACAACGACCCCGAGCGACGCCTTTCCGAACTTCAGCGACGACGAGCCCAGATCGATGAGGAGATCGCCGCTGCCCAGCGAGGTGAGCTCGCCATGCTCGACTCAGTAAGTCAGCGCGACCGATACCAGCAGTTTGCCCGCACTGCTCGTGAGCTGCTTTCCGATTTCCGACAGGTCGAAGAGAACTTCCGTGGGCTCGACCGCACATTGCGCGAGCAGATCGCAGGGTGGTCAGGGTCCAAGGGCGCACTCCTCGACGAGGCGCTGGGTAGCCGAGCCAGCATTGCCGAGTCGGACCAGGGCCGTAGTTTTCAGGCCTTCTACGACTTCTTGCTGTCCCACCACAAGCAGACTGAACTCACCGATCTGCTCGAGCGGCTCCAGCAGATCGAGGACCTCGGGGGTCAGGACGGACGCCTACGCCGGGTTCACTTCGACTGGATCGACGCCAGCGAGCGCACTCAGGCCACCGTTCGTCTGCTCTCCGATCAGCTCCGCCGCTTCCTCGACGATCGTGTGTGGCTCGAAAACCGACGGGTCTTCGACCTGCTCCGTTCGATCGAAGGCAAGGCACTGCGCGTTCGCAACCAATCCGAACAGGTCGTCCCTATGGAGCTCGACGACATCGGCGTCACCGCCGGACTACCCATGGAGCGTCCACTGTTCCGTCGCTCGCGCCGGAGCCGACTCGAGGTTGAATCGCTCGAACATGGGGACGATGACTTCGATGCCTCGGCCATGCTGAGCCAGTTGTACGTCGACCCGGACACGCTGGTGCAGCGGGTCCTCGGTTCGCTCGGAAGAGACGACCAGGTCGGACTGCGTGAGGTGGTCGCAGGCGAACCGCTCGAGCAGGGCTTGGCGGAGCTGGTCGGCTATCTGTCGCTGCAGGAGCCCGGGCTCACCGTCGTCTTCGACGAGGAGCGCCGTGATCAGATCATGTGGAGCTCCGGGGAAGTCGAGCGAGCAGCCGACTTGCCCGCGGTCTCCTTCAGTCGGGACAGGTCGGAGCCGTCGTGACGGACAAGCCGATCGACGCGGTCAACGAGCCGACGGACCTGTCGTTGGTGGTGGTCCATCTGATGAAGGGTCCGCTCTACAGGGATGTGCACGAGAAGCAATGGGGTCTCTTGCTTGGGCTGAGGAACCAGGTGGGGGACTACGTCTCGGTGCTCGGTTTGCACGTCGTCGTCGACGAGGCAGAGGGATATGCCTACTTGCGTAGTCAGGTCGTCGATGAGGGTGTGACCGAATTCCCGCGATTGGTGGCGAGGCGCACTCTGCCCTTCAAGGTGAGCGTGCTCCTGGCCCTGCTGCGTAAGCGCCTGGCCGAGTTCGATGCCAGCAGCGCTGATGTCCGCTTGGTCCTCAGCCGCGACCAGATCATTGAGCTCCTCCGCCTGTTCATGCCCGATTCCACCAACGAGGCACGGTTGGTCGACAACATCGACACCACCATCAAGAGAGTCTGCGAACTGGGTTTTCTGCATCCGCTCCGAGGCGAACAGGACCAGTACGAAGTGCGACGAATTCTCAAGGCGTATATCGATGGGCAGTGGCTGTCCGAGTTCGACGCACGACTGGACGAGTATCTGTCTGATCTGGACGAGTCGGAGATCCCAACGTGACGTCCTCGCTCTTCAGCCCGATTGAACTAGAAGATCAACACTCCGACCGGTTGCCGGGCTGCCGGCTACAGCGCCTCGAGGTCTATAACTGGGGAACCTTCAACCAGAGGATCTGGTCGTTCGACCTCGCCGGTCGCAACGCACTCCTCACTGGAGACATCGGCTCTGGAAAGTCGACCCTGGTCGACGCCATCACTACCCTCTTGCTGCCAGCGAACAAGATCTCCTACAACAAGGCCGCGGGCGCAGAGACCCGAGAGCGCGATCTTCGCTCCTACGTCCAGGGGCACTACAAGTCGGAACGTAACGAGACGACCGGTGCATCACGTCCGGTCGCCCTTCGTGACGACCGGCAGTACTCGGTGATCCTCGGGGTGTTCGCCAACAATGACTTCGACACGACGGTCACGTTGGCCCAGGTCTTCCGGACAAGAGATGTCGGCCAGCCCGAGCGGTTCTTCGTGGTCTCCGATACCGAGTTGTCGATCCTCGGAGAGTTCGCGGAGTTCGCATCTGAGTTCTCCGTATTGAAGCGAAGGCTGCGTGATGTCGGGGCCCGCCTGTACGACACGTTCCCCGAGTATGGACGGGACTTCCGCCGTCATCTCGGAATCGAGTCCGAGCAGGCCATGGAGCTCTTCCATCAGACGGTGTCCATGAAGGCGGTCGACAATCTGAATGATTTCGTCCGCAGCCACATGCTCGAGCCCTTCGACATGGCTGGTCAGATTTCCGACCTGATCGACCACTTCGACAACCTGACCCGGGCCCACGACGCAGTAGTGCGCGCCCGCGCCCAGATTGAGCTCCTCGAGCCTCTGGTAGCTGATATCGAGGAGCATGATCAGCTGTCCGAGCAACGAGCCTCGCTCGAGCGCGAGCAGCAGGCCCTGCCGCTCTACTTTGCCGACCGGATGTGTCAAGTCCTCGACATCGAACTCGCCGCGCTAGGAACCCGGGCATTCGAGCTCAACGAACTGCTCGATTCGATCGAGTCGGCAATCGGCTCATTGCGCCAAGAAGAGAGCCAGCTGCGCCTCCAGATCGCCGGAAGCGGGGGAGATCGCCTCGCCGCCATCGACCTGGAGATCGGACGGCTGAACAAGGAGAAGCCGGTCCGCAAGGACAAGTTCGATCGCTACAACCATCGATTGGCAGAAGTGGGCATGGCGCCGGTATCGGAGGCAGTGCAGTTCGCTGCCACCCGCGCCCTTGCGGCATCTAGGAGAGAAGAGCTGGAGAGCGAACAAGTTGGCCTCCAGAACGACCTGAGCGAGCGCCGGTTCGAACAACGCTCGGTGGACGAAGAGTCCAAACAGGTCAACGACGAACTGCACAGCCTGCAGTCCCGGCGGAGCAGCGTGCCGCGAGCCAGTCTCGAGCTGCGCCAGAGGCTCGGGGACGACCTCGGTATCGATCCTGACGACCTCCCCTTTGCCGGAGAGCTCATCCAGGTGCTCGACGAGGCCCGTGAGTGGGAAGGCGCAGCGGAACGAGTCCTGCACTCGTTCGCACTCTCCTTACTCGTGCCCGAACACCACTACGAAGCCGTAGCCGGGTGGATCAACGAGCATCACCTCGGCACGCGGGTCGTCTATTTTCGGGTCCCTCCCCGCGTGGCCCGGTCCACACCGGTGGAGCGGTCCTCCGCACACCCACTCCTGGTCGACATGCTCGAGATCAAGCCCGATACCGGGGTACAGCAGTGGTTGGAGGGCGAGCTCGCCCGTCGTGCCAACCATGCCTGCGTAGACACGCTGAGCGAGTTCCGTTCGGCCCGCAAGGCGGTCACCCGGGCGGGGCAGATCAAGGACCGAGAGCGGCACGAGAAGGACGACCGCAAGAGGATCGACGACCGTCGTGAGTACGTGCTGGGGTGGACCAACCAGGCAAAGGTGGATGCACTCGTGGTCCACGCCACCTCGCTCCAAGAGCGGCTGGCTTCGGCCACGCAGGTGATCGCCGACCTCGTCGGGCGCGAAACGTCAGCATCATCCCAGCTCCAATCATTGGCCGGGCTTGCAGAGCATCACCGATGGGAGGAGCTGGACTGGACGGCGTTGGTCAACGAGATCACAGCACTCCGGGCCGAGCAGGACCGGATCGCCACCTCGTCGGACACCCTGGCCCTCTTGACTGCCGAGCTCGAACGTGTTCGACGAGAGGTGAGCACCTACGAGGGAGAACGAGATGGTTTGCAGCGCGAGCGGGGCGCCGTGGAAGGGCGCCAACGATCAGCGGAGGTCGACCGCAACCGCTTCGCCACGTTGCTGGCCAACAGCGAGACACTCGAAGACGCGGCTCTGTCGTTCCCGTCCATCGACAAGTTGGTGGCAGGGCTGTTCAAGGACCAACCACCTGATGCAGCCGCGCTCACGACCGCTCAACAACGGATCGGTTCCGACATTGCCGATGCACTCAATGGGATCACCAGGCAACGGGGGAACCTCGAGGTGCGCATCGTCCGTGGGATGGGCGGGTTCCGGACGAAGTACCCGACCGAGACGTCCGAGTTCGACGATTCCATGGGCTCGGCCGACGAGTACCGTCAACTCCACCAGCGGGTGGCCACCGACGATCTCCCCCGGTTCGAACGGGAGTTCAAGAACTATCTGAATCAGAACACGATCCGCGACATCGCTGGGTTTTCGGCTCGGCTCAACAAGCACGAACGGGTCATCCGCGACCGCATCGAAACCATCAATGACTCGTTGAAGGGCATCGACTACAACGAGGGCCGCTACATCCGGCTCGTACCTGACCAGACACCGAACACCGAGGTGCGCGAGTTCCGGGCCGAACTCCGGGCCTGCACAGACAACGTGGTCGGTGCCGTCACCAGCGATCAGTACTCGGAGGAGAAGTTCCTCCAGGTGAGGAAGATCATCGAGCGGTTCAAGGGTCGTGAAGGAACTGCTGATCAGGACCGTAATTGGACCCGCAAAGTGACCGACGTCCGTCAGTGGTTCGTGTTTTCTGCATCCGAACGCTGGCGTGCCGACGATACCGAACACGAGAGCTACACGGACTCGGGCGGCAAATCGGGGGGGCAGAAGGAGAAGCTGGCCTACACGGTGCTGGCTGCATCGCTGGCGTACCAGTTCAAGTTGGATTGGGGCGCCGAGCGATCGAAGTCCTTCCGTTTCGTCGTGATCGATGAAGCGTTCAACCGGGGCTCCGAGGCCTCGACCCGCTACGCCCTCGACCTGTTCACCCGTCTCGGACTCCAACTGCTGATCGTGACTCCGCTGCAGAAGATCCATGTCATCGAGCCACATGTTTCCGCCGTGGCATACGTCGACAATCCGAGCGGCAGTAACTCGCGTCTCCAGGGCCTGACCATCACCGAGTTCCGGAGCCGACGCGAGGAGCACGGCAGCCGTCCTGATCCTCGAGAACCTGACGGTGTGGTGGTCGACGCTCCATGACGGCCTGGACGAGTGTGGATGACCTGGTTGCGACGCTCCGCAAGCGCTGGAGCGCAGGCCGCTACTTGCGTGAGTACGCCGAAGGGCTGACGTGGACGCCGATCGAGCTGCCGGTGAAGTCGCCGTCGGCCGATGAACTACTCCATCGATTCGACGACGTCGTGCTCTGGGCCGAGCGATTCCAACGGGAGAGCCGGACCAGAGCCGGGGCGGCACTGTTCGCCGTGGAGTACCGGACCATCGGAGGGAAGAGTCTGGGATCGAACTCAGTACCGGCACGCATCCGGATCGAAAGCTTCGCGCAGCTGTGCGCCCTGCTGGGCACGACGTCCGAAGTGCGGAGCCTCGACGAGATCATCGACCAGACGAAGCACGCGGTTCCTGGACTCGTGCCTTGGGTGCGTGCTCGGCCGCGCAAGGCGATCGACAACGAAGCCGTCTGGAGCGGTCTGCTCGCCGTCGTCGCCTGGATCATGGGTGCGAGCACCGAGGAGCTGTACCTGCGCCAAATTGACGTCGAGGGTGTCGACACCAAGTTCGTGGATCTTCACAAGAAAGTGCTCGACGAGCTACTCACCGAGGTGCTGCCCGAGGGACGAATCGACGCTCAGTATCCGGCGGGCGAGTTTGCCCGTCGCTACCGTTTCTTGGCCAAGCCGGACTACACCCGCTTTCGTGTACTCGGATCTGAGCCGGCCTTGCCCGAGGCGTGCACCGAGTACACGTTGCGGACCGAGGAGCTTGCGTCACTGGAGCTGACGTCGCGATTTCTGTTCGTGGTGGAGAACGAAATCACCTACCTGGCATTTCCTCGCGTGCCCGATGCCCTCGTGGTGTTCGGTTCGGGGTTCGGACTCGCCTCGTTGCGTCCGCTCCCGTGGCTGGTCGGCAAGGAGATCGTGTATTGGGGCGATATCGACACGCATGGATTCGACATCCTCAATCGGCTCCGGTCGCGGTTCGACTCGGTTCGATCGATCCTGATGGATGAAGCCACGCTGCTAGCGCATCGGAGCCAGTGGGTAGCTGAGCCCAGCCCGACCAACCGGCCGCTCGCGAATCTGACCGAGGCCGAATCGGCTCTCTACGGCGATCTGGTCGAAGACCGGTTCGGTGCGGCCATCCGCCTCGAGCAGGAGCGCGTCCGGCCTTCGTTGTTGGAACGGGAGCTGCAGTCTCTGTCGGCCTGACTAGAAGTCGAACCGACCCACTGATGACCTAACGGCATGTGTCCTATTTGACGGCCACAGGCCGTGAGGGCTTGCCCTTGACGAGTGACCCGTGATTGGTCTGTCCGCTGCCTTCACTTCCGAAATTCCCCCGCCGGGCTTGATGCCAGCCATGGGGGCATCGAGTGACGTCTGGCTATACGCCATCCATTGGAATCACGACTGCGCCGAGCAGTGATGCCATCTCATCAACGAGGATTCGTCCCGGCCCTTCGACCAGTGCGATGCTGCCAAACCCGACTCGCTGCCACCCGCCGCGCCCGCTTGGGTAGCGGTCTCCAAAGAGGATCACCACTTCGACGGGCATGGCTTGGATCAGTTCCGCCTGCCGTGAGTGCCAGATCA
>CAIUMH010000114.1 GCA_903900235.1 uncultured Actinomycetes bacterium
GTCTGCAGTCATGGATTCGCTGCGGGGTCGACAAACCTTCCGCTCATATCTGAGAATCCCGTGCGTCCCCTCGAGGCATGAGGCGACGGCTGGTGGACCGAGGCCTCGAATCCCCCCCCCACGAGTGGATCAGAGGGGGATCAGAGGGTGATCAGGAGGGCCGTTCCCACGATGAAGGCGACACCAAGGAATCCCGCCAGAAGTCGATCCACCTTCAAGAAGTTGTCTGCATCTCTCTTGAAGTGGAACACCTGGGTCGTCTCCCAGATCATCCGGATGAACGAGATGATCACCACCGCGAACCCGAGCGCATAGATCTCGTCCATCAAGACGAGTGGAGCGCTCTTGGGTAGGTCAGAGGAGTAGCCCAGTTGGAGGAATACCAAGGTGAGCAGACCGGTGGACGACAAGGCGAGGCGGGAGATTTCGTGATGGGATCGCAGGAGCAGTCCAAGCACCGACGCCACCATCACCAGCACCACGGGGAGGAGGAGCTTGGCGTAGAAGTGCGAGATCGGCCGCACGATGCTGATGCTCCAGGTCCCGAGTGACCAGTCCTGCCCCGGGCCGTTCCATTCGCTATTGCCGAAGTTGGTGGTGTAGTGCTTGATGTAGGAGTGGTACTCGATGTCTCGTGTCGTCCAGTCGGGCACCGCGAGGGTCTGGTCAGCACTGCGCTTTGGATCGGGAACGTAGACGAGTTGGTCGGCGGTGTAGGTGGTGCTCTCAAATCGCAACTGGAGTTTCTGGGTGTCCAAGGGGTAGCGAGCGAGGTCAAAGTCCCCGGCGAACCCTGATTGGATATAGACCAGTTGGTACTTGTAGCCATCTGCAACCGTGATTGGCTCGGAGTTGCCTTGAGCATTCGTGTACGAGTAGTTCTGAATGTGGTTCGTCATGGCATTGGTCGAGTTGTCAAAGGTCGTCGTCTGAGTGGGATCGTACGGACCCTTCCAGCGGAACCAGAGGTAGAAATTCATGTTGAAGGTGCCGTCCTCGAGCGAGATGGCATAGGTCTGGGTTGGCTCGATCCCGTAATAGACGACCTCCGCCCCTTTCGGGATTGTCGCCTGGGACCTGAGCTCGCCTCGGGGGATCTGCTGGACATTGCTCGGAATGGTTACGGGAGCGCTCTTCGTCTCTGCGGCCGCCGCAACCCCGGGGAGGAAACCCACGACAATCGACAGAAAGGCCACTCCAAGACTTGCCACGATACGCAGGACTATTCGGCAGGCGAAATTCATTTGGGAAGTGTACCTGAAGGCCCTCAAATGACCGCTGACCATGACTCAATCGCACGAGAGGGTCCCGCAGAAATGCCCTGCCTTGCGAGTGGTCGTTTCTCCGTCGTCAGCCTCGGACCGCGCCGCTGGTTCAGGTACCCTGACGGACCGATGGCGTGGTTGCCGTTCCGATCGTCAAGGACGGTCGGTCGCTAGTCACCAGGGGATCGGTGCTGCGAACAGCGTCTTACGGTGAATCCCTCAACCTTTCGGCTGAACCCTCTCAGACCACCTCAGGCGTCGGAGGACAACACCAGGCCACTGGTCGGTACTCCGGTCCCAGCCGTGACGACAATGCGATCAAGACCCTCGACCTGGTTCACCGCCGTGCCCCGAACCTGACGGACACCCTCTGCGATGCCATTCATGCCGTGGAGGTAGGCCTCACCAAGCTGGCCGCCGTGGAGGTTGAGCGGCAGCGCTCCCCCATGCTCGATGCGTCCATCCTTGATGAAGTCCTTGGCCTCTCCTTTGCCACAAAAGCCAAGCTCCTCGAGCTGGTAGAGCACATAGGGACTGAAGTGGTCATAGAGAATGGCTGCGTCCATGTCGGCCGGCCCGAGCCCCGAGGTCCCCCAGAGCTGCTCACCCACCACCGCCATCTCGGGCAGTCCGCACAGATCGTCTCTGTAATAGCTGGTCATCATGTCTTGGCCCTTGCCAGACCCTTGAGCGGCGGCACGGATGACTGCCGGAGCATTGGGCAGATCACGCGCCCGCTCCAGCGACGTCACGACGATGGCCTGGGCCCCATCGGTCTCCTGGCAGCAGTCGAGCAGCCGCAGCGGCTCAACGATCCAACGGCTCGCCTGGTGGTCCTCGAGCGTGATGGGCTGCTCGTAGAACCAGGCCTTGGGGTTCGTGGCGGCGTGCTTGCGGTCAGCGATGGCAATGTTGGCCAAATCAGCGCTCGTCGTGCCCGTGACGTGCATGTAGCGCTGGGCAGCCATGGCTACCCACGAGGCCGGCGTCAGAAGGCCGACGGGCATGTAGGAACCTAGGTGGGCCATCTCGGCGTTGGCGATGGGGGCTCGGCCTTGGACGCCCGCCCCGAAGCGATTACCGGAGCGCTCATTGAAGGCCCGATAGCAGACCACGTAGTCCGCCACGCCGGCATCGACGGCCAGAGCCGCCTGCTGGACGGTGGCGCAGGCTGCTCCGCCGCCGTAGTGGATCCGACTGAAGAAGGTCAGGTCACCGATTCCCAACGCACGGGCGATGTCGACGTCAGGGTTGGTCTCCGACGAGTAGGTCACCATGCCCCCGACCTGGTCCGGGGTGATCCCAGCATCTGCGATGGCCGCCTTGACCGCCTCGGTGGCGAGCCGCAGTTCTGAGCGGCCGGAGGCCTTCGAGAACTCAGTGGCGCCGATGCCGACAATGGCCACCTCTCCCGCAAAGCGGTGCGAGCTCATCAGGAGGCCTCCCTGGGAAGTGACACGAGGACCGTGCCGACGACATGGTCGCCGATCGAGTTCGAGCCTGCGAGCTTGACGGTCACCACCCCACGGGTGGGATCTGCGGGATCGTCGGCGGTCTCGATCACCTCGCCGCGGAGGGTCATGGTGTCATCGGGGTAGTTGGGCGCTCCGAGGCGGATGTCGACCTTCTTGAGGAATCCCCCGGGACCCGTCCAGTCGGTGACGTAGCGCCCGACAAGGCCATTGGTGGTCAGGATGTTCATGAAGATATCGGGGCTGCCCCGCTCCT
Source organism: uncultured Actinomycetes bacterium (assembly GCA_903900235.1). Taxonomy (GTDB): domain Bacteria; phylum Actinomycetota; class Acidimicrobiia; order Acidimicrobiales; family RAAP-2; genus CAIUMH01. The sequence continues at coordinate 2,994 of CAIUMH010000114.1, forward strand.
TCGACAGCACCGGGTCGTGATGGACATCTTGGTAGTCACGACTCGCCAGCGCTCCGGCGACGATGAGGCTGCGGGTGATGGGAAGTACCAGATCGCCGAGAACCTGACCCGTGGCTACCGACTCAAAGGTCCTCGTCGTCATCTCGCAACCACCTCGTCAGGACGCTCGGCGATCAAGGCACCGAGCCGGGAGAGCTGCAGGCTCGGGGCGCCGAGCTCGAGCTCGATCTGCTTGCCCCACAGGAAGTAGCGGTGGATCGGGTAGCCGATGTCAGCACCCGTCCCACCATGAAGGTGCTGTGTGGCGTGCACGACCCGCTGACCCCGGTCGGATGCCTGCCACTTGGCGATGAGGACTGCTTCGGCAGCCGGCAGACCCGAGTCGAGGCGCCACGCAGCCTCCCATGCCGTCACCCGAATGGCTTCGAGGTCGATGCCAGCGTCGGCAGCTCGCAGCATGGTCCCCTGGAAGCTCGAAAGTGTCCGGCCGAACTGGGTGCGCTCATTGAGATGGGCAGCGGTCTGGCGAAGCGCCGCCGATCCAATGCCGACCTGGATCAGCGCCAGACCAGTCTGTGCCCAAGGCAGCATGGCATCGAGGACCGCTCTGCCATCGTCGGCTCCGCCGAGAACGTCCGCCTCGGTCACGATGGTGGCCGCGAAGGTCACGTGCGGATGGATGGCCCGGTTGGTGGTTTCGGCGCGCTCCATCGACACCGAGGCATCCGCCGTGTCCACCACCGCCACCACCACGCGACCATCGCCGGTGCGAGCGGGGACGACGAGGGCTCCCGCCACGTGGGCGAACGGGACCGCAGTGGCCGTTCCATCGAGTTGCCAGCCACCGCCGACGGCGGTGGCGGTCACCCGAGGCATCTCGGTCGGCGATGCCGCGGCATCAGCCAGTGCCCCCGACAGCATCATCTCGCCCCGGGCCACCGCCGGCAGGATCCGCTGGCGCAGTGCCTCGCTGCCGTAGGTGGCAATTGGAAGGACGCCCTCGACCAGGGTGGCGTGCAGCGGCACCGGTGCAACGACCTGGCCCTGCGCCACGAGCAGCTGGCCGATCTCGACCATTCCACCACCGATCCCGCCCAGGGACTCGGGTGTACCGAGGCCGAGCAGGTCGGCGGCGGCGAGCGCGGCCCACAGCTCAGCATCGACACGGTCCTCGGTCCGCTCGACCTCGCTCACCCGATCCGGGGTGACGAGGCCGGCGAAGATGCTCGACACCGCCTCATCGATCGCCTGCTGCTCTTCAGAGAAGGTGAAGTCCATGGTGTTGCTCCTTCTAGGCCGTGACCGGTGCGAACACCGGCAGGCTCAGCTCATCGTCGAACGCCACGATGGACGCCTGCACGCGCATCCCGATCTTGACGTCGTCGGGATTCATGTCGAGGTTGGCCACGATCCGGGTCCCCTCGTCGAGCTCGATGAGCCCGATCGGGAGGGGGTAGTCGAAGGACGGCACCTGGGGGTAGTGCACGGTGACATGGCTATAGATCTCTCCGGCTCCCGCCGAGACGATCCAGTCCCAGTCGAGGCTCTGGCACTCCCCGCAACCTGGCAGTGGCGTGTGGCGCAGCGTGCCGCAGCTGGTGCAGCGCTGGATTCGCAACTCACCGTCTTTGAGTCCCTCCCAGAAGAAGGCATTGTCTTGGGTCACCGAGGGCAATGGTCGCGGCGGCTTGGGCGCCGAGCGAGGTGCCGGAGCGAACTTGAGGATCCGAAAACGCATCGTACCGATGCGCTCAGCGGAAGCCACTTCGGCAGCGATCGCCGAGCCACTTCGCTCGGTGCTCGGCGGGATCACGTAGAAGTCGTAGCGGGTGGTGGCGAAGCGGCCAGTTCCAAGGCCCGTGGTCTTGACATCACTTATGGCTTCGATGGTCAACTGCACCGCTACCTGCTCACCAAGGACCAACGGGCGGTCATAGTCCTGCTCGCAGTTGGTGGCCACCACCGAGGTGAAGCCCTCCTCGTCAAGTAGCCGCATCATCGTGTCGTTGGCGGATTCCTCGCCGCTCTTCGCAGAACCCGAGGCCCGGGCCGACTCTCGCTCCAGCGTGGCCCTGAGGCCGACCATCACCCAGGCCTGGAGCATGGTCGGAGGAGCGATGATGCCCTCAAGTCCCACCTCGCGTGCCCCTGCGTCGTCGACATAGACCGGGTTGGCATCACCCATGGCCTCGACCCAGTGCACGATCATCGCCTCATTCACCAGATGGGGCCCCATGGCTGGCTCTCCAGAGACCTGTCCGACGAGGGCCGCCAGGGCCACGGAGTGATCGATGCGGGTGTCCATCATCGCCCCCTAGCGCTTGTCGCGCTTCATACCGAGGCCGGCCATGGCGAAGATCTCTCGCTGCACCTCGTTGACCCCACCACCGAAGGTGTTGATCTGTGCCTGACGAGCAGAGGCCTCGAGGCGGCCCCCGAGCAGCGATCCCGGGGAACCAGGGGTCAGGTAGCCGGCTGCACCGACGATGCCAAGCAGCATGCGGTAGATCTCGATGACCCGCTCGGTCCCGAAGACCTTCATGGCCGAGGAGTCCGCCGCCCCGACCTCGTCACGGGCTACCAGGACAGCCATGCGCCAGTTGAGCAGCCACATCGCCTCGAGCTCTGCCGCACAGCGAGCCAGATCCTCTTGGACCCAGGAGAGCTCGATCACCGGCTTGTCGTTGTCGAGCACCGTCGTCCGAGCCCAGTCCGTGACTTCCTGGAACATCTTGTGCCCGAGGCCAGCCCACGCGGCGAGACCGACACGCTCATGGTTGAGCTGCATGGTGATCATGCGCCAACCCTCGTTCTCGGTGCCGACGAGCTCAGTCACGGGCACCCGGACGTCCTCGTAGTAGGTCGCAGTGGTGGTCAAGCCACCCACCGTCGTGATGAGGCTCCAGTCGAAGCCCTTGGCTGACGTCGGGACACAGATGATCGAGATGCCCTTGTGCTTGGGCGCGTCAGCGTCGGTGCGACAAGCCAGCCAGACATAGTCGGCATCGTTGGCGCCCGAGGTGTAGATCTTGCTGCCGTTGATGACGAACTCGTCCCCGTCACGCACCGCCCGAGTCTGCAGGTTCGCGAGGTCCGTACCAGCCTGGGGCTCGGTGTAGCCGATGGCGAAGTTCAGCTCTCCCGAGAGGATCTTGGGAAGGTAGAACGACTTCATCTCCGGGGTCCCGTAGGTCATCATCGTCGGTCCGACGGTGTTGATGGTCACGAAGGGGAACGGCGCACCGGCTCGTCGGGTCTCATCGAAGAAGATGTACTGATCGGTGGCCGGTCGACCCTGGCCGCCGAACTCCTCCGGCCACCCGATACCGAGCCAACCGTCCTTGCCCATCCGGGCCACGACATCCCGCCAGACCTCGCCACCCTCAAGGTTGGCGGCCAGCTCGGCACGCACATCATCGGTCAAGAGGTCGGCGTAGTAGCGCCGCAACTCGTCACGGAGTGCCAACTGCGATGGGGTCTCTTCAAGATGCATGGGTTCCTCCTACCAGATCACTCGACGTCGTCGTTCACGCGTAAGAAAATGTAACAGGTTCTAGTCAACGCCTTGCCGCTCTGGCAGGAGGATAGAACGTGTTCTACTCTCTGGCGCACGCACGCAACGATGACCTCGGGGGGAACCATGCGCTTCCATCAATCAGTGACCTTCCTGGAGATGGATCAGCTCCTGCCGATGGCCGTGGCCACCGACGAGCTCGGCTACGACGGCCTCTACCTCTCGGACCACCTTTTCAATGCTCGGAACCTCGAGTCGAGCTACACCTACTCGACGGCCGACGATGGCTCACCATTCTGGGAGAAGTCAACCGCCTGGCCGGACCCAATGTGTCTCGTCTCGGCCATGGCGGCAGTGACGACCACAACCACCTTCACCACCGGGGTCTACATCGCTCCGTTGCGTGATCTGATCAGCGTGGCCAAGACGGTGGGAACCGCCGCTGTGCTGTCGAACGATCGAGTCCGGCTGGGAGTCGGGGTGGGCTGGTGCAAGGAAGAGTTCGACCAGACTGGCCAGGACTTCCGCACCCGTGGCAAACGGCTCGACGAGATGATCCCAGCGCTGCGCAGCCTGTGGGCCGGTGGCTGGGTCGAGCACCACGGGGAGTACTACGACGTCCCTGAGTGCCAGATCGAGCCTTCGCCGACCACCATGGTCCCCATCCTCGGCGGTGGCCACTCGGCTCCCGCCTTCCGACGGGCCTCACAGCTGTGCGATGGCTGGATCGCCGCCGGCGCCTATCGCGAAGAGGAGGCCTGGGCGCACCTGGCCTCGCTCAAGGATGCTCTGGCTCACGAAGGTCGCTCCGACGAAGACTTCACCATCTACATGTCGCTCTTCGAGATGCCCGATGTCGACCTCTACCGCCGCTTTGAAGATGCCGGGGTCACCGACCTGATCTGCGCTCCGTGGATGATGGTGCCCGAAGATGTCGCCCCGGCCGACCGGCCTCGGCGGCGACGCGAGGAGCTCGAACGGTTCGCCGAGCAGATCCTCGCACCGATGAATCGATAGGTTGACTGCCATGGGTCAGCACAGGAGGGGAACACGATGACAGATCTCAAGCTCGGACTGCAGCTCGGCTACTGGGGAGCCGGACCGCCGGCGGGTGCCGTCGAGCAGGTGGCGGAGGCCGAACGCCTCGGCTTCGACTCGATGTGGACAGCGGAGTCCTATGGCTCCGATGCCCTGACCCCGCTGGCCTGGTGGGGGTCGGCGACGACGACCATGCGGCTCGGCACCTCGTTGTGTCAGCTCAGCGCCCGGGCTCCAGTGGCCATGGCCATGGCCGCCCAGACCATGGA
>CAIUMH010000115.1 GCA_903900235.1 uncultured Actinomycetes bacterium
CCCGGGGTTGATTGAGTTTCCAAGATGAGGAGGATTCTCCGTAGCGACGTATCCCCGACGTGTTGTTCCGGGTTGTTCCGGGCGCAGCAACAGGAGCAGGCGCGGAGGCCGTCTGCCCCGACTGTGAAGCGCACAGCGCTGCTCAGCAACCAGTGCTGTGGGTGCCGCCGAATGAACCCGCTCGGGCGCCGAACAAACGCTCGAGTATGACGATAGTCGCCAGCCCAGCTGCAACGTAGAACGGCACCTTGGGTGTGCTCGCGGTCGGCAAGCACGCCCGCCGTCGGGCAGCTTGGGGCACGCCGCGAACCGGCAGCGTTCGGGGTCATAGGACATTTCGTTGCGGCGCGTCGCCATACGAGCACCGTCCCGACTGCCGGGCCGATTAGAGTTCGATCCGCGTCGGCCGGGTCAGAGCTCACCGGAGACGACAGCGGTGATCTTGACTAGTGGTTCAACGGGACGTGGGGCGATGCTTTGAACGCAGTGGTCCGAGACGACTCCGCTACCCTGGATACAGGTGTTCTCCCCTTGACGTTGGCCACCCAGCGGTTGGACGCACGGACACGGCATCGCATCGGATTCTGCTTAGGCATGGTCCTGTATGGATCGCTCTCGGTAATTGCTTACCTGCATGTCTTTCCCGCGAACCGACATCTGCTCTTCACGGGAGCGGGCGGAGATGTTGCCCAGGAGACCTGGTTCCTCAAATGGACTTCGTTTGCGATCCTCCACGGTCACAATCCCTTCTATACGACATTCGTTGATTACCCGCGTGGAGCGAACCTCGCTCAGAACACGACCATGCCGCTCCTCGGGATTCTGGCGACTCCAATCTCGTGGATTGCAGGTCCAGTCGGCGCTGCAAACTTCATGTTCTGGCTCGCCCCCACCGCGTCGGCCTCCTCGTGCTACTTCGTTCTGCGGAGATGCGTGAAACGTGCCCCAGCAGCGTTCGTCGGCGGAATCTTCTACGGCTTTTCCCCTTACATGGTCGGGCAGGCAATCGGGCACTTGAACCTGCTCTTCGTGCCCCTTCCTCCCCTGATCTTCTGGCTCCTGTACGAACTCCTCTTCCGACGAACTGGCAACCCTCGGCGATGGGGCGTCGCGCTCGGACTGGTAGCTGCCGCCCAGTTCCTGATCTCTTCTGAGATACTGCTCGATACTGCTCTTGTGGCTGCCATCGGCCTCATAGTCCTTACTCTGGCCAGTCCACGACGTGCCTTCAGCACGGCTCGGACCGCATGGGTTGGTCTCGTCGTCGCAGCAGTCGTCTGCGCTCTGATCGTGGCGTACCCGGTCTATCTATTCCTCTTTGGGCCAAACCGATATAGCGGGTCCGCACATGGCGTCTACCCGTTTCCTGCCGACTTGCTCTCCATCGTTGTCCCCGACATCAATCAGACGTTTACGCCAGGTTCGATCGCGTCGATTGGAAACCGCTTCATTATGGGCAACGTCGTGGAGAACGGGGGCTACTTGGGGATCCCTCTGCTCGTAGTTCTCACCGCGATCACAATTCGGTGGTGGCGGGCTCCGCTCGTCCGTTTTTCGGCAGTAATGGCGGTTATCACATGGGTGCTTTCACTCGGCCCGCGTCTCACGGTGGATACGCATGTCACGTGGTTTCCTCTACCGTTCGCAGTCTTGGAACATCTTCCGTTGCTCCCGAGCCTCGTCGATGCGCGTATTGGTCTTTTCACAGATCTCTTCGTCGCCGTACTGATCGCGATCGGCGTCGAGAAAGTCCTAGCCGGTCTTCACACTCTGCGATCTCGACCGCATCGTTCCGAATCTCAACTGATGGTGGTTACCGGGATGTTCGTAACCGTTGCGCTTCTCATCGTCGCGTCATTGGTCCCGCCCTGGCCGATGCCGGCGTTCCCGGTATCTGCTCCCGCTTTCTTCAGTTCTAGCGCTATCCATCGGATTCCACCGGGAGGGATCGTGCTTGCCTACCCCTATCCTGCGGGCGGAAACGACGATGCCATGTTGTGGCAAGCTGCGGATTCGATGGGTTTCCGCCTCATTGGCGGGAACCTCTTGGTGCCAGACGCCACTGGGGCGGCATCGTTCGACCCATTCCCACTGGGTTCGGAAGCAGTACCGGCTGCACTCGTTGGTTCCTATCTTGGCGTGAGTCCCTCTTCACTGAGCCCTGGTGCTCCGGCTGCACCTCCCTCCACGGCCGAGGTCAGGGCGTTCGTCGTCAAGTTCGGGGTTTCAACCGTCATCTTTCGCTCCGCAGGTGCCGACCCAGCTGCAGCACATCAACTTTTCGTCGACGCGCTAGGTCCTCCGAATGTAACGACCGGGGGCGTCGATGCCTGGTTCAACGTCCTCGCCAACTCGAGGCTTCACTCGTTAACATAAGCGCGCGTGGGCGAGTTCCAGCGGTCACTGCACGGTGGCAGCAGCGTAGAGGACAGCCGGGCTCTCGTAGTCGAGCTTGCGGCGCCGTTGTCCGTTGATGATTGAAGCGGCG
>CAIUMH010000116.1 GCA_903900235.1 uncultured Actinomycetes bacterium
CTGACCAGTCCTGCGGGAACCCAGCTCACCGAGTACAAGGGTGCCGACGCCGCCAGCTACACCGGCGTTGACCCGATCGTCGGCGCAGCGGTCTCCGACGGCAGTCGCGTCATCGGCGTTGACAGCACTGGTGGCACGGTCGCCATCAGCGTGACGTCGGCCTCGAAGAGCGCCTCGTACTTGGGCTCTCACAACCCGATCGTGGGCCAGTCTGTGACTGGTAGTTCAGTGCCGGTGGGGACCACTGTGAAATCCGTCGACCGGTCCGGACATAGCTTGGTGCTCTCGGCGAAGGCGACAGCCACAAGTTCAAATCAGGGCGGCGCCAAGCAGGTTGTTCCGAAGAATGTCCTGCTCTCAGTGGTCGCCAAGAAGGCCGCCACCGTTTCGGCCGCTCCTTATGGCCTCAACGCCCCGTTTGGCATCGTCAAGGTTCCGGGCTCTTCGAGCCTGTTCATCTCGAACTCGGGTGGTGGAGCGGACGGCTATGGCTCGATCACGCAGATCGACACCTCGGGGAACTTCATCCGCTCGTTCTCTAACAGCGACGGGGCCTTCGGGTTCTTCACCCCGGCATTCCTAGCCACCGATGGCAACCACGTCTGGGTCACCAACTCTGGGCCGGAGGTCTACAACGGATACAACGGCCACACGGTGACCGAGATCAATGCAGCGGATGGAACGCTGTCGAAGGTGCTCGACGCCGGCTACAAGTTCGCCGGCCCAACCGGTATCAAGGTGATCGGGTCGAACGTTTGGGTGGCCAACTACACCGGTGGGCCAGACGGCAATGGATCAGTCACGGTCTTCGACAAGAGCACCGATGCGGTCGTGGGAGTCTTCTCCAACACGGCGGGTTCGGGCTATACCAATGCCAATTACAAGTTCGGTCAGGCCTATGCCTTCGCGGTGGACGGCTCCGGCAATGTTTGGGTGGCAAATGGTTCCGGGACGAACGACACCAGTTGCGGCCAGGCCGAGGGCTGTGGGTCGATCACCGAGATGACCCCCAGCGGTGGCTTGGTTGCCAACTACCACTCCCTGTCGTATGGGCTCAATGACCCGGCGGGCATTGCCTATGACGGCAACGGTCACATCTGGGTGAGCAACTACGGTCCCGTCACGGCGACCAGCGCCGGTGGTGGCCGGAGCGTTTTCGAGATCAATGCGTCAGACGGCTCGCTCGTCCAGAAACTCTCGGACGCCTCGTTCGGGATCTGCACACCCAACACGTTGCAGTATTTCGCTGAGGCGATGTGGATGCCCAATGGCTGCTCGAACGCCGCCAGGATGTCTGGACCAGGTGGAGTGACGAAGATCATCCCGTAGGAACTCGATCCTTGCGCCTGACTCTCGGCCCGGCACGCCCTCGACGGTGAGGGTGTGCCGGGCCGAGTTGCGTGTGGCCAGGGGGAGCGCAGCACTCGAGGCAAAGATCTTGAGCGGCGGGATCTACGAACGACGGCTCCCATGGACGAGTACGACGCTCAATTCATCGGAGGGGACGACGGGTGCAACAAAGGAGGTGCGGACATGGACCAGTGGCCCGCCGAACGTGTGGTTGATCTTTATGGCCTCGACCTGAGCACGACGCCTGAAGCGGCGGAACACTACAACGAGGCTCTCGGACGAATCCTGCGCCTCGAGTCGGATGCCCATGCTCCGCTCCTCGCTGCGGTGGCATCTGATCCCTCCTTCGCCATGGGTCATGCCACGCTCGCGGTCCTCGGCCATGAATTCGGCACTGACAGCGACACCCAAGCCCACTTCGACCGAGCGGTTGCAGTGCTCGATGGGACCAGTGAGCGCGAACGACTCTTCATCGAGGCCTATTCGCACCGCCTGTCCGGCGACTTTGACTTCCTTCTCTCCTATCTGCGTGCACACCCGCGCGACGTCCTGGGCATCAGCATCGCAATGCCGACCATCGCCTTCTCGGGGGCCTATGACGTTCCCGAGGATGCGTGGCTGGCGCTCGAGGAGATGGCACCCCACTTCGACGATGACTGGTGGTTCTCGGGGCTCATGGCCTTCGCTCGTCAGGATCAGGGCCGCATGGATGAAGCTCGCGAACTGGCGGAACATTCACTCGGCCTCGAGCCCCGGGGCGGCAATGCTGCCCACGCGGCTGCCCATGTCTACTTCGAGACGGGTCAGCACGACGAGGGACTCGCCTGGATCGATCATTGGATCTCTGACGCTGGTCAGGATTCCACCCATCGATGTCACTTCTCCTGGCATGCGGCTCTCTATGAGCTCGCTCTTGATAAAACCGATGCGGTGGTGGCCCGCTATCAGCGAGAGCTTGCACCACCCACTGTCGTGGGCATCCGCGCTCTCGTGGATGCATCATCGCTGCTCTGGCGCTTCATGGTCGAGCAGGTCGACCATGATGGATGTGATCCTCAAGCGGTCATCGCCGCAGCGGGTCCGACTGCGTTCTCGCCGACGACACCCTTTGCGGTGATGCACGCGGCGGTAGCGCAGGCCACGGTGGGCGATGAGCGGGCCCTCGCCGCCCTCGCCACGCGGTGTGCGGCGTCGGCCGATCCGGTGATGGCGGGCACCATGGTGACCCTCATTGAAGGGCTCCAGTGCTACCTGGCGGGCGACATGAGTGCTGCGGCAGACGCCATGGTGTCGATCCGCTCGGCCCTGACGCCGATCGGGGGGAGCTATGCACAGCGAGAGGTGGTCCTCGACACGGCGATCTCCGCACTCATCGCTGCTCGCCGGGGCACGGAGGCCGCAGCCCTCCTTGAGCAGCGCCTGGCGCGCAGGGCACGGCCGCGCGATCTGATCCTGCTCGATCGGGCTTCTGCTGCCCGGTGAACAGATCCCTGGGCCGTCACGCCACGAGGGTCACGATTGAGCGACCGAGGGCGGCAGTGGCGACGAGGAAGATCACCACCACCGTGATCGCGCGTGAGCGATCTGGTGCGACGAATCGCCTGGTCCAACGTCCAGCCACCGTGCCGAGGTAGACGATTGCTATTCCTGCGGCTACTTCGATCACGGAGATCGAAGGGATGCCGAGGAGTGGGATGCTGACGATGTTGAGGAGGGCGAAGCAGAACTGCTGGGTCCGGACATAGTCGCCATAGGGAAGGTCAAGCCGCACGAGGTAGGCGGCGAGCGGTGGTCCGCCCACGCTGGCATAGGTGTTGACGGCTCCGCTCCACGTGGCCGAGACCGCAGCATTGTTCCGACTCATGGTTGGATGCCAGAGCAGGAGGGCTGCCAGGGAGCCGAGTGAGGATGCGGTGACGACCAGCGGTCGCCAGGTCTGCGAGAGCGATGCCGTGAGGCCGAGGCCGATCACCACGCCGCATGCCAGCCCGGGAAGAAGTTGGCGGACGACGGGTCGACTGATGCGACCCTCTTCTCGCCAGAGCATCACGGAGTTCTGACTGAGGGCCAGCAGGTTCACCAGTCCGATGGCCCCGGCTCCGGGAATCACTTGGGTGATCACAGGTGCGGCGATCAGCGAGAATCCAAGACCACTGAGTCCTTGGATGAAGGCGGAGGCGAAAATGGCGATGGCGACGCCAAGCTCAACCGTCCAGCTCATGAAGATTCCTCGGAACGAACGGTGGCACGTGGCACGTGGAGGGAACTGGTGCTTCGGAGATGGTGTTGTTGGAGACTCGCGCCGTGCGGTCCTCTATGCCACGCGGCAAGGTTGAGAAGTACTCCACGGTCAGCTGGCGAGAGCACGGTGACCTTGTCTCCGGGGAGGACCCGGCTACCAGATGTGGTGGCCATCGTCGGGGTCATTCGGGGCAGGGACGCCGAACCGTTCCCGCACCTCGGCCAGTGGGACCTCGGCGATGGCGAGGTGGTCGACAAGGGAGAAGTCTCCAGTGCAGGAACTGCCTCGAGCCAGCTCGTCGACGAGAAGGGTCATGGCACCCGAGTCGGCCAGAGTCTCGGATTCGAGATCGAAGGTGCCGGGGGTGCCGAATCCCGCCTCATGGGCGATGAGCGAGGCGAGGAGGGCGCCGGTGTTTGTGGGGTTGTCGTCCATGCCCATCTGGAACGCACTCAAGGCCACCTCGCCGGCTGCGGTCGTTGAGATACCAGCGATCACATGGGTCATGTCATGGGCGACGAAGAAGTGGTTCAACACTGATCCCACCTCGCCGGGAAGGCCGAGGCCGGTGGCCTCGTAGAAGTCGAAGTAGGAACGACCGAGTGAGCCTTCCGGCAAGTCAGCGAAAGCTCGGAGCCTGGCCACGAGGTCGGGTTCGGGAGCATCGGTGGGAGCGCCGAGCGACGGCTCTCCACGAGTGGCCACGTTCCCGGTCAGGAAGCGGCGGTAATCGAGCGATGCCCGATCGATTCCCTGCTCGATGGAGGAGCGGAAGAGCGCGAGATCGGGCCCTGTGATGGCCAGGGCCTCGGCATAGCGTTCGACGAGCTCGACCTGCTCAAGGGTCTGGGGGTGGCGGCACGCCTCGAGAGCGACGTGCAGCTCGTGGAACCTCCGCCGGATGCTGGGGTCGGTGATCGCTTGGGCGACGTCAGCGGGTCCAAGACGTTCCATCGCTCCGAGATCGAGGTCGGGGCGGCCCCAGACTCGGCTGCAGAGCGCGTCGAGGAGCGACAGCTGCTCGTCGGTGGGCCCCCCTGAGACATCGATGCCACCGAGCAGGCCGCTGATGACCGGCTCGAGGCTCATGGTGTCGATGGCGAAGGGCATGGGACTCCTCGGGCGGCAGGAACTGTCCGTCATCGTCCCATGGAATTCGCCGGGGATGCACATTCGTCAGGCGCTGGTCGGGGTCACTGAGTTCGGTCCTGTCAGAGGTTGGCGGTGCGTTAGGGTTTCGAGATCTAGGCAATTTGGTGCCTATTGATTCAGAGGAGTCCTTAGGTGCCCACCACCACGTCGCCGCACTACCCCCGCCTACTCGAGCCGCTCGACCTCGGCTTCACCACCCTGCCGAACCGGATCCTCATGGGGTCGATGCATGTCGGTCTCGAGGAGGCTCCGAACGGATTCGAACGCATGGCGGCCTTCTATGCCGAGCGCGCTCGAGGTGGTGCTGGCCTGATCGTCACTGGCGGGATCGCTCCCAATGAGGAGGGTCGACCGTATCCGGGAGGGGCCATGATGGTCTCGAGCGACGATGTGGCCAATCACCGGATCGTCACCGATGCCGTCCATGCGGCGCAAGGCCGGATCGCCATGCAGATCCTCCACTTTGGCCGCTACGCCTACCACGAGGATCTCGTGGCCCCAAGCGCGATCAAGGCTCCGATCAGCCCATCGACACCGCGTGCGCTCACCGCTGCCGAGGTCGAACAGACCATCGCCGACTATGCCCGGGCAGCGGTGCTCGCCCGCGAAGCTGGCTACGACGGAGTCGAGGTGATGGGCTCGGAGGGCTATCTGATCAATGAGTTCATCGCGGCGCCGACCAACCACCGCACTGATGCGTGGGGCGGCTCCTATGACAATCGGATGCGGTTCCCCATCGAGATCGTCCGGGCGGTGCGCGCTGCGGTCGGAGAGGACTTCATCATCATCTATCGGCTGTCGATGATCGACTTGATCCCGGGCGGCTCGACCTTCGATGAGGTGCTCCTGCTGGCTCGGGAGATCGAAGCGGCGGGAGCCACCTTGATCAACACTGGCATCGGTTGGCATGAGGCTCGGATTCCGACCATCGCCACGTCAGTTCCCCGAGGGGCCTTCGCCTGGGTCACCAAGCGGCTGATGGATGAGGTATCGATCCCGTTGGTGACCAGCAACCGAATCAACACGCCGGAGGTGGCCGAGGCCCTCTTGGCTGACGGCTGTGCCGACATGGTCTCGCTGGCTCGACCGTTCCTCGCCGATCCGAACTTCGTGGCCAAGGCGGCGGCCGGTATGCCCGAGGCCATCAACACCTGCATCGGGTGCAACCAAGCCTGCCTCGATCACACCTTCAGCCTCAAGATCACCTCGTGTCTCGTCAACCCCCGGGCCTGCCATGAGACCGAGCTGGTCATCACCCCGGCCGCCACGAGGCGCTCGATCGCCGTCGTTGGAGCAGGTCCAGCAGGGCTGGCGGCGGCGACCACCGCTGCAGATCGAGGTCATCGGGTCGTCGTGTTCGATGCCGCAGATCAGATCGGCGGACAGTTCAACATCGCCGCCAAGATCCCCGGGAAGGAGGAGTTCACCGAGACCATGCGGTACTTCCGTCACGAGCTCGACCGTCTAGAGGTCGAGCTCCGTCTCGGATCACCCATCGGGGCTGCGGACCTCGCTGCCGAGGGCTTCGACGAAGTCATCGTGGCCACCGGCGTGTCCCCTCGCGTTCCCGACATCACCGGAGCAGACCTGCCGGGTGTCCTCAGCTACCTCGACGTGCTCCGAGACGGAGCGGAGGTGGGCCGCCGGGTAGCCATCCTCGGGGCGGGGGGCATCGGCTTCGACGTGGCCGAGTACCTGACTGATCCCGGCGAAGACCGAGATATCGCCGGGTTCCTCGCACGATGGGGTGTCGACGTGGCTCATGCCCATCCCGGTGGTCTCATTGACCGAGTTCCCGAAGAGGTTCCTCGCCGGGTGCATCTGCTGCAGCGCAAGGCTTCCAAGGTCGGCGCTGGGCTTGGCAAGACCACGGGCTGGATCCATCGGACAGAGCTCGCCCATCGGGGCGTGGACATGATCGCAGGAGCGACCTATGAATCGATCGAGCGCTCGGCGGATGGGGTGAGCTTCGATCTGCACCTTGGAATCGGCGGAGAGCACTCGGTGCTTGAGGTCGACACCGTGGTGCTGTGCACTGGCCAAGAACCGAACCGGTCATTGGCCGACGAACTTGCTGACTTCGGGATCGTGGCCCGGCTCATCGGCGGCGCAGACGTTGCCGCCGAGCTCGATGCCAAGCGCGCCATCGATCAGGGCACCCGACTCGCCGCCACCCTCTGATCAGGCCGTTCTGTGGCGCTGCGCGATGCAATCATGGCGACCCTGGCCAGCGGAGAGGCCTCGGGTTACGACCTGTCGAAACGCTTCGACGTCGGAGTAGCCAACTTCTGGACTGCCACCCGCCAGCAGCTCGCGCGTGAGCTCGACAAGATGGAGCAGGAGGGCCTGATCCGCGCTCGAGTCGTCGAGCAGGAGCGCCGGCCAACCAAGCGGGTATTCGCCCTCACCGATGCGGGCCATGCAGCCATCTTTGCGTTCTCGCTCCACGAACCGCGGCCAAGTGCCATCCGCGATGACCTGCTCGTCCAGGTCGAGACGGTGAGCCTCGGTGACCTCCACAGCATTCGGAGGTCCATCGTGGCTCGCCGGGCTCTTTCGGTCTCGAAGCTCGCCGCCTACGAGCGCGCCCACGAGCGGTTGCGCGGGACCCTGACCCATGACGAGTACCTGAGCGCAGGCGAGCGGATCGGCCCCTACCTCACGCTGCTGCGGGGAATCTTGTTCGAGCGAGAGAACCTCCGCTGGTGTGACATCGCCGCCGAGGCTCTGGACCGACCAGCGGAGCCCTGGGGTAAGAGTGCCTGAGCCGAAGGCGCACGAGCGCCAGCGGATGCCTGTATCGGTGGGATCAGGAGTGAGGCGGGGGTAGTCGAGGGTCTAACTTGGGGGTTGTCCACCGATCCCCAAGCGAAGGCAGCGTGAGAGTGCCCCCCTCCACCATCATCTACACGCACACCGACGAGGCGCCCATGCTGGCGACGTACTCGCTCCTCCCGATCATCGAGGCCTATGCGGCCCAGGCTGAGGTGAGCATTGAGACCCGGGACATCTCGCTCTCCGGTCGGATCATCGCCACCTTCTCTGACATGCTCGAGCCCTCGCAGCGGACTGAGGACGCGCTGGCCGAGCTCGGCCTTGCGGTCCTGTCGCCTGATGCGAACATCATCAAGTTGCCAAACATCTCTGCATCGATCCCGCAGCTCAAGGCGGCGATCGCCGAGCTCCAAACCAAGGGCTTCGCCATTCCCGACTTTCCCGAAGACGCCAGCAACCCGGGGGACGCGGAGACTCTGGCACGGTTCAAGAAGGTCCTGGGCAGCGCGGTCAACCCGGTGTTGCGCGAAGGCAACTCGGATCGTCGGGCTCCGGCGTCGGTGAAGAACTTTGCCCGCACTCACCCCCACCACATGGGTCCCTGGTCGCGGGACTCCAAGACCAATGTGGCTCACATGGAAGCTGATGACTTTCGGAGCACCGAGCAGTCGGCGATCATGGCCGCTGACACCGAGCTGCGCATTGAGCTCGTGACCACTGACGGCTCCGTCATTGCGCTGCGCGCTCCGCTGAGCGTGATCGCGGGGGAGATCGTCGACGCTGCCGTCCTTCGGGTGGCAACGCTGCGGACCTTCATCGCCGAGCAGATTGCCAGGGCGGCGTCCGAGAACATCTTGTTCTCGGTGCACCTCAAAGCCACGATGATGAAGGTCTCGGACCCGATCATCTTCGGCCACGTGGTCGAGACCTTCTTCCCCAAGACCTTTGCCGAATTTGGTGAGGTGCTGGCCGAGGCGGGCTTGCACCCCAGCAATGGCCTCGGGGCGATCCTCGATGGTCTGGCTGGTCTCCCCGGTGGCACGGAGATCGCCGAGTCCTTCGCCGGTGAGATCGCCGCCGGCCCAGCTCTGGCCATGGTGGACTCCGACAAGGGCATCACGAACCTCCATGTCCCCTCCGACATCATCGTTGATGCCTCAATGCCGGCGATGATCCGTACCTCCGGGCACATGTGGGGGGCCGATGGTGAGGAGGCCGACACCCTCGCCGTGATCCCTGACTCGAGCTACGCAGGGATCTATCAGGTGACCATCGACGACTGCCGAGCTCACGGAGCATTCGACCCTGCCACCATGGGTTCGGTGTCCAATGTCGGCCTCATGGCTCAGGCGGCGGAGGAGTACGGCAGCCACGACAAGACCTTCGAGATCTCCACCGCCGGGACCGTCAGGGTCACCGATGCTGCAGACCGGGTCATCTTCGAGATCCCGGTGGCCGTCGGTGACATCTACCGGATGTGCCAAACCAAGGACATCCCAGTCGCCGACTGGGTGAAGCTGGCGGTGAGCCGAGCTCGGGCCACCGGCAGTCCGGCAGTGTTCTGGCTCGATGCCGGTCGGGCCCACGACGCCAACCTCATCGCCAAGGTGGAGCAGTGCCTCCTCGATTACGACACCTCAGGGCTTGAGATCCTGATCCTGGCCCCCGAGAAGGCCATCGCCTTCTCGCTTGAGCGCATCCGGCGCGGGCTCGACACGATCTCGGTGACGGGCAACGTGCTGCGGGACTACCTGACCGACCTGTTCCCGATCCTCGAGCTCGGCACCAGCGCCAAGATGCTTTCGATTGTCCCGCTGATCAACGGTGGCGGGCTCTTCGAGACCGGAGCAGGCGGATCGGCGCCCAAGCACGTCCAGCAGCTGCTCGCGCAGGACTATCTCCGCTGGGACAGCCTGGGCGAGTTCTTGGCGCTCGCGGTGAGCTTCGAGCACCTTGCTCAGACCACTGGCAATGCTCGGGCTCACGTCTTGGCCAGCACGCTCGACCGGGCAACTGGCACGCTCCTGCACGAGGATCGCTCGCCAAGCCGCAAGCTCGGCGGTCTCGATAATCGAGGGAGCCACTTCTATCTGGCCCTCTACTGGGCGCAGGAGCTCGCTGACCAGACGACGGATCCCGAGCTGGCCGAGAAGTTCTCGGGACTCGCGGCACTGCTCGGTGCCGAGGA
>CAIUMH010000117.1 GCA_903900235.1 uncultured Actinomycetes bacterium
CCATGCGTATTGGGGTCGATGATCTTCACGTGCATCGATTGGTCGGATCGCTGGCCTGGGCGAGCGGCAACTGGTTGCTCAACAACGATGGAAACTCGACGACGTTGGCCGTCGTAATCGATGGGGGCCTCAACGCCACGATCGCCGTTGGGGCACATCCGCTGACGCTCCCGACCGGAGCCTCGGGCACTATCAAGATCCTGACCCCCACCCCGTACGAGTTGGCAATCACCACCGGGCCGGGGGACGGATCGACCGTGGAGAGCGTGGCACTGGGCGACGACCTCGACTCGCCGACCGTCGACGTCCGACAAGGGCTCGGTCTGTCCGATCCCGAGTTCCTCATGCTGGTGGCGCTCTGCGAACCCAGGCTGCTCGATCCGACGCTCCCGGCCTTTACGGTGCCGACCACGAAGGACATCTGCGAGCGTCTCGGCATACCGGCCAAACGGGCAGAGGACATCATCGACAGCCTGGTCACCAAGGTGACCCCGTTCGTCGACGGGGTTTCGGGGAGCAATCAGGGGAGGGCAATGAATCGGCGTCACCGCATTGCTGCATTCGCCCTCGAGACCAGATGCGTGGTCCCTCGCGACCTCCGGCTACTCGATGGACCCGAGTGAACGCAGCGCCCGTTTTGAAGGATGTCGACATGGTGTCGGGTTTCGGGGGGATCTATCCCTGGCGTTCGGCCCCAGGTCTTGGTTTACTGAAGTTCGAGGGGCACGGTCCCCGCGGTCGGCAGGTGCAGCGCAGGACTCCCGGAACGGCCAAGTTGGTCCCGGGTCGATGAAAGGGAACACACCATGGCAATGATCAAGGTCACATCGGATCAACTGGCCACGTTGGCCGTCAACCTCAAGAGCGGGAACGATCAGGTGCAGCAAGAGCTCTCGTCGATGCGCGCTCAGGTCGCTCCGGTGGCTGCTGACTGGCAGGGAGCCGCAGCCGGGAACTTCCAGCAGCTCTGGCAGGAGTGGGAGCAGGGCGCCAAGCAGATCCAGGACGCCCTGAGCGGGATCTCCATGCTCCTCCAGAAGGCAGCACAGACCTACGACGCTGCCGAGAGCTCTATCTCTCGGTCCATGACCTCCTGATCGAGGCATCGTGTCCACCGCACATGGCAGTAACTTCACGGTCCGCTTCGACAAGCTGAGCGAGCTCTTGAGGGCCCTCACGGACATCAGCTCCAACTTCAACGGGATGTCCAGCCATCAGCCGGTCGACCGTGACGCGCTGGGGGACGGCCATCTGGCCGAGGGGGTCCAGGGCTTCCTCGACGGATGGAAGACCGGCCGGATCCACATCGGCAAGGAGCTCGAAGGGATCGCCAAGCATGTGCAGATGGCACTACACGAGTACCAGGGGGCTGAAGGGGCGGTCAGCCGGTCAGAGGGCGTCCTGGCCAACGGCGACCTGCAGACCGCACTGGTGGGGGTCGGAGGGGTGTCTTCCGGGGTAGCTAGGGGCGCCAGTGTCCAAGACCCGCACTTCTCCCCGACGCCAGGCCTCGCCGCCGATGTGGTCGCCGCCGATCAGGTGGCGGCACGGATCGACGCCGACGTGATCCGCGATGTGGAGCAGCCCGGTGGGCTTGTGAGGGAGAACGACGACCCGTCGTTGTCCCGCAATGTCGTGGCTGCAACGGAAAGAGCCGAGCAGATCG
>CAIUMH010000118.1 GCA_903900235.1 uncultured Actinomycetes bacterium
GACTCGGTGGGGACCATCCGCGACGTACTCCAGAATCACCTCTTGGCGTTGGTGGCAAATCTCTGTATGGATCCGCCCGCAGGCTCTGATAGCGATTCCATCCGCGATGCGAGAGCCATGCTGCTCAAGGCCGTCCGGCCCCTGACTCCCGCCAACGTGGTTCGCGGTCAGTACGACGGATACCTCGATACCCCTGGTGTCCGCCGCGGTTCAGAGACGGAAACCTTTGCAGCCATTCGCCTGGAGATCGATACCTGGCGGTGGTCAGGCGTGCCGATCTTTATCCGTTCTGGCAAACACATGCCCGAGACGGCGACAGAGGTGATGGTGCAGTTTCGCCGTCCCCCGGCCGACGTCTTCCAAGAGATCGTGCCACCCTCGTCATCGCATCTGCGCATTCGAATCAGCCCCGACGTCTCCATCGGCCTTGGAATGCGGATGAAGCAGCCTGGCGATCGCATGGTGGGTGACGAGGTCGAGCTCGGTCTCTCGGAGCGGCCGGCGTTGGTGCTCCCTCCATATGCCCGTCTTCTCGGTGATGCCCTTCGAGGCTCGACCGAGCTCTTCACCAGGGAAGACCTCGTGAAGGCCCAGTGGCGGATCATCGAACCAATCCTCGGTGACATCACGCCGATCTACCGTTACCGTCCCGGTACCTGGGGCCCAGACGAGGCGGTCGGGATGATCGGGGAGTTCGGACCCTGGCATGAGCCATGCCTAGAACGCACCTGAACCAACAAACGTAAGGGGAGACCACCATGGCAGGCGTCAAGGACCTGATTGAGATTGGCCAGAGCATCTGGCTCGACAACATCACGCGGGACATGCTCGACGATGGCGTGATCGCTCGCTTCATCGCGGAGCTCGACGTTACGGGACTGACCTCAAATCCATCGATCTTCGACAAGGCGATCTCAGGCTCTACGGCCTACGACGCCGACGTGGCCACCCTGGCTGGCGAGGGACTCGATTCCGAAGGCATCTTCTTCCGGCTGGCCCTCGACGACCTCCGCCGCGCTGCGGACCTGTTCGCCCCGGTGGCTGAGGCCACCCGAGGCGAAGACGGATGGGTCTCACTAGAGGTCTCCCCCACACTGGCTGACGATGCCGAGGCGACAGTTGCCGCCGCTCGGCAGCTTCATGCCGAGGCCGATCGGGCCAATCTGTTCATCAAGATTCCTGGCACTCCGGCTGGGCTCGTGGCGGTCGAGGAGGCAGTGTTCCACGGGGTGCCGGTGAACGTGACCCTCCTGTTCTCGACCCAGCAGTACCTCGCCGCGGCTGAAGCACACCTCCGGGGCCTCGAGCGCCGACGGGAGGCAGGCCTTGGGCTCAAGGTGGCGTCGGTGGCCTCGCTCTTCATCAGCCGCTGGGATGTGGCGCTCAATGACGTGCTTCCTGCGGACATGCGCAACACGGTCGGTATCGCGGTGGGGGCAGCGACCTATGCCGCTGCGGTGGCGCTGCGGTCCTCTGCTCGCGTGACGGACCTGGTCGCCGCCGGGGCTCCCGCCCAGAAACTGCTGTTCGCCTCCACCGGCGTCAAGGATGCTGCAGCACCGGACACGCTCTATGTGCGCGACCTGGCTGCTCGAGACACCATCAACACGATGCCTGACGCAACATTGCTCGCAATGGCGGACCATGGTGAGGCTCCATCGGCTCTGGCTATGGATGGCCAGAGCGCGGCAGGGGTCCTGGCGGCGGCCTCTGCGGCGGGCATTGACCTCGACGCCCTGGCGGAGAAGCTTCAGCGAGACGGTGCGGCCGCCTTCGTGTCGGCATGGGAGGCCATGATCAGCTCGATCGCCACCAAGGCCTCGGCATGACACACGCGGTGGTGGATCCGACCACCACGTCGGCCTGGCGAGCACTCGAAGTCGATGCCGAGCGGATCCGGGCTACCTCGCTGGCCGAGATGTTCGCCGATGATCCAGGCCGCGCCGCCTCGCTCACCTACGAGGTGGCCGGGATCACAGTGGACCTGTCGAAGAACTTGGTCGATGGTCAGGTGATGACGCACTTGATCGAGTTGGCCCGAGCGACAGGGGTCGCTGAGCGGCGCTCGGCGATGTTCAGCGGTGAGCCGATCAATACCTCCGAAGACCGCAAGGTGCTGCACGTCGCCCTTCGAGTTCCACCAGGCGAGAAGCTGGTGGTCGATGGCCATGACGTGGCGGCCGATGTGGCCGAAGTGCTTGGGGCAATGGGTCAATTCACCGACGCGGTCCGATCGGGGGCGTGGATCGGAGCCACGGGCGAGCGACTGACCACCATCGTCAACATCGGCATCGGCGGCTCCTATCTCGGACCCATGATGGCGGCCCAGGCTCTGCGTCGCGACACGATGACCGGCCTTGAGGCTCGGTTCATCGCCAATGTCGACGGTGCGGAGGCCGCCATAGCGCTCGCAGGGCTCGATCCGGCCCGAACCTTGGTGGTGGTCTCTTCGAAGACCTTCACGACGCTCGAGACCATGACCAATGCCCGTCTGGTCCGGCGATGGATCACCGATGCCCTCGGCGAGGAGGCCGTGGCCCGCCACATGGTGGCCGTCTCGACCAATGCCGAAGCAGTGGTGGCCTTCGGTATCGATCCGAAGTCCATGTTCGGGTTCTGGGACTTCGTGGGTGGTCGCTACTCGATGGACTCGGCCATCGGCCTTTCGACGATGCTGCTCATTGGGCGGGAATCCTTCGCTCAGATGTTGGCTGGATTTCACGAGATCGATCGGCACTTCGCCACGGCCTCGCTCGAGGTGAACCTGCCGATCCTTCTCGGCCTACTTCGGGTCTGGTACTCAGGATTCCTTGGTGCTCAGAGTCTCGGCGTGATGCCCTACTCCTCCGACCTCGGTCGGCTTCCGGCTTATCTTCAGCAGCTCGAGATGGAGTCGAATGGCAAGGGGGTGACCCGAGACGGTCGTGTGGTGAGCACTGACACGGGGCCAATCGTCTGGGGCGAGCCCGGCACCGACGGTCAGCACTCGTTCTACCAGCTCCTTCACCAGGGGACCCGGCTGGTACCGGTGGATCTCATCGGCGTCCTGAAGCCGATGAGCGAGCATCGATCGAGCCATGACCTGTTGACGGCGAACCTGATCGCCCAGGCCGAGGCACTGGCATTCGGCCGATCCGCCGAGGAGGTGGCGGCCTCGGGAGTCCCGGCCCACCAGGTTCCTTTTCGCACCTTCCCCGGGAATCGACCCTCGACGTTGATCCTGCTCGACGAGCTGACCCCGTTCTCCCTCGGCGCGCTGGTGGCGCTCTACGAGCACGAGGTCTTCACCCAAGGAGCGGTCTGGGGTATCGACTCGTTCGACCAGTGGGGGGTAGAGCTCGGCAAGGCCCTCGCCACCACGGTGGCCGAGGAGCTGGTGGGCGAGGGAGCGGTGGATCACGACTCGTCGACGGCGGCGGCGATCGCGCGCTATCGGGCTGCCCGAGCTCGCTGGGCATGAACTTCCGCCAGATCCTCGTCGCTCCCAGTCACCGTGACTGGGTGGAACTGGCCACGGAGATCTTCGTGACCCATGCTCAGGCTGCGATCGAAGAGCGCGGACGGTTCCTGGTGGCCCTGGCGGGGGGATCGACACCACGAGCCCTCTACGAGCGTCTGGCCGAGTCGGACCTCGATGAGGTGGTCGACTGGAGGGCAGTCACCTTCCTGCTTGGCGATGAGCGATGTGTCCCGATCACGCATCCGGACAGCAACCTGGCGATGTGCACAGAGGCTCTCCTCGGTCCCCGTCAGATCAGTCCATCGCAGATCTTCGGTCTCTCGGTCGGTGGCGATCCACGTGCTGAGGAAGAGGTTGCCGAGGATGCCTTGGCGGCACTTCTCGGAGGGGTTCCTGGCGAGGGTAGTCCTCCGGACACCCCAATCGATCTGGTGCTTCTTGGCCTCGGAGCCAATGGGCACACAGCATCGCTCTTTCCAGGGCTCTCGTGGGCGTGGCGGCTCGAGGACTGGGTGGTTGCTGAGTATGTGGAGGTGGTCGGTTCATGGCGGTTGACGCTGACGCCGTTGGTCCTGTCAGCAGCGCGTCAGGTCCTGTTCCTGGTGGAGGGCGCTGACAAGTCAGCGACGGTTGCGGCCGTCCTTGATGGACCTCGTGACATGGTGGTCTTGCCGGCCCAGGCGTTCGATCAGGCCACCGAGACCATCTGGCTCCTCGATGAGGCCGCAGCATCGAGCCGGGGCACTTGAACACCATGACGACGCGACACAGCCGCCCCGAAGGGCGGCTGTGTCATCGATCGATCAGCGGGTCGATCAGGTTCCAGTGCAGTGGTCATTCCATCCGCCAAAGCCACCGCCGGCCTGGAAGAGTGCATAGGCCACGAGGTCTTGAATGATCGGTGGCGCCTCGCCGGGCACCGACCAGGAGCCATAGGGCTCCCAGACCCACGAGTAGGCCTGCCATGACGACACCAAGATTCCGTAGGCGCCGGAGGTGATGCCATAGCGATTACCAGACTCGGCCACCCGGATGCAGTCCCACATCGAACCCTGGACACCCTTTTGGGCTTCGACCAGGGCGAGATAGAGCTCGATCCGGTGGGCTCGGCTCAGGATCTTCAGGGCCCGAACATCGTGGACACGCTGAGCGCTCGCGCTCCGGGCTCGGTAGGCGGCCGTGACTGCTGATTCGGCGGCTTGGTTGGACGCTGTCGAGTCAGTGATGACGGTGCTTGTTGTTGTTGTTGTGGTGGTCGACCGGGGCGAGCTGGAGGGCTGACCTGCAGCAGCGCCGGGCTGAGCAACGATCCCGACCAGGCTGGTCAGGGTTAGTAGGCCGCCGGCGACCAGTGAAATGGGTATGAGATGACGTCGGTTCATAGTCCGCGTCCTTCCTTCTTTGGGGTTCGACGGGACACAAGGTCCCGGGAATCTTTCAGTTGGTCGGTGTGCGGGAACTCGGCCGTTATTCCAGTGACCTCGTCGTCCACCCTGGTTGGGTGGCCTGGGATTTCGATCATCCTCTGACGAGCGTGGTGGGCCGGGAGAACCCGTGGTGCTGCAGGAAGGCTAACCCTAAGGTTTTCCTGCGCTCCATTTGGTTCTTGGTGGTTGCCTCCTGGGCTACTACGGGGGTCCAATTCCTTGGAGACCCGCTTTCGCCATCGTTCCGAGAGGTACCTCCTCACGGTCGGTGGTTCAGGAGACAGCGTAGAGGACCGGGGTGACGTCCTCAAAGGCCGAAACCGACACTTTCGGGATTCGAAAATCAAAAACCCAGGTCAGAGCGCATTGATTTTGATTTAGGAAGACTCCAGGTCGTGGTCGAAGAAGGAGATCTGAGCTTGCCGTGCGGACCCA
>CAIUMH010000119.1 GCA_903900235.1 uncultured Actinomycetes bacterium
CAGGACGGGGACCTCGACGCCAAAGAGTGGCGTGGTCACGGTGGTGCCGAAGAGCGGTGAGTAGCGAGCATCGTCAGGATGGGCGACAAGTGCCACGCAGGCAGGAAGCAGTTCGGGCCGGGTGGTCTCGATCTCTACGGTGCTGCCGTCGGGCCGACGGAACGCCAGCCGGTGATACGCGCCGGGTCGCTCCCGGTCTTCGAGCTCAGCCTGACTGACGGCCGTGCGGAAGTCGACGTCCCACAGGGTGGGAGCCTCGGCCTGATAGACCTCGCCGCGGGTGAGCTGGCGGAGAAACGCCCGCTGCGAGGCCCGCTGGGCGACTTCGCCGATGGTGGCGTATTCGAGGGCCCAGTCCACGCTCAGACCCAGTGCGCTCCAGAGAGACTTGAACACCTCCTCGTCCTCGGTGGTCAGTCGCAGGCAGAGCTCGACGAAGTTGGGTCGAGAGATCGAGATCCGCTCCTTGCCGGGCTCCGCCGGTGGCTCGAAGTTCGGGTCATAGGGGAGCGAAGGGTCGCAGCGGACGCCGAAGTAGTTCTCGACTCGACGCTCGGTCGGCAGTCCATTGTCGTCCCAGCCCATCGGGTAGAAGACGGCCTTGCCTGTCATCCGCTGGTAGCGGGCGATGGCGTCGGTGTGGGTGTAGCTGAACACGTGGCCGATGTGCAGCGAGCCTGACACCGTCGGCGGAGGGGTGTCGATGCTGAAGACCTCGGCCCGGGGCTTGGTGCGATCGAAGGCATAGGTGGCCTGCTCGACCCAGTTGCGGGACCAGCGCTCCTCGAGCCCCTCGAGGACGGGCTTCTCGGGGAGGGTTCGAGCAGTGGGGGCCTTCGGGGCGGGGGGTGTCGACATGATCTGTCCAGATTAGAACCCCTGCCTCGGTCCTCCGGCCGAGGGGACCATCCGGCCCGCAATAACCTAAGCAGATGCTGCAACTTCACGACACCGCCACCGGAGAGGTTCGGCCCCTTGAGCTGCGCGATGAGGGTCGAGTCTCGATGTATGTGTGCGGTCCCACTGTCTACGACTTGCCTCATCTCGGTCACGGACGATTCACGCTGGTATTCGACGTCCTGCGGCGCCACCTGATAGCCAGCGGTCTCGCCGTGACCTACGCGTCGAACATCACGGACATCGACGACAAGATCATCGAGAAGGCGGCGGCCGAAGGACGGAGCGAGTCTGCTGTGGCAGCGGAGTTCGAGGCAGCCTGGTGGGAAGCCATGGACCGGCTGAATGTGCTTCGCCCCGACGAGATCCCTCACGCCACGGCATTCGTCGGCGACATGGTGGCGATGATCGCTGAGTTGCTCGACCGAAGGCTCGCCTATGCCACCTCCGACGGCGTCTACCTCGACACGTCTCAAGTCGATGGCTATGGCCTCCTCGCCGGCCAGCCCCTCGACTCACTGCGAGCGGGAGCGCGGGTGGAAGGCAATGACGAGAAGCGCAGCCCGCTCGACTTTGCGCTCTGGAAGACCGCCAAGCCCGGTGAACCGGTCTGGCCGGCCCCCTTCGGCGACGGGCGACCGGGCTGGCACACTGAGTGCGTGGTGATGTCACTTGACCTCCTCGGCGAGGGGTTCGATCTTCACGGAGGCGGCCTCGACCTCAAGTTCCCGCATCACGAGAACGAGCGCGCTCAGGCCGTTGCCCTCGGTCGACGCTTCGCCCGTCACTGGGCCCACAATGGCTGGGTGATGGTCGAAGGGGAGAAGATGAGCAAGTCGCTCGGTAACTTCACTTCGCTGACCGATCTCCTGGCGAAGGCTGACGGCCGGGCCTACAGGCTCCTCGTCCTTCGCTCGCACTATCGGGCACCCATCGAGGTGACCGCCGACACGATCGCCGATGCAGAGCGCGGCCTGGCCCGCCTCGATTCCCTGGCTCGTCGCATGGAGCTCACGAGCCCCGTGGGCCCGGTGGTGCTGCATGGAGATGACACGCTCGATCCCTCGGCAGTCGACCGCTATCTGGCGTTCATGGACGACGACCTCCAAACGCCCCAAGCCCTCGGTCTGGTCTTTGAGCTCATCGGCGAGACCAACTCTGCGCTCGACGCCGACGATGCTGACCGGGCTTCGGTCCTTGGGCCGACCGTGGTAGCCCTTGCGGCGGCCATGGGGCTCACCGTCGATGCCGCGATCGACGAGATCGACGACGAGACCCTGGCGCTGGCTGGGGAGCGCGATACGGCACGGGCCGAAAAGGATTTCGCTCGTTCGGATGAGATTCGCGACCAGCTCCAGGCAGCAGGATGGGTGGTTGAGGACACCCCGGAGGGCACGGCGCTGCGCCGCTGACCAGCGCAGGGAAGAGCCAGCGAATGGTCGATTTCCTCCATGCGCGTCGATCGGCCTGCACACTTGTTACTATTCGGTAACAAGAGGTTGTCGGACCTCTCGGACAACGACCACAGTGCCCGTGGTTCTCCGCGGGCCGATCATGGAGGTGACGATGGCTGAGTTCTCGATGGAGCTCAACGAGGACCAGAAGACCGTGCAGTCCTGGGTGCACGACTTCGCCGAGAACGTGATGCGCCCCGTCGCTCACGAATGGGATGAGCGCGAGGAGACTCCGTGGCCCGTCATCGAGGAGGCTGCCAAGATCGGTCTCTACGGCATGGACTTCATGGCCGACGCGTTCTCTGATCCGCAGGGCCTCAAGATGGTCATCGCTCTCGAGGAGCTCTCGTGGGGCGATGCCGGCATCTGCCTGGCCCTCATGGGAACCACTCTGGCAGTGGCCGGAATCATGGCCAACGGCACGCCCGAGCAGGCCATGGAGTGGATCCCGCAGTGCTTCGGCACCCCCGGGGACCTGAAGCTCGCCGCATTTGGCGTGTCTGAGCCCGACGCCGGATCCGATGTCTCGTCGCTCAAGACCCGAGCCACCTATGACGCCGCCACCGACGAGTGGGTCCTCAACGGCACCAAGACCTGGATCACCAATGGGGGCATCGCCAACACCCACGTGATCGTGGCCTCGGTCGAGCCAGAGTTGCGCGGTCGTGGCCAGGCCAGCTTCATCGTTCCAGAGGGCACCAAGGGCATCTCGATGGGCCAGAAGTTCCAGAAGATGGGCATCCGGGCCAGCCACACCGCTGAGGTAGTCCTCGACGACTGCCGTATCCCCGGAGCGATGCTGCTCGGCGGCAAGGACAAGCTCGACGAGAAGCTCGCCCGTGCCCGTGAGGGCAAGAAGTCTGGCGGCCAGGCGGCCATGAAGACCTTCGAGGCCACCCGCCCGTCGGTCGGCGCCCAGGCGCTCGGCATTGCCCGTGCCGCGTACGAGTACTCGCTCGACTACGCCAAGGAGCGCAAGCAGTTCGGCCGGGCCATCATCGAGAACCAGGCCATCGCCTTCAAGCTCGCCAACATGAAGACCCAGATCGACGCCTCCCGCCTCCTCGTGTGGCGTGCGGCGTGGATGGCGTCGGCGGGCGTGCCGTTCGAGAACGGCGAGGGCTCCATGTCGAAGTGGTTCGCCTCGGAGACCGCGGTCAAGGTGACCGAGGAGGCCATCCAGATCCTCGGTGGCTACGGCTACGTGCGCGAGTACCCGGTCGAGCGCTGGCACCGTGACTCGAAGATCTTCACGATCTTCGAGGGCACCAGCGAGATCCAGCAGCTGATCATCGCCCGTGCGATCTCGGGGCTCCACATCCAGTAGCGCATCTTCAGTGGCAGCAAGGCTCCTGCGGGGTCCCTCCGGGGATCGCGCAGGGGCCTTCTGTCGTTGTTGGGGCCGATCGATGTGGCTCCTGTGTACCCAGGAATGAGGTTCGTGGGTACGTAAGTGGGTACATGCGTGCGGGTCGTGAGCGTCTCCATACCCTGAGTCTGTCGGTGGGGTGTGTCGATGCACACGACACGCGAGACAGCGACACTAGGTGGACGCATCAGGCGACCCCTCGGCCGGACCTCATGGGTCAGCTCGGCGTAGCAGTCGTGACGAGGAGGTTCACGTCGTCTTGGCTCATCTGCGAGCACGCTTGGCTGCTGGAAGCCGTGACATCAGCGAAGGCGGTCGAAGTCCCCTTCTGAAACACCTCGGCAGTGAAGGCGCTCTCGAGATGCACGATCTCTTGGCCGATGTACGACTGACTGCCAAAGGCCATTGCCGGCCCAAGACCCCCGCCGCCGTTGAGGACGTCACGTGACATCGAGACCACCCACACCGCCAGGTTGTGGGTGCACTCCTCCTGCACGGTGCGGGTCGTCGTTGGTGCGGCCAGATTGGATGC
Organism: uncultured Actinomycetes bacterium; assembly: GCA_903900235.1. Taxonomy (GTDB): domain Bacteria; phylum Actinomycetota; class Acidimicrobiia; order Acidimicrobiales; family RAAP-2; genus CAIUMH01. The sequence goes on from CAIUMH010000119.1 coordinate 4,253, forward strand.
GGAGTGGCTCAGAGTCGGCTTGCCCGCCTGCCACACCGCCAGTCCTGCCAGAACGATCACTACGACGAACACGACTACGGCAATGCGCGCTCGCGTGGGGATGCCACTGAGCCAGGAGGTCTCGACCGGCTCCAGCGCGGACGAGTATCCGCAGGTACCGCAGTAGTTGGCGCCTTCTTGCCGAAGGTGCCCGCACCCCCAGACTCTGGCGCCGACCCGCTCCAGCCCACAGGTGTTGCATCGAGCTTGGCTGAGGGGGACCTGGTGACCAGCTCCACAGCGGCCGACAGGTTCCGGTGCTGGAGTAGCTCGAGGGGGCTGTGCTCGCGGATGGATCACCGACCGCGAAGGGGTTTCCGGGCGATGCTCGTTGTCGGGAGGTTCGATGAGATGGAAGGTCGTGGATCCGCACTCCGGGCACCCAGATGCGGATGGGGACGCCCTGTGGCCTCGGCCGCACATGAACTCTTGCGGTTCTGTTGCATCAGCCATCGTCGCCCTCCAGTCGAGGGAAGTCAGCGTCGGCGCTCACTGCCGGGTCAGGTAGGTGGTGATGGCCTGCGCCAGCGACCGGGCGGCCGCCCGCTGGAAGGACTCGGAGCTGAGCATCGCCGCATCGGTGGCATTGCGCATGTTGCCGCACTCGATGAGCACCTTCGGCTCGGTGGCGAGGTTGAGTCCGGCGAGGTCACTCCTTGGGGCAACGCCGTTCGTTCCGTCATAGGTGCTGATGGGCATTCCGGTCCCGGAGAGGAAAGCGGCCTGCACGTCTGCACCCAACGTGGCCGAGGGTCCGACGATGGCATCGTTGATCCCGTCCGGAACGGGTTCCAGGATGGCGAAGCCACGACCGCCGGCAGGACCGCCATCAGCATGGATGTCAATGGCCACGTTGGACTTGGCGTCATTCAGGATCTTGGCGCGCTGATCGATGCAGGGTCCGAGGCCTGCGTTGTCGAGGCGGGTCATGACGACGACCGCGCCCTCCTTCGTGAGCGCGGCCCGGAGGTGGCGAGCGACGTTGAAGGCGAACTCGTGCTCGGGATACCCAGCATCGGTCTGCGTGCCGGTGGTGTCGCAGCTCTCCATGGTCCGGCCGTTGAAGACCTGCTGGTTCAAGTACCCGGCGTCGGTGTAGTTGCGCCCGTTGTGGCCCGGATCGATGCCGACCACCATCCCTGTCAGTGGTCTGCCCGGTGGGACGGTCGGTGCCGTCGTCGTCGTGGAGGTTGAGGTCGATGTGGTCGGAGGCAGCGTTGTCGTGCTGATCGAGGTGGGCGTGCTCGAGGTCGTCGATCGAACCGCGACGGTGGTGCTCGAGCAGCCCGAGAGCATGAGGGCGACAGCGACCATCCCGGTCATGCCGGAGATTCCGAGGCGGAGCGCCGAGTCGTTGGCCGGCGCACCCTGACCTTCCCTCGCGCCGCGTTGGCGCCGTGACGCCATTGCTAGAACTGCGGATTGATCGTGGGCTGCCCGACGTTGGTGCGCAATTGGTTGTACGCAGCGAGGAAGTCCTGCTTGGCCGTGGTAGCTGCCGAGCTGTCCGACACTGTCGAGGAGAGGCACGACTGGTAGATGAAGGCGATGTCGCCGTAGTTCTCCTGGTTCAGGCAGTCCGCAAGGTCCGTGTCGTCCTTGAGGCTGGCGTTGAAGGCGGCGACGAGGAGCCGGGTCACGTTCTGTGCCTCGGGTGACGGAGAGCTCAGCGCCTGGGCGGAAGCAGCGAGGGACGTCCGGTTGGCGATGATCGAGGTGATCTGCTGCTCTGCCTGCGCCAGGGTGAACGAAGCCTCTCCACCGTTGACCACGGTCTGCAGTTGGCCGAAGAAGTCATTGACTGATTGGAACGAGGACGACGACTGATCCAGCAGGGCGGAGACCTGGTTCACGTAGAGCACGTTTGCCAGCTTTGTCAGGCCGCTCGACGTGACCGCCGAGGCGTAGCTGACGATCTTGGGTGACGAGGGGAAGGAGTAGCCCGCCACCTTCGGGATCGACACCACGAGGACGTGGAGCTTTGACTGGGCGTCGATCCCCAGGCTCGTGAGCTGGGACACTTGCGGGTCGGCGGGACTGGACACCGCGATGACGGCGGTGTCGAGCCACTGCTGCTCAGCAGCGATCGCGGCGTGCACCTGGCCCGAGAGCGTCGGATCGGGCTTCTTGACGTCGAGGTCCGTGATCTGCCGATCAGCCGCCTTGGCATCGCTCTGGGCGTTGGAGAGGACCGTCTTGAGATGGTCGACATTGGTGGACGCCGTCAGGGTGTTCACCGTTGAGGCAATGCGCTCATTGTCGGTGAGCATGGGCTGCAGGGTCTGCCCAGCCTGGTCGGCATAGCTGGGTCCGTCATTGCTGGTGAGTACGAGCGTTACTCCGACGGCGGCAGCGACCAGCACGATGGCCCCAGCGATTGCGCCTCCAATGAGCCAGGGGCGTCGCCGCTGCGTACTTGAGACGACGTCACGGGGACCTGGAAAGACAGGTGGAACCGCCTCCGAGGACGGCTGTGCTGGCGTACCTGCAGCCGGAGTGTCGGCAGAGGGAGCTGGAGCAGCGGCCGGGGCCTCCGTCGACGAGATCATGCGATTGCCGCACTGGGTGCAGAAGGACGTCGATCCAGACCGGGATCCACAGTTCCCACAGTAGGGACCGGCACCCAAAGTCTCGTCGTTCGTGCCCATCATGCCCCCTGTTGCTCGCACCTTCTCCAGGGCACCGTCCTCGGGTCACCCGGAAATCATGCAGAACTCTACATCATGGTGCTAGCGATTCGCTTAGGGAAGATCCTCCGGATGGGTGCACCTGCTTGCACGCAGCGCGGTTGCTGGTCTGCAGGAAGGTGGTGCCGTCCTGGGCTCCAGGTCACTCACGTCGCTGCTCGTTCAGTGAACCCTCGGACGACGTGATCCTCGGCGCCGTCGCTATCGCTTTCGACTCGAGGCCGCCAAGAACCCGGCGGTGGCCAGCAAGAGGAAGCCAGCGATTGATGGGATGAATGCGGTGAACTCCCAAACGCTTGACGTTCCTGGGATGACGTAGACGTAAGCAGCGAACGCGCATGCACCAGCTGCGGCGAGGAAAGCTCCCACGATTGCGAGCGTCGCCACCAAGCTGTCGAATCGAGCCTTCAGAGCTGGAATGGCCGTGATCAGGGCGATGCCAGCCAAGAGGAGACCAAACCCATTGAGCACCCAGTGCATGATGTAGAAGTTGCGGTACCCGTTGTCTGTGTCGACGAGGTCCGGCGAGATGATGTAGAGCTGAGCGAATGCGAAGCAGACCCCAGAGAATGCTCCCATGATGAAGGAGACCGCAGGTGCGCGGACTTCTCCAGCCGGGGCGGTTGGGGGTGCAGCCTGAGGAACGGGAGCAGCCGCGCCGCAGCTGCCGCAGAACGATGCGCCCGTCGCCAGCCGAGTCCCGCATGTTGAACAGATCATTGGTATGTCTCCTTGGTCGACAATCGAGCGTCGCTACCCATTGGGGTAGTCGGCGAACCAGGCGTTTGACTTCTGAGCCACGTCAACGATCGACCAGATGTAGATGCCGAGAAGGATGAGGAATCCGATTCCGACCACGGTGAGGATGAGACCCAGGACCCACACGCCAGTGGCGATCCAGAACTTCTGCTGGTCCGTCTCGTAGGTGTAGAGCCACGTCCAGTGGCCGAGGAAGATGGCGAGCAGCAGAGCGACGGTCTTATCCTTGGAGCCAGGAACGCCAGACGGAGATCCCGAACAAGCAGTACCGCAGGACGGGCAGACCGAGGCCGTGGCA
>CAIUMH010000120.1 GCA_903900235.1 uncultured Actinomycetes bacterium
CCAGAAGCCACCGCCGGAGTGACGGTGTAGCCCGTGACTTGGTCAGTGTCGGCGTTCGGTGCCCAGTTGACGAGAACGCCCAGACCTTCTGGGACAACGGTCTCTACAAACGGGGCAGCCGGAACGGCAGAAGGTGTCGATGCAGCCACCGTCGCCGCAGCAACCACGGGAGATGCGAGCAGCACGGCCCCAGGAAGCCCTGCTGTAGCAACTATCGAGGCAGCACCGACAGTCGCCCACCGCTTCCAACGCTTCATTGGTTCCCCCACCGTCCGCCATGTCATCGCCACCCGATGACAGGGCAGATCCTTACACGCAATCAATGGTTGCGCCATTGGCGCTGACGTCAGCGGCAACTTCACTGACACCCGCTGAACGTTCCGTGACGGTTCGAGCAAGCGCCACGCACTCACAGGTTGAGCAAGGTCACACCACCACCAGACCGAGTGTCTGCGGCGATTGCCTGTGCCAACTCGACGGACACATTCACCCAAGACCACACGGCGTGGTCCTTCAAGTGAATGGGGTGAACAGTGTCGAAGAAACTGTCGAAGGCTGAGGTGCAGCGCCGGGTCAAGGCCGTCCACGAGCAGCGCGACCAGCTGCCCGAGATGCCCGAGCAGGCCATCTCCTACATCAAGGGGTTCATCCCCGCCGGGACCAAGCCGACAACCTGGGCGCCGCTGGCATCCACCTTCTTTGCGGTGATGCGCAAGGCCGGATACCGGACTGAACGGACCGTCTCCCAGCACTCAACGGCGCTCGGCCGCTACCTGCTGTGGCGATCAGCGGAGCACCTCGAGGTGTCACTCAGCGCCGCCATGAGTTTCGACGAGATCGATCGGTTCTACTTCCGGGGCACGTTCGAGCTGAGCGAGCGGACTCGCAACGACTACCGCTCACGGCTGCGCACCATGGCCAGCCGCGTCAACCCGAGCAGCTCAGCGCCCATCGTGCCCACCTTGGGCTACAACTCGGTCCGAGCGGGCTACACCACAGCTGAGGAGGCCACGCTGCGGCGAGTGGCGCTTCGCCAGCGCAGGGCCGAGCCCCGGCGCCGGCTCTGCGCCGTCGTGGGCTTAGGGGGCGGTGCGGGCCTCGATCCCACTGACATGCGCACCCAGCTCACCGAGGGCGTCGTCCAGACCGATTCGGGTCTCTTGGTTACGACGTCTGGAGCCAGGCCACGCCAGATCATCGTTCGGCGTGCCTACGAGGAGTTGGTCCTTGCTGGGATCGAGGGCCGCAAGACCTCGAGCCTGATCCTCGAATCGGGTCGTGACCGGGCCAATCCGGTCGCTCGGGCGCTCGAAGGAGCAGAGATCTTCGACGACTGCCCCAAGGTCGACATGCGTCGACTGCGCACGACGTGGATCACCTGGTTGATCCAGCAACGGATCCCCCTAGCGACAATCCTGGCTGCCTCGGGTCTGACAAGCGCTCGCACGATCGTCGACATGGTGGCCTTCCTCGAGCTCGAGAGCGACACGACCGTGCTGCGCGACGGCGGTGCAGCATGATCACGCACGCGGACGTCGCAATGGCCGAGTTCGTCATCGACGAGAGCTCGATCATCAAGACCATCGCCGGCGGCATCAACACCGACCGGAGAGGGCGCAAGCCCAAGACAGAGAGTCTCCGGCTGCTGCTCGTCGGGATGTTCCTGTCGATCAACAAGCGCCGCTCGGCCACCATCACCGACATCCATCGCACGCTCACCGAAGAGATCCCCTACGACGAGCAGTTCCGTCTGGGATCGCGGACAAACCTCAAGGGCGTGATCTCGACGATTCAGATGACGGATCTCTACTACCAGGCCAACAAGATCTCCGAGAGGCTCTCGTATGGGTCTCGGAGCAACCCGAATCTCAGCATCAAGGAACGGAGCCGCCGGCACGACGTGATCACCTCGGCGAGCAATGCACTCATGGATGTCTTCGACTTCGGTTGGAAGTCGAGCACGTGGGCCATCGATGCCACTGGAATCTGGTCCTGGGCCAAAGGGGGCAAGAAGCATGGCAACGACATCGAGGAGCTTCAGCAGGCGATCGCCAACGGCCTCGACACCGAGGAGCTGATCAAGCTCCTGCCCGCAGACGCGTATGGCTACACGAACTCGTGTGACCCCGACGCCAAGTGGGGGCTCAAGACGTCGAAGTCGGGGAAGGTCGAGCCGGTGTTCGGCTACGAGGAGCACACCGGTGTCCTGGTGCCTGACCGCAAGACCATCAAGGTCACGGACAAGGACGGCAAGGTCAGGATCAGCCATGAGCTTGTGGAGCCGCCGATCATCCGGCGCCTCGAACTCGCCCCCGCCACACTGGACGTCGTCGGCGTCACATTGCGCTTGATCGACAGCGTCACGGACACGCCGCTGGACATCATCGTGGACCGCCACTACTCCTATAAGGACTTCGACGACTGGCTCAGTGAGCTCCACAAGCGCAAGATCCGCCAGCACCTCGACCTTCGCGCGGACGACCAGGGCTTCATCGAGTTCGACCGGATGCCCTGGGCGGCTGGCTGCGCACACTGCCCCGGGACACCCCGGGAACTCGGTGAGATTCCGATGCCGGCACTCAACGCACCGAAGGAGACGTTCGTGGCCTTCGCAGGCGACATCGCACTGCGTGAGGCCTACAAGATGCGCATCGTGAACCAGCCAGACGCAACCGGAGCGATGCGCGTCCAGTGCCCAGCGCGGGCGGGCACCGTCGGATGCCCCTTGCGTCCGGGGACTGTCGAGGTCGCCATGATCGCGGGCTTGCCCATCGTGGCCGATCCGCCGGTCAAGGATCCCAATGGCGAGCCACTGCCGCGGGTCTGCACACAGACAACTTTCAAGACCAGGCCGCCGAAGAAGATCCGCAAGCTGATGCAGTTCCTCTACTGGGGAAGCCGGGCGTGGAGGGCGATGTACGCACGGCGAACCTATGTCGAGGGCTGCTACGGCAACCGCAAGAACGGTTCGACCGAGAACCTGCGGCGCGGGTTCTTCCGTTCAGTCGGTCTGCCCTGGGCCAACCTCACCGTGTCGATGTCAGCCGCGTCGTACAACGCGCGGATGATCCAGAACTGGCACGCCCGGACTGGCAAGGGTGACCCGGATAACCCCATCATCAAGGCGATGGACCGGCCCGGTTCGTGGATGTACCTCGAAGAAGACGAGATGGCCAGGATCCAGTCCGTCTATGAGATCAAGGTCGACGGGTAAGTGCGTACGAGGAGCCTGGCTCACGGGCTCCTCGTACGCTCGGGAGATGCCCAACAAACTCATCGACATCCAGGCCGTCTTGACGAGGTTGGCCGAGGTCCGGCCGATCTTCCACTCCGAGGC
>CAIUMH010000121.1 GCA_903900235.1 uncultured Actinomycetes bacterium
GGCTCGCTGCGTCACGGCTAGCGTTTCGACCACCGCCCGAGGAGGCCCCAAGGTGAGCAGCCAGATCGACTACGTGCTTAGAACCGTCGAAGAGCGAGGTATCCGCTTCGTCCAGCTCTGGTTCACCGACGTGCTCGGGACTCCGAAGGCGTTCAGCATCACGCCGGCCGAGCTCGAGACCGCACTCGAGGAAGGCATGACCTTCGATGGGTCTGCCGTCGATGGGTTCAGCCGCGTCCAGGAGGCTGACGTGCTCGCCCTGCCTGACCCGGCAACCTTCCAGATCCTCCCCCTGCACGAGAGCGAGCGGGTCGCCCGGATCTTCTGCAACATCGTCAACCTCGACGGATCTCCATTCGAGGGCTGCCCCCGCCAGGCCCTGCATCGCGTCCTCGAGGCCGCCCATGACCGTGGGTACACCTTCTTCGTGGCCCCCGAGCTCGAGTACTTCTACTTCGACGACCTCGACCCTTCGACGCCGATGCGCCCCCTCGATGCCGGCGGCTACTTCGACCTCGCCATGGGCGACCTCCCGAGCGAACTGCGGCGCCGCAGCGTCCTGGCCCTCGAGGAGATGGGCATCCCCGTCGAACACGCCCAGCACGAGGATGCGCCGAGTCAGCACGAGATCGACCTCCGCTACACCGACGCGCTCAGCATGGCTGACACGGTCATGGCCACCCGACTCATCATCAAGGAGGTCGCTCGTCAGGCAGGTGTCTCGGCCAGCTTCATGCCCAAGCCGCTCGCAGGCGTCCAGGGCTCAGGTATGCACACCCACCTGTCGCTTTGGAAGGATGGGAAGAATGCCTTCATCGACGAGGCACATCCCTCCGGCCTCTCCGATATCGCTCGGGGTTTCATCGCCGGCCTCCTCGTGCACGCCCACGAGATCACCGCTGTGACCAACCAGTGGGTCAACTCGTACAAGCGCCTCGTTCCGGGCCATGAGGCTCCGGTACACGTCAGCTGGGCGCGCAACAACCGATCAGCGCTGGTGCGCGTGCCAGTGACCAAGGAGGGCAAGACCGACTCGACACGACTCGAATACCGCGCTCCGGATTCCGCCGCCAACCCCTACCTGGCCTTTGCCGTCATTCTGGCCGCCGGCCTGGCAGGCATCGACGGGGGCTATGAGCTCCCACCCGAGGCCGACGGGAACCTCTTTGACCTGAGCCCCGTTGAGCTCACCGCACGCGGCATCACCCCACTGCCGGGAAGCCTCAACGAAGCCGTGGACGCCATGGAGCGGTCTTCGCTTGTTGCCACCACGCTTGGTGAGCACCTCTTCGAGTGGTTCATTCGCAACAAGCGCGCCGAGTGGTCGACCTACAAGTCGGAGATCTCCCGCTTCGAGCTCGAGCGCTACCTCCCGAGGCTCTGAGGCTGCCCTGATGGGTCCCATTCTCTGCTTCCCCGATCCGACGCCGGCCGAGGTCCTCCTGGCCCTGACCGAGGCCGGACATCCCTATCGGTGCGTCGGGTCACTCGACGCCGCCGATGCCGGCGAACCCGATGACGGCTGGGCCGGGGCCATCATCGTGGCCGAGGGCGACACCACCGACGCCATCACCCTCTGCCGGGCGCTACGGAAACGGGAGAGTCCGATCTCACCGCTGCTGCTGATCCTCGATCCCGATCGGGTTGATGATCTGAGTCTGCGCGACGACCTGTTCGATGACTTCCTGATCCGTCCGATACGGATGGCTGAGCTCACGGCGCGGCTGAACCTTGAGCTCGACCGGCTCGGCCGGGGGGTCGGCCGCCAGGTCATCGAATCCGGGCCGCTGCAGATCAACCTCGAGACCTACCAGGCGACCATCGATGGGCGGGTCCTCGACCTCACCTACATGGAGTACGAGCTTCTGCGATTTCTCGCCGGTCACCCCGCCAAGGTCTTCACCCGAGAGACGCTGCTGAGCCGGGTCTGGGGCTACGAGTACTACGGGGGCGCCCGAACAGTCGATGTCCATATCCGCCGCCTGCGCGCCAAGCTCGGCGAGGAACATGCCCACCTCATCGAAACCATCCGGTCGGTGGGCTATCGGTTCGCCACCACAACCCACGGCGGTTGAGCAGGCTTCGTTAGGCCAGAACTCCTCGGATCAAGGCGATAAAGATCCCGAAGGCCAGCGCAAGGCCGGCCTGCAGGACCAGGGCAGGCTTCGAGAGGTTGGCTCGGATCCCGCCAACCACGGCGAAGAGCATCAGCATCGCCACGACGGCGATGATCCCGACCTCGTCAACCCGCCACGCGGAAAGTCCGAAGACCATGGCGACGACCATGGCGACGACCGGTACGGCGGCTCCCCGCAAGATGGCCGCTTCGTGACGGGCTACCTCCCATACGTCCTGCCACGTCAACGGCGTCATCCGCATGAAGCGACGACCCATCAGATCTGCATAGGTGTGGGCCAGCCAGTAGACGACCAGCACGGTGACCGCAGCCAGGATGTCGCGCAAGGGCCCGGAGGAGTGGACGCTCTCCGCAGCGAGGACCGAGCCGAGGACCACCAGGCCGTACACCAGGCCAGCCGGGTGAGAGTCCGGGTCGACCAGGCCGAGGAACCACTCGAGGATCCCCGCTCGACGTGGCTCGAGGTCGTCGGCCGATGTGGTCACTGAGGATGGTGGGCGAGCAACTCCACCTCGACGGTCGCCCCCAGCGGGAGGGCCGCCACCCCAATGGCCGTCCGTGCTGGACGGTGCGATCCGAAGAACATGATCCACGCCTCGTTCACCGCAGCGAACTCGGTCATATCGGTCAGGAACACGGTTGCCTTGACGATGTCTTCGATCGACGCGCCCTCGCCCGCAAGCAGAGCCGCACCATTGGCGAGGGCCTGCGCCAATTGAGCGACCGTTCCTCCGTCAACCAACGAGGAGGAACCATCTGGAGCGACCTGGAGGCCGAGCTGGCCCGAGGTAATCAGCAGGTCACCTGCGCGGACGATGGGGGTATAGGGACCGACGGGTCGAGACATGCCTACAGGATCTCACGCGGTGGGCCATGTTGGCGGATGTCCGGCTGTTGCCCACGCCGCCGCCATCGTCGCCGCCATGACCGCCACCCCGCAGGCCACCGCTGGGCCAGAGGCGTCGATGACCTCGACGACGACCGATGGAGTCTGAGTGGCCGTCAGAATGCCAAATGATCGGATGGTGAGGTCCTGGACCACCCCCATCTCGTCGACTGCGATGCCCTCAGAGCGCACCATGCCGAGGCCCTGATGGACTGCCCCGATCACATAGCTGCGCAGCGTGATCGCGCAGATCGGATCGCCAGCATCGACGTCAACCTTCACGGTTCCATTGCTCGGATCAATCGAAACTGTCGCCCGGGCACCGTTCGGAGCCACCACCGTGGCGGGGTCCCCTGGGGCGAGCCCCCGAGCCGCCAAGGCGGCCAAGACTTCAGCCACCACCGCTCCTCGATGTGTCGCACCAACCTTCGGTCCGGGCACCTCCACGATCGAGGCCTCGAGTCCCGGAGCGATCTCTGCCACCGCGTCGAGTAGCGGCGCGAGATCCTCGGATCCCTCGGTGGTCGCCACCGTCAGGCGGCCGCTCCCATCTGCTCGGATGGACAGGGACAGCGGTGGTCGCTTCGCGCCGCGTGCCACCACCTCCTCGCGGGGCCAGATGGCCAGGATTGGCTCGCCCAGCTCATCGGCCAGTCGCCGTGCGTCTGCTGACACCGTCGAGGTCCGCTTCGCCCCAAAGGCTCCAGCATTGGCGAAGGGCGATGCCGGATCTCCACCCTCAGCGCACCAGCTGGCGTCAGGCTCGACATAGGCCGGTTCCACGAATGACGTCGCCAGCGAGATCACCGCCCCCTCGACCATCGGAATCGGCAGTGGCGGACGGACTGCGATGGTCGAGTTCCGACCCTGCACCTTGCCAGAGGCTGCTGCAGCCTCCGCCTCGGTCGACGCCACGCTGTACCCGCCGGTGGACTGGGCCACGGCCACCTTGGTGCCGCTGGGTGCGGAGTCGGCAGCGAAGCGGAACGCACCGAGCACCACGTCGGCACCCCCCACCTGCGGCCGTCCGCTCTCGAGCGTGGCCCGAGCCTCGGCGGCCGCCGGATTCCGACGCTCCGGCAGGGGCTGGATGGGATCGAGTGCCAGGAGGGCTGCCTCGACGATGGGCTGGAAGCCCGTGCATCGGCACAGATGAGCTCCGAGCGCCGTGCGGACCTGTGTCTCGGTCGGAGTCCCTCGACGGGCCAGACCCACAAGCCGAGCCACGATGCCTGGGGTGCAGAAGCCGCACTGGCTTCCCCCGGTCGCCTCGAAGGCCGTCACGATTCGGTCGGAGAGGACCGGATCGATCCCGGCCGCCGTCGTGATGGACCGTCCGACCACCCGGCGAACCGGCGTCACGCACGAGACGCGCGCCACGCCGTCGACCAATACTGTGCAGCAGCCGCACTGACCCTGGGGACTGCATCCGTCCTTGACCTGAGTACAGCCCAGCTCGCCCCGCAACACCTCGAGCAAGGTGGCGTCAAGCGAGACCTCGTGCTCGACGCCATCGACGTTCAGCACGGCCTTCGCTCCCTCGGGAGCTGAGGTCACGGCCAGATCAGCTGAAGGAGGAACCGCAGCCGCAGGTCTTGGAGGCGTTGGGGTTCGTGATGTTGAATCCGGCGCCGTTGAGGCCGTCGGAGTAATCGAGCGAGGCGCCGACGAGCTTCTCGGCGCTGGCAGGGTCAACCACCACTCGCACCGTCCCGAAGGTGGTGACGATGTCGTCGCTGGCGATCTCGGAGTCGAAGAACATGTCGTAGCTGAAGCCCGAGCATCCGCCGGCCTTCACTGCCACACGCAGCGCCAGGGCTTCGCCACCCTCCTCCTCGGAGAGCAGGGCGGCCACCTTGGTGATGGCCACATCAGACAGGGTCACCGGCTGGGGCTTGCTTCCGATGTTTACGGTGGTACCAAGGGTCATCTGTTCACTCTCCTGACAGGCGGTCGTCGTGGACGTCCACAACGAAGTTGCTCCGACATCCATGGTAGCGAAGAGTCGGGCCCTCCATGCCCCAGGACCCTGATCGAAGGTCCCATCGTCCCGGTAGCGTGGTGGAGTGCCTTCAGGACGCAAGGGGTCGGACCTCGTCGAGGGTCTCATGGCGCGCCTCGCGAGCGTCGTTGACCCTGAGCTCGGACTCGACATCGTCGAGCTCGGGATGGTGACCGACGCCACCGTCGATGACCTCGGCCACGCCATCATCGAGATTGCTCTCACCACCGCAGCCTGCCCCCTTCGAGGTCAGATCGAACAAGATGCGACCCGGGCCGCGCTGAGCGTCGAGGGTATCGAATCGGCCGAGATCTCCATGGGTCAGCTGAGCCGGGAGGCCAAAGCCATCCTGATGGACCGAGCCCGGCAGGCCGCTCAACGCGATGCGCCGACCACTTCCATCCCTGGCGCCGCCCGGGTCATCGGGGTCGCATCGGGCAAGGGGGGCGTCGGGAAGTCCTCGGTGACGGCGAACCTTGCCGTGGCCCTGGCCAGGTCCGGACACGTCGTCGGTGTCCTCGACGCCGACATCTGGGGGTTCTCCATCCCCCGACTCCTCAATCTCGAGGGTCCCGTGGAGGCGAAGGACAAGAAGATGGTGCCCAAGGTCAAGGCCGTGGGGTCCGGCGAGGTGCGCGTGCTCTCGATGGGGTTCTTGGCCGATGAGGACCAAGCGATCATGTGGCGCGGGCTCATCCTCAGCCGAGCCGTCCAACAATTCATCGAAGACACTGACTGGTCGGGTATCGACTACCTCCTGATCGACCTCCCCCCAGGGACTGGCGACATCCAGATGAGCCTGGCTCGCCTGCTTCCTCGCACCGAGCTGCTTCTGGTGACGACCCCGGCACTGGCCGCCCAGAACGTGGCGGCTCGGGCCGGCGACATGGCGCGGCGGGGATCGATCCGGATCTCCGGCGTCATCGAGAACATGAGTGCCTTCGTCTGCGACCATGGCGAGCGATACGCCCTCTTCGGTGAGGGCGGCGGGCAGCGACTGGCCGACTCCATGGGCGTCGAGTTGCTGGCCCAGATCCCGCTCGATCCGAGAGTGGCAGCCGGCGGCGATGCTGGTACACCGGTAGCCGGTGGGGAGTCCTCGGTGTCGCAGTCCTTCCACGATCTCGCCGACCGACTCGTGGCCTCAGCTCCCGACCCCGTCGAGATGACCGGATGCTCGGCGAGAATGCTCGACCTGCTCGATCAGGCGGTCGAGGCGGGAATTGACTCGCCATCCGCCTGAGCCGTCGTGCCGCCGAATCGGTTCAGCCGAGCCGAAACCCCCGTGGTGAGGGGTCCACTCAGCGGACGACCTTGCCGCCCGAGCACCATTGCGAATCTGGGACACCGGAGCAGGGATTCGGCATCGTTGCCAAAGTCTTGGGTAGCGGATGGAGTTCAATGCCAGTCGTCTGAGGATAGGAAGTACCCGCAGGGCAGCTCCCGAACCCCGTGTCGCAGAGAACCTGGGCAAGCAGGTCGGTCGGCGCGTTTGCGGTCGATCGATTAACGCCACATGTCGGGGAAGACTGCTCGAGGTTGGCCGGCGACGAACCCTTGGGCGCCTTGTTGCCGACGAAACAATTGCTCGGCTTGTTGGCGTTGAGGGCCAACTGACCGAAATCTGCGTTTGACGGGTTCCCGAAGAAGCCATTGTTCACAAAGGTGTTCGTGGCCAGCTTGGACCCCACCGTGTCGTAGACACAGCCAAAACCGCCTGTTTCGACCCCACCGGTGCCGGCGCACGACTGGTTCAGCGATGGTGTCGAGCTGTCCGGGAACGGGATGAACAAAATGCCCCACGCGCCGTTGTTGCGGAAGGTGTTATTCATCACCGTGTCGTTGCTGCCCCCCGCGATGGTCATGCCGGTCCCCGTCGGTCCTTCAGCCGCGTTGCCGGCTTTGGGTGTGTTCGGGTTGTTGTTGTTCTCGAACACGTTGTTCATCACGACCCAGCACGAGTGAGTATGGGTGATCGGGCTGATCGCATTGCCCGGGCAGGCCCCGTTCTGCGGAGCTGGCGGGTCGCCGTTGATCTGCGTGTTGGTGTCAAAACCGTCCTGGTTGTCATTGAACCGGGAGTTCTTCACGACGATGGCACCACCGGAATTTGTGCCGGAGTACCCCAGTGCCGAGTACTCCATCCAGGCCTTGTCGATAGTGATGCCGCAGACCTGCAGGCAGGCTCCGACGTACATCCCCGAATCGTTCATGTTCGAGCCGTAGATGTTGGTCCAGGTGGCCGGGCCTGCTGCGTGGCTGGAGAAGATCCCATACTGCGCTGCGGTGTCCTCGCCGTCGTAGAAAGTCGAAGTGGCCGTGAGGTAGGAGCCCTCATAGCCCGTCAGGCCAATGGCCTTGGTGCCGAGGTCGCCATTCCACCAGATCTCGTTGCCACCATCGCCAGCGCCATTGAGAAAGTTGCACACCGTGAGGTTGTCGATGCTCACGTTGTTGGCCTTGGACACGACGATGCCATTTCGACCGATCGCCTTGCCGTCCTTCACCACACCGAACTGCTGATCGGCAGCCCTCGACGAGCATCGAGGAGCGCCGGCCTTGGTGCCGTCGACGACGGTGGTGGTGCGATCCATGCCTCGGATGTGGATGCCCGACGTCGTGACCAGGACTCCTCCGAACTGGCCGTTGTCGGTTGACGCACTGGGGTTCGAGACGTCGGCCGTCTCCTTGTAGTCGCCGGGGGCGACGAGAATCCAATCCCCCTTCTTGGCCGCATCAACCGCCGCCTGGATCGTGACGTACTCGCCCTTCTTGTCGTGGAAGGTTCCCACGGTCAAGACGCGACCCGTCGAGGTGGTCGGCGACGTGGTCGATGAGGAACTGCAGGCCGCCAGGACTCCCCCCGACAACACGATCGCACCGATCGTGGCCAACACCGACTTCTTGACCCCTTGTGAGCCCATGGTCCCTCCTCAATTGGCGAGCACCAAATGCACGGTTCCGCCACCGCCCCCGCCCTGTCGAGAAACTAGCCCGAGACTCAAAGCAGCAGAGAACCCCAGTGCTCACCCTGGGCCAGACCGCGTGGAACGGCGAAGACACCGCTCGAGGTGTGGACCAGATAGCGATGGAGCGCATCGCCCGAGATCAGGCGGCCGAGCATCTCGCCGAACTGTCGCTGAGGATCGCGCTGAAAAGCGATGAAGAAGGTGCCCGCATCGAGCTCCCCGGTGGAGCTATCGACGCCATCGGAGAAGCTGTAGCCCCGACGCAGGATTCGCTGACCGGCGTTCCCGTCGATTCCAGCCACCCGAATGTGCGCACCGGGCGGGATCAGGAGATTCCCCTGCGGACCGGTCGCCTTCAGATCGGCTGGATCGTGAAGGCGGTGACCGCTGAGCGGGGCTCCGGAGGCCCGGTATCGACCGATGATCGACTGTTGCTCGTCGAGCGACACCGCTCCCCACTGTTCGAGTGCGATCCGGATCCGACGAGCCACCAGATAGGTCCCGCCTCGGAGCCAGCCCGGCGAGGATGACGCAACCCAGACATAGCGATCAAGCGTTGGTACGTCAGTCCAGCCGATGTTGTTGGTGGTGCGATGGAATCCGAGCAGGTCTCGGGCCATCCGCGGGTCGGTCGTCGTCGGGTTCTTGGTGAAGCCCGCTTGGAGTGCCCGAAGCTCGATAATTCCGAGACCTGCCTGCGCAAGCTCATGGATGGCCGAGAATGCGGACTGGGCATTGTCGGCACAGGCCTGAATACACAGCGCACCACCAGAGCGGATTGGATCGAGCGCGTCACCGTCGTAGGCGGGCAACTGGGCGAGCAGCGCTGGTCGGTCAGCGAGGTTGCCGAGCCGGGAGGTGAAGAACTCCGGCCCCACCCCAAGGGTGATCGTCAATCGGGCGGACCCGAGACCCGTGGCCTCTCCTGAGTCAGCCGGAGGGTACGTCGTCTTCGTTGGTCCAGCGAGAGGTTGTCCCCTGGTCAACCTCGCCGCCACGTCAGTCCACGTCTGCAGGACAGCCCTCACATCGGAGCGCGATGCGTCGGACGAGACATCGAATGTGGCGAAGCTGAGATGATCCTGCGGCGCGGTGGCCACCCCTGCCTGATGGCGGCCATAGAAGGCGATGGCCGAGGGCTCGGCCGCATCAGCGACAGCCGGTGGCGTCACCGCTGCCGTCACTGCGCCGAGGGAGGCGACGGCTGACGAACCCAAGAGCTGCCGACGGCTCAGTCGGGGTCCCGGGGTCCCACTCACTGGTAGAGCGCTCCCTTCCCATAGCCAGAGAGATCCCCACCCAGCGAGCCCAGGTGAACCGCCAACACATCGGCCGCCGCCATCACTTGGCGGAGGGTGGCCGTCGGCGAGGAGGTGGCCGCCTCGAGGAGGTCGCTCGCTCTGATGACCTGGGCAGTCTCAGCCGGAGCAACGAGGCGGCCAAGCATCTCGAGCGAACCGATCGCCGCTCTTGTGGCCACTGCCGTCGCCTGGAGATCACCCCGGGTGAACGAGGTCGATCCGGCCAGAACCGAAGGAGCAGTGCGCGAGATCCACGCTGTGGAGCGCTGCGCGCTCAGCGCTATGGCCTGCGGCGAGAGGATCACCCGGTCG
The DNA here is from genome assembly GCA_903900235.1 of uncultured Actinomycetes bacterium. GTDB lineage: Bacteria > Actinomycetota > Acidimicrobiia > Acidimicrobiales > RAAP-2 > CAIUMH01. The sequence goes on from CAIUMH010000121.1 coordinate 9,608, forward strand.
AGCACCACCGTGAGGATGGGAGCCGCAGCGGCCAGCGCCGCGTGGTTCATCGCGAGAACGCTGGGCGACCACAGCGCCAAGGACAGCAAGTGTGTTCCCCCTTGGGTCGATGCTGCTCGGGGATCGACCATTTGGACGCGCACCACATCGAAGGCTGCTCGCGCCCGATCCAGCGCCTCGCGGTCCACCGAGCCATCGGGCTGCGACAAGCTGGCATCGATCGTCACCAGGCTGGCGGAGAGCTGCTCGGCAGCGTGGGTGACCTGCGCTCGAAAGGCCGAAGTGGCAGCTTTGGCGGCCGCCTGCTCGGCCCGCGTCAGGTGATCTGCTGCGGCGTGGGCCGTTCCACCTTCGGCTCCCGCACTTCCCATCGCGAGCAGTCCGAGGACGAGGAGCACGACGAATCGACGAGGGACTCGCATGGAAATGATGCTACCGATGACTCGTGATCAAGATCGGTCGGTCGGTTCAGGCGCCGACGTTCGGGTTGGCGGCATGGGAGATGGCTCTGACCGCAGTGTTGAAGTCTTCGGTGTCGGCTGGTGCTCGGCCCTCGCGAAATGCCTCCTCGTAGCCGTCATCACCAGGGAGCAAGATCCGGACTCCCTTGTCGGACATGGTGATCCTCGGCAGGATGGCCGGCACCGACGCTGCGGTGCGCGCCGCTTCGATCAGCTCCGCGGTGCAAGAGAAGCGGCTGATCGCCTGGAGATTCTTGATCGTCGGGAAGATCAGTTCGATGTCGCCCTCACGTTGTCGCCGAAGCGCATCGTGAGGAGCAATCCACTCATCTGCGATCACCTCACCGGCATCGTGAGCCGCAGTCTGCAGCGCCGGAGCGGTGGCCACGAAGAATCGAGTGTCGTAACGCCGCGGCGAGCCCTCGGGGGTGATCCAATGGGCAAAGTAGTGGAGGTCACCGACATCGAGAGTGAGTCCCTCGTGCGTGATGACGTCGAGGAAACGACGCTCACTGGCGTTCACGTCGGCCCGGTGAGCCACGAAGCGCTCTGCTGCGCCTCCGGTGAGCTCGAGAGTTGAACCCTCCGGCGTCGTGGCCATCAAGATGCCGGCTTCCTCGAATAACTCTCGAAGACAGGCCACCCAGTAGGCGAGACCACCGGATTCGACCCCAAGAATCTCACTGGCCTCGGCCGCTGATCGCCCGACACACACCGACGCCGCCTCGGGGCCCCCGTCGGCGGCATCGACCCCGCCACCGGGGAAGACATAGGCGCCGCCCACGAAGTCAGAGTTGAGGTTCCTTCGCACCATCAGGACCTCGATGCCCCCCGCATCAACGTCTCGCACCAACATGACCGTGGCAGCAGGGCGGATGGCGGTCTTGTCAGGAGCATCGGCCATGCCTTGAGGGTACTCCTGAGCGGTCCCTTGCGTTCCGACTCCACTACCATCGTGGCAACGAGCAGGAGGTCCTCGACCCATGGCCCAGCAGCCAAACAACAAGAAGAAGCAAGCCAGCAAGGACGCCAACCGATCGGTGGCGACCTCCACCAAGCGGACGGCGCCGACCAAGGCGCAGCGTCGGTCGACCTCGTCCCTGCTCACCTGGGGGGCCATCGTCCTCGTCTTGGTGGTCGTGATCGCGCTGGTGGTGATCAAGATCGCCGGTGGTTCCTCCACCCCCGGGAAGGGTGGTGGTTCCTCACCTGCTCCGGCCAACATCGTCCGAGACGCGACGAAGATCCCGGCCAGCGTCTACGACACTGTCGGCATCACCTCGCCGAGCGTTCCAGTGTCGAAGCCCACCGAGATCAAGGGGCAACCGGCGCTGACCTTCGCCGACCCAGCCGGTGGCACCAAGCCCGGGACGATCTACATCGGCGCCGAGTACTGCCCCTACTGCGCAGCGCAGCGTTGGTCTGTCGTTGCAGCGCTGAGCAGGTTCGGGACCTTCACGAACCTCGGCGTGACCGAGTCGTCGTCCACCGATGTCTTCCCCAACACCCAGACTCTCTCGTTCTACAAGGCGACATTCTCAAGTCCCTACTTGGTGTTCCAGGGCATCGAGCAATCCTCAAACGTCAGCGACCCGACGACCGGCTACAAGAAGCTCCAGAGTCTGACCAAGGCTCAGTCGGCCCTGATTGCCAAGTACGACACGGCCAAGTACCTGCAGGGCGCCTCGCCCGGATCGATTCCCTTCTTGGATGTAGGCAATCGGTTCTTGTCGGCCGGGTCGAGTTACTCACCATCGATCCTGAGTGGCCTGAGTCGGTCCGACATCGCCTCGAACCTGTCGGACCCGACTAACCCGGCCACGCAGGCCATCATCGCCACGGCGAACTACCTCACCGCCTCGATCTGCGCCACGACAAACCAGCAGCCCAGCTCGGTCTGCGGCTCCAAGGGCGTCAAGGCTGCCGCCACGGCCATGGGCCTCTAGGGGAGCGGATCACCGATGAGCGCAGGATCAAGCGAGGTGGCTCAGGCCCCCCGGTGGGCGGTGGCGTCCACCGGCATCTTGGCGCTCGCCGGCCTCGGGATCTCGATCTACCTGACCGTCGCCCACTTTGTGGGAACCCAGGCGCTCGCCTGCTCGGACAACGGGGCCATCAACTGCGCCAAGGTCACCACATCTCCCGAGAGCGTCATCCTCGGCATCCCTGTGGCCATCTTGGGGTTGGCCTTCTTCCTCGCCGCCGTGCCCCTGTTCTCACCGTGGGCCTGGCACTCGAATGATCGCCGGATCCACGTCATCCGCCTTGTGGCCATCTGTACCGGGATGGTCTTCGTGCTCTGGCTCATCGCCGCGGAACTGCTGATCATCGGTGCCATCTGCCTCTGGTGCACCGGAGTGCACCTCGTCACGTTCTCGCTGTTCGCGATCACCGTGAAGGTCGTCCCCGCCATGCTTGACGGCTCAGGTGAGCTCGTCAGTAGCGACGACTGATCAGCGAAGGGCGCCGTCGAGCACCAACTTGCGCTCGACCTCGTTGAGGCCACCCCAGATGCCGTGCGGCTCCCGAATTTCTATGGCATAGGTCAGGCACTCCTGACGAACACCGCAGTCCTGGCAGATTGCCTTGGCGGCCACCTCGCGCGAGGCCTTCTCCTCCTTGCGCTCGGGCGTGCTCGGCGGGAAGAACTTCTCCGCATACGGCCCTCGGCACGCCGCAAGACGCTGCCACCCCTCGACGAACTCCAACATCGCGCACCCCCCAGTGACGACTGACGCCCCCAGACTTCGGAGACCGTCTGGTGAGCGTACCCCCGTCAGGAGGGCTCCGACAAGACCTCAACCCATATTTCACGCCTCGTGACCAGGAAAGCCAGTCTGGCCCGATAGCCTCAGCCATCGATGGACCTTGATGCCCTAGGAAACGAAGCGCCGGTCCGATTCCTCCTCGGCAAGGGTGGGGTAGGAAAGACTGCTGTCACCTGTGCCATGGGTCGCGCCCTCGCCACGAGCGGTAGACGAGTCCTGCTCATCGAACTCGAGGGCCGACCGGAAATCCTTCGTGCCTTCGGCATCGACGGAGCCCTCGGCTACGACGAGCAGGTCATCTACTCCGATCCCTCCGGTGGATCGGTCTCCGCTCGCCATCTCACCCCAGACGAGGCACTGCTCGAGTACCTCGATGATCACGGCCTCGCCAGGCTGTCACGCCGGCTCCTCGCCTCCGGTGTCATCGACGTCGTCGCCGGCGCCATCCCGGGCATACGCGAGGTGCTTCTCCTCGGCAAGATCAAGCAGATGGCGAACGAGTCCGATGCGGACGTCGTCCTCGTGGACTGCCCGGCCACCGGTCATGCCGTGACCCTGCTCACCTCAGCCTCTGGCGTGGCCAACGCTGCTCGAAGTGGCCCGGTGCGCTCCCAGGCTGATCAGGTCGTCGAGATGCTCACGGATCCCACTCGGTCCTGCGTTGTCTTGGTGACCATTCCTGAAGAGCTGCCCGTCACCGAGACCGTGGAGGCCGCATTCCGGATCGAGGAGGAGGCCGGGATGTCCCTGAGCCTGATCATCTGCAACCGCACCGACCTCGCGCAGCCCGGCCTCGATGCTCCTGCAGCAGAGATCGCATCGGCCGCCGGGATCGCCGTCGATCCTGCCGTCCTGTCTACGCTGGATGCTGCTGCGGCCTTCCAGCGGCACCAAGTGGAGGCCGGCGCCGAGCAGATCGCCCGGCTCCGCTCCGAACTTCCGCTCCCGCTGGTGATCCTGCCCCGGCTCGGCTCGGCAGCGATCGGACCCGACGAGGTCGAGGAACTTGCTGATCTCCTCGCCGCGGCCACCGTAGACGTGAGTGCACCATGACCGGGCTGCTCGGCACCATCGTGGGGGCTGACGTGCTGGTCTGCTGCGGACCAGGTGGGGTTGGCAAGACCACCGTGTCGGCCACCATTGCGCTGGCCGAGGCGGATGCGGGACGTCGCGTCTGCGTCCTCACCGTCGATCCAGCTCGCCGCCTCGCTGACGCGCTCGGCATCGATGTCGCCTCGTCAGAGCCGACCGCCGTGGCCGTGACGGGGACCGGGAGCCTCGACGCCGTCATGCTCGACAGCGCCGGAACCTTCGACCAACTGATCGACCGCTATGCCGACACCCCTGAGCAGGCCGAGTCGATCAAGGGCAATCGCCTCTACCGCAGCCTTTCCTCCTCGCTGGCCGGGACGCAGGAGTACATGGCGATGGAGAAGCTCTACGAGCTGGTCGAATCAGGTCGCTACGACCTCGTGGTCGTCGATACCCCACCGACCCGCAACGCCCTCGATCTCCTCGATGCCCCTCGTCGACTCACGTCGTTCCTCGAGAACCGCATCTTTCGCGCTCTGCTAGCCCCCACTCGGGCGTACCTCAAGGCCGTCTCCTTCGCCACCCGCGCCCTGCTGGGCACCATCGGCAAGGTGGCCGGTGCCGAGCTCGTGGCCGATGCCGTCACCTTCTTCCAAGCATTCGCCGGCATGGAGGAGGGCTTTGCCCGGCGCGCAGGAGCCATCCACGATCGGCTCAGGGCCGAGGGGACGCGGTTCGTGCTGGTGACCTCACCCCGTCCAGATTCCATCGCCGAGGCCTATTACTTCGAGGCTCGGCTCAGGGAGTCTGGTTTAGAAGCTGGCGGAGTGATCGTGAACCGAGTCCATCCCACCTTCGACGCTGTCGGGATTCCCGATGAGTTGGTCGACGGCGAGCTCGGCGAGATGGTGGGGAACCTGCGCCGACTCAATGCCATCGCTTCCGCCGAGGATCTCGCTGTGCGTGAGCTCGTCGAGGCGGTCGCCCCCGTCCCTGTGGTCTCCCTACCTCTCACCTCGGAGCCGATCCATGACGTCGAGGGCCTCACACGACTCGCTGCGCTGCTGGGTACGCAGCGAGATGCCGGCCACAGCCCGGTGCACTGGTAGTTTCTCCTCCTGTGAGCACCATCATCGTGGCCAGTGACACCGCTGCGGTTCGTCGCGAGGTCATCAGCGTCCTCGACGGCGGAGAGCATGAGATCATCGAAGCGCACTCGGGGCCGGAGGTCATCGAGCTCGCCCATGAGCTTGAGCAGGTTGATCTCGTGATCGGTGACATCCAGATGGCCACCATGGGGGCAATTGCTGTCTGCCTCGAACTTCGGCTGCAGGCCTCCTATGACGCCCTCGACGAGATCCCGTTCTTGATGCTGCTCGACCGGAGGCCTGACGTCTTTCAGGCCAAGCGCTGCGGAGCCGACGGCTGGATCATCAAACCGCTCGACGCCATCAGGATCCGGCGCGGCGTCGCTGCCCTGCTCGCCGGAGACCGCTATGAGGACGCTTCATTTATGCCCGCCACAGTCCTCGCCGGAGAGGGCGGCTGAGCACCTCGGTGTCGTCCGACGCCCCCCCTCCACCCGGACGACGTCGCCGGCGCCAACGGCGCGACCGCGATTTCGAACCGATCGCACCCAGCGCCACCGACGAGATCGCCAGCAACCTCTCGGAGCTGAGCGATATCCAGATCACCGAGGTGATGACCCCGAGGATCGATGTCGAGACCCTCAGCACCCCGGTGACCGCCGCCGACGTTGCTCGGGCGGTCAGAGCCAGTGGGCACAGTTGCTACCCCGTCGTGCTCGACGATCTCGACGACGTGGTGGGCCTGCTCTTCGTCAAGGACCTGTTCCGAGCCGGGCGCGGTGATCTCCTCGAAGGTGGTGCCAATCTGAGTTCGGTCGACATCTCCAAACGGGTCCGGCCCCCGCTCTTGCTGCCCGAGTCCCTCGACGTCCTCGAGGCCCTGGCCCAGATGCGAGCCGAGCGCCGCAGTGTGGCCCTTGTCGTCGATGAGCACGGTGGAGTGGCGGGGATCCTCTCGCTCAAGGACCTGCTCGAACCCTTGGTCGGAGACCTCACCGACGAGCTCGCCAGCGCTGAGGAGCCCCAGGTGGTCCGCGTCGATGCCCGACGTTGGCTGGTCGACGGGCAGATCACCCTCGACGACCTGTCAGAGGAGATCGGCCTCGAGCTCCCAGACGGGGACTATGTGACCCTGGCCGGCTTCCTCCTTGAACGTCGCGGTGATATTCCGGGCGAGGGCGATGATGTCGACTTCGAGGGCTGGAACCTCCGTATCCATTCGATGGACAAGCGCCGGATCGCTGAGGTGCTCGTGCGCCATCCCTTAGAGATCCTGCCCGCCGAGCTCTCCGAAGAGAGCGACTGACGAGCCTTTGGTAAGGTGCGAAGGTACGTGCACTCCTCGCCGGGTGGACGAACGGGCTGTGGCGCAGCTTGGTAGCGCGCTGCGTTCGGGACGCAGAGGTCCTCGGTTCAAATCCGGGCAGCCCGACCAAGGATCCTGATCCCTCGCCATCACGAGGGATCAGGAGCATCAGCGCTCCTGCGGATACTCGGATCCTTGGATCTCCTCTGAGTCCTCCAACTCGTGCGGCCTAGTCTCGGGAGATGACCTTGGTTGCAGTCATCTCGATCCTGCTCGATGTCGGACGGTCGCTCCGCGAGGCCTTCTTCATGTTCTGGGAGACGCTGTGGGCCCTGGTGCTCGGCTTCACCCTCTCCGGCATCGTCCAAGCCTTCGTCTCGAAGGATCAGATGCGGGCCCGCATGGGTGACCATCGACCCGGCACCGTGGCCAAGGCCTCGTTCTTCGGGATGGTCTCATCGAGCTGCTCGTATGCCGCCTCCGCCATGTCGAAGTCACTCTTCGCCAAGGGTGCGGACTTCGTGACCGCCATGGCCTTCATGATCGCCTCGACCAACCTCGTGATCGAGCTCGGGATCGTCCTGCTCGTCCTGCTCGGATGGCAGTTCATGGCCGCCGAATTCGTCGGCGGGCCGATCATGATCGCCCTCCTGGCCCTCTTCGGCGGCATGGTCTTCACCCCCGCTCTCTTGGCCGCAGCTCGACGGCGGCTGCAGCACGAAGGTACCGGTCCCGACCATGCAGCGATGTCGGGGGTCACGCCAGCTCGTCAGCAGGAGCTCGAGGCCACCTCATGGCACGACAAGGTCCGCTCACCCGCCGCCTGGTCAGATGCGTCGGCCTATGCGGTGGCCGACGTCACGATGCTGTCGAAGGAGCTGGTGATCGGCTACCTGGTGGCCGGCCTGCTTGCCGTCCTCGTCCCCATGCACCTGTGGAGTGCTCTCTTCCTCCACGGCCATGGGATCTGGACCAGCATCGAGAATGCATTGGTCGGGCCGCTCATCGCGGTGATCAGCTGGGTCTGCTCCATCGGCAACGTGCCGTTGGCCGCCGCCCTCTGGTCGGGAGGGATCTCCTTCGGTGGCGTCGTGGCCTTCGTCTTCGCCGACCTCATCGCAATGCCACTAATCCTGATCTACGCAAAGTTCTACGGCTGGCACCTCGCCGCCCGCCTGGTCGGGCTCTTCTACGTGATCATGGTGCTCGGAGGCCTCGCCACCGAACTGCTCTTCGGGGGGGCCGGACTTATCCCCACCTCGCACCCGATCACCGAGACCTCGGCGCACTTCGAGTGGAACTACACCACCGTGTTGAATCTCGTATTCCTCGTCCTGGCCGGTGGGGTCTGGTGGTTGGCCCGCAACCGGACCAGGTTCGGCGGAGGGCAGGGCTATGCCATCGACCCGGTCTGCGGGATGCAGGTCCGCACCACCGACGCACCCGCAACCGCCGTCCACGACGGGGTCACCCACTACTTCTGCGCTGATCGGTGCCGAGAACGCTTTGTGGCTGATCCTGATCGCTACCTCACATCGGAGCCCTCCACTGCCCCCTTGGGCCACCCGATGGCCGGCGAGGTGATCGACCCCATCTGCGGGATGGTCGTTGTCCTCGAGGGAGCAGCCCACTTGGCCGAGCACGAAGGGGTCACCTATGCCTTCTGTACTCCCGAATGCCGTGAGCGATTCCTCGTCGATCCGGCTGAGACGCTCATCGCTGGTCCGAGCTTGGCTGCCATGGGGGGACCAGTTTCGATCTCGCTCGGCCACCGACCTCGCCGAGCAACGACCACCGTCGATCCGATCTGCCAGATGACGGTCGAGCTCGAGGGAGCGGTCCACCAGGCCGAGCACGAGGGAGTCACCTATTGCTTCTGCAGCGCCCGATGCCGTGAGCAATTCCTTGCCGACCCCGCTGGGGCCCTCGGCGGCTAGGACAACTTCGTTCGTGGGTGCGGATACACCCATCCGGGTAGTCTCGGCTCCGATGGGCCCTGACCACAGAGCGTCGACCGGGCGCCGCCGAACCTCCACCTCGAACTTCGGGGTCTCAGGACGCGAGTCACACGACGCGTCAGGCTTCTACGACCGATTCCGGGCCCCAGAGCTTTCAACCGACACGACCCTGCTCCCACCGAGTCCCGTCGACGAATCATTCGTCGTCGGCGACGCCCGAGCGATGACCTCGATTCGTGACGGTTCAGTCGCCCTGGTCGTCACCTCTCCGCCCTACTTCGCCGGGAAGGCCTACGAGGAGGAGCTTGCCACCGAGGGCATCCCCGCCTCCTACCTCGAGTACCTCGAGATGCTCACCGAGGTCTTTGCCGAGTGTGTGCGGGTGCTCGAGCCCGGTGGGCGCATCGCCGTCAACGTCGCCAACCTCGGCCGCCGCCCCTTCCGGAGCCTGGCTGCTGACGTCACCCGGATCCTCGAGCACGACCTCGGCCTGCTCCTGCGAGGCGAGATCGTCTGGCAGAAGGCCGAGGGCGCCAGCGGCTCCTGCGCCTGGGGGTCCTATCGCTCGGCCTCGAACCCCGTGCTCCGTGACCTGACCGAGCGTGTGATCGTGGCCAGCAAGGGTCGGTTCGATCGCGGCCTCCCCGTGGCCAAGCGGGCGGCACGCGATCTCCCGCACGAGACCACGGTGCTGACCGATGAGTTCTTGTCGATGACCCTTGACGTCTGGTCCATCCCACCCGAGAGCGCTCGTCGGGTCGGCCACCCCGCTCCATTCCCCGTCGAGCTCCCCGAGCAGCTCATCCGGCTCTACACCTTCGTCGACGACCTCGTCGTCGACCCATTCATGGGTTCTGGGAGCACACTGGTCGCCGCATCCCGGTTGAGACGCCGCTACGTCGGCTACGACCTTGACCCCGCCTATGTGGCCCTCGCCGCGCAGCGCGTGGCCGACGAGGGGAGGCCACTCGAACTCTCCGGCCGACGGGCGCTGGCCACTGCCGAGGGACTCGGTGCCACTGCCCTCGCCGGCGCCGCCTTGGGCGAGGCGGGATTCACCATCGTGGGCACCGACGTGAAAGTTCCTCGATCGTCGATCACGCTGCCTTTCAGCGTCGAGGACGCCGACGGTCGACGCTTCCTCGTCGAGGTGGGGGGCACGTTCGTCTCGCGGCGTGGCGGGCTCCTCCGGCCTGACGTGGCCGTGCGCGCCCTCGGTCGCCTCGCCGCCGTACGCGGGCGGCTCGGACCGAATGTCGGCCTCCTGCTCCTGACCACCGACCTGCCCGAGCCCTCCCACGAGGCCGACCAGATGCTCCGAGCGGCTGGCCCGACCCTGGTGGCGGACGTGGTCGACCTCTTCGACGACGCAGCGATGGCCCGGCTTGGCCGCTACGCCAGAGGCGGGGCCATCGAGGCGGGCTGGTGGTCGAACGACGAGTTGGCCGCGTCGGAGGGTCAGCGATGACGAGCTCCTCCCGCTGGCACGCTGCGGCCCCGATCCCGTTCTGGCTCGACGATCCTGACCGCCCGGCGCCACGGCCCGCTCTGACCGGCGCCACCTCGGTGGACACGGTGGTCGTCGGTGGGGGCTTCACCGGCCTCTGGGCGGCACTAGCCGCGCTCGAGGCCGACCCCGGCTCCTCAGTCCTACTCCTCGAGGGAACACGGCTGGCAGAGAATGCCTCCGGTCGCAACGGAGGGTTCTGCTCGGCGTCGCTCACCCACGGCGACGGCAACGGCCGCTCCCGATGGCCCGACGAGATGCCCCTGCTGCGCCGCCTCGGCGAGGAGAACCTGGCCGGCCTCGTGACCGACGTGGCACGACTCGGCATCGACTGTGACCTCGAGGCCACCGGCGAGCTGACCCTTGCCGTGGAGCCCTGGCAGATGGAGGAGCTGCGAGAGGAATCCGCGGCCCTCGGAGCGGCAGGCGTGCCGCACGAGCTCGTGGACGGACCCGACATCGACCGCCTGGTCCGATCGCCGATCGCTGTCGGCGGCCTGCTCGAGCGCCACGGCACCGTCATGCTCAACCCGGCGAGACTCGCGTGGGGGCTCGCCGACGCCATCGAGACCGCCGGGGGGCGGATCGTCGAGGGCACGCCTGCGTCTCGGCTCCAAAGGGCGAGTGAGGGGATCGAACTACGCACGTCAGGTGGTGTCGTGTCGGCCCGCCGGGCTGTTATCGCCACCTCGGCTTTCCGTCCGCTGGTCCGACGAACCGCCGGCCGGACTGTCCCGGTCTACGACTACGTGCTGATGACCGAGCCGCTCGACGCCGTGCAGCGCGCCTCGATCGGCTGGGAGGGCCGCCAGGGGATCGGCGACGCCGGGAACCAGTTCCACTACCTCCGGCTCACCTCGGACGATCGCCTGCTGTTCGGTGGCTACGACGCGGTGTACCGGTTCGGCCAGCGGGTGGAGGCCCGTCACGAGCAGGACCCCGCCACCTTCGATCACCTCGAGGCGGACCTCACCGCCATGTTCCCCTCGCTCGCCGAGGTTGGTTTCAGCCATCGCTGGGGAGGGGCCATCGACACCTCCACCCGATTCTGTGCCGCCGCCACGATCAGCCACAAGGGACGGGTGGTCACCATCAACGGCTTCACCGGCCTCGGCGTCGGGGCGTCGCGCTTCTTTGCCCGGACTGGCGTCGATCTCCTCGCCGGCCGTCGCACGGAGGCCACCGACCTCGAGATGATCCGTCGGCCACCTGTGCCGTTCCCGCCGGAGCCCATCCGCTGGGCCGGGATCCAAGCCACCCGTCGGGCCATCGCCGCCGCCGACGCACATGACGGACGTCGGGGGCCGTGGCTCCGACTGCTCGATCGGCTCGGCCTGGGCTTCGACAGCTAGCTCCCACCGCCAGGGCCCCTGCGTCAGTCGCCGGCTCCTGCGAGGATGGAGCCATGACGGAGAGCGACCCCCTGCGCATCGGGATCATCGGGACCGGGATGATGGGCCTTGAGCACATCCGGAACCTCCAGGCCATCGACGATGCCCGGATCGTCGCCATCGCCGATCCTCACGTCCGATCGATCGCCGACGCCCAGGCCACGCTGGGCGATCCCACGGTCGCCACCTACGCCGATCACGTGGCGCTGCTCGAAGCCGGGGGCTGCGATGCCGTCGTGATCGCCTCCCCCAACATGACCCACGCCGCCGTGCTGCGCGACGTCCTCGCCGCAGAGGTCAGCTGTCTCGTCGAGAAGCCACTCTGCACCACCATGGAGGACTGTCGCAGCATCCTCGCCGCGGCGGATGCGTCGCCCTCGCTCGTCTGGGTGGGCCTCGAGTACCGCTACATGCCGCCGATCGCCCGTGCGATCTCCGTGGCGCATAGCGGCGAGCTGGGGACAGTACGGATGGTGGCGATGCGCGAGCACCGCTACCCCTTTCTCCAGAAGGTGGGGGACTGGAACCGCTTCAACGAGAACACTGGTGGAACCCTGGTGGAGAAGTGCTGCCACTTCTTCGACCTCCTCGGCCTGCTCGCCGGGGCCCCGGCGCTCCGGGTGATGGCCTCGGGGAGCCAAGACGTCAACCACCTCGACGAGGAGTACGGAGGCCGCACCCCTGACATCCTCGACAATGCCCTGGTCATCGTTGACTACGCCAACGGGGTGCGGGGCTCGCTCGACCTGTGCATGTTCGCTGAGGGGAGTCGGAACCAGGAGGAGCTCAGCGTGGTCGGCGACCGCGGGAAGGTAGAGGCCTTTCTCCCGAGCTCCGAGGTCCGGGTCGGTCTGCGTCCCGGCTGGCACGACGGAGTGACGAGCGAGGTGGTGGTGGATGAGCGGGTGGCGCACGAGGGCTTCCACCACGGCTCGAGCTACCTCGAGCACCTCGACTTCCTCGCCGCCGTCCGGAATGGGACTCCGGCGGCCGTCACCGTCGCCGATGGCCTTGCCTCGGTGGCAGTAGGGGTGGCCGCCCAACTGGCGGCGGCCGAGCACCGGGTGGTGGAGCTCAGCGAGGTCCTCTAGGCCCCATGGAAGAGCGGGCCGTGCTCGAGCAGGGGTAGGAGTAACTCACCGACCTGGCGACACTCCTCGCGGTGGGGGTAGCCGGACAGGATCACGGTCTCGATGCCCAGGTTCTGGAGGTCTCGGAGGTAGCCGGCCACCTGATCGGGATCGCCGACGACCGCCGCACCGCAGCCCGAGCGGGCTCGTCCGATGCCGGTGAAGAGGTGTCGGTCGACATAGCCTTCGGCGTCGGCGACGTCGCGGAGCGTGGCCTGGGCGGCGACCCCCACCGACCCGCTGTCGAGCGCCTTGGCCCTCAGAGCGTCGCCCACCTCGGGATCGAGCGCCGCCACGAGGTGTGCGGCGGCCTCCCTGGCCTCCCGCTCGGTCTCTCGGACGACCACGTGGACCCGATAGCCGAAGCGGAGCGTCCGCCCCATGACCTCGGCCCGTCGTCGGAGATCGGCGATGGTCGCCGCCACTCCCTCGAGCGTGTCAGGCCACATCAAGTAGACGTCGGCACACCTCGCCGCCACGTCTCGGGCCGGCTCAGAGAGCCCACCGAAGTAGAAGGGGGGTCGACGATGCCGGTCCCGGGCGATCCTCGGCGGCCCGAGGGTTCCGGCCGGCCGGCCGGAGAGAAGGTCGTCGAGATCCCTCATCACCCGTCCCGTGCGGGCGTAACGCTCGTCGGCGGCCAGGATCTCGCCGGGCAGTGGCGAGGAGATCAGGTTCAGGTCGATCCGGCCGTTGGCGATCTCGTCGAGCGACGCGATCTGGCGCGCCAGCTGGGCGGGCCAGAGCTCGCCGGTCCGGACGGCCAGCAGGAGCCGGATCTGATGGGTCCGGCCGGCCACGGCAGCCGCAAACACGGTGTTGTCGATACCGAGCTCGTAGCCCGACGGGAGCAGGATCGCGTCGAACCCCTGTCGCTCCGCTTCCACGACGATGCTCGCGCAGTGCTCGAAGCTCGATCGGAGTGCGGGGTCAGCGACGCCGAGCTGCTCGGCATCGTCATCGCACAGGGCGGAGAACCACGAGATCTCGAGCGGTCGGGCCATGGGTTGATCTTTGCACCATGGACCGGTGACCAGCATCGATGGCGGCCAGCGCCGATACTGGAGGCCACGTGACGGCCAACGAGGGAGCATGGCGATGATGGACGGTGCGTACGGAGAGCACTTCGGGGCACACCACGGGTTCCACTGGGGGCTCCTGGTGGTTCTGGCGGTGATCGTCGCGCTCGTGGTGATCACCGTCCTCGTCCTGCGATCCCTCGAGCGCAGCCGTCAGGCTGGTGGGTCGACGACCCGGCAGCAGCGCCCAGCCGACCAACCGTCCGGTGCCGAGGAGATCCTCCGCAGCCGGCTGGCGAACGGCGAGATCGACGTCACGGAGTTCCGCGAGCGCATGGCCGCGCTCGTCGAGACCAGCTGAGCCCTTCCGAGCGGTCGGGTGCGAACGCGAACCCCGTCGTCTGTCCGTCGGCACGACGGCGGCCGGGGAGACGACGGGGATGAGCACGCACCTCAGGAGGGCCTCGCTCCGGGGCACCTTCGCAGGGTCGTCAGCCCTTGAGCTTCCAGGCGTGGAGCTGGCCGTCGTCCGACCCCACGAACACCTCACCGTTGGAGACGGCCGGTGAGGAGCGGATCGGTCCATCGGTCGTGCCCATCCAGAGCGCTGGGCAGGAGGTCGAACCGCAACCATTGGTGCTCACCGCATACATCTTCGAATCCTGAGATCCCACGAAGACCAGACCGTTGGCCACCGCTGGCGAGGAGGTCACCGGTCCGCCCGTTCCGAGGGTCCAGAGGATGGCGTGCCGCTGCTCGCTGATCGCGTACAGCTTGCCGTCCGAAGATCCGACGTAGATCTTCCCGTTGAACACCGCAGGAGACGAGGAGACCGCTCCACCAGTGGTCACTGACCACGTCGGCTCACAGACCATGCTGCACGAACGTGGGAACGAGTAGACCTTCCCATCGTCCGAGCCCACGATGACCGCGCTCTTGGTGATCACCGGGCTGGACGTCACGTCGCCACCGGTCGTAGCGGTCCAGAGAATCACACCCGACTTCGCATCGAGGGTGAAGACCTTGCGTCCTGACCCCACCGAGATCGTCGAACCTGACAGTGCTGGGGAGGAGACCACTGCTCCATCGAGTTTTGTCGACCACATGGTCGTGCCGGACGGCGGCTCCGCGAAGGTGTCGGAGGTCGAGCGACGCATGTGGTTGATCCGGATGGCATAGAGCCGCCCGTCATCGGCACCCAGATACACCATCCGGCCCTCGACGGCGGCCGAAGACTGCACGGTCGCCGGGAGGGTCGTCAGGACACCCTTCAGGCAGCACTGTGCGGCACATCCTGCACTGAACGGCGCACAGCGCGCCGACTGGAAGATCACACGACCCCCCGTCTCGCTCAGGACGAAGTCGCCGTACGCCGTCGGCTCAGGCGATGCCGTGACCGCTCCACCCATCTCGAACGTCTTGGTGAGGCGATAGCTCGTCGAGTCCCAGGTGTAGGCGTTCCCGTCGGCCGAGCCGACGGTCACGAATCCGCCCGACACCATCGGCGACGAGGTGATCGCACCCCCGGCATGCCCCTGAAACCGCGCCGGCTTGAGCTGCGCGACGTTCGTCCGATCCAGAATCGACTCGGTGGTGCTCACGCTTCCCCCGGCTGGTGATCCACGGAACTGCCAATCCGACGAGACGGTGACCTTGCGAGTCACCAACAGTCCGCTCGACTGGCCCTTGGCCGAGATCGTTGCTACTTCGAGCCCAGCGCCCTTCGGCACCCGAAGAAAGCTCGAGTAGAGCGAACGGTTCGGCTTGACGACCGCCGATCCCCAGAGCTTCCCGTCGAAACTCAGGACCACCGACTCTCCAGGCTCGAAGCCCGTTCCCCTCACCGTGGCGAACCCACCTGGCGTCAGTTGTCCACCAGTGGCTGACGTAGCGCTGAGTCCAGCCTTGACCTGGAGCACATAGGTCGATGTGGCGGTCATTCCGTTCGCTGCCTCCACATCGAGCCGAGCCAGGTATGTGCCCCCCTGCGGAAAGTCGTGCGGGCCGATCGCCGCGGGTGGCGCGCCCTTGCCCCTGATCGCCTTCGAGCCATCGCCGAAGGAGAACCTCCACGACGAGAGGACTGACCCCACCGGGGCCGAGGATCCTGATCCGTTGAAGGTCACCTTCGTGAGCGGGGCCATTCCTCCAGTGGGCGCGGCGCTGAGCGTCGCCTTCGGCACCGATTTGTCAACTTTGACCGTCTGGACGTCCCTGGCAGTCATCCCGGCGGTGTTGGTCACCTCTAACGTGACGTGGAAGCTGCCAGCGCTGAGGAATCGATGCGCAACAACCGCCGGCGGTGCACCCGCTCCCGATTGTGCCGCCGTGCCGTCCCCGAAGGTCATCGACCAACGTGCGATCGCCGAGCCGGGTGCCGTCGTCTGGGTGGTGCTGATCTGGACGTTGAGCGGAGCAGACCCGCCGACCGCCCCTGTCGATGCGCTTCCCTCGTGCGCCACACCCCACGGTGACCCACTGACGAGGCTGAACGGCGCGATCGGCGCCTGGTTGAAGTTGAAGTCCTTCGTCAGGTCCCCCAGGATCGCTTGATTCTCCCGAACGTCAGGCCGTGAGTCCGGCCGACCGTCCGTGGTGGGGTCGAGCCGCTGGCTCGAGAGGAAGTCATCCTCGATGAACTTTGCGTAGGCGTCTGGGCTGAGCACCTGGTGATCGACCTTGCCAGCGATCGAATACGGGCTGATGACGAGCGCGGGAACGCGCAGTCCGTAGCCACTTTCATCGACTGCCGGTGGTTGCACGTGATCATAAAAGCCGCCCCAATCGTCCCAGTTGAGGAAGATCGCAGTGCTCGACCAGTCCGGCCCCTCCATCACGGCATTGATGAGGCTCGTCACATAGGCCTGGCCGGCGCTCACGCGCTGGACCGGGTGTTCGCTGACTGCACCACTTGGTACCACCCAAGAGACGGCCGGAAGCGTTCCGTTCCGAGCCTCGGCGTAGAACTTCGGCGTTCCGACGATGTTGCCAAGCTGTCCGTCCTGCTTGACGTCAGTGAAGCTCGGCAGCGGGTTCCAGATCCCAGCGGTGGTCGGTGCTAGTTGGACGGCCTCACAGTCGGCGCCATCGTTGATGCAGTCCGGGTTCTCGCCTGTGCCCACGAAGTACTGCCAGCTTACGTTGGCCTTGTGAAGGAGGTAGGTGAGGTCCGTCCAGGGATATGCAGAAGTTCTCGGGTCCGCCGATTGTTCGAGGTCTGTGTGGCACGACATCGGGTTGGTGGCACTCGAGCAGGACGCCGCCCAGAGCGAGACCAGTGCTAGGTGGTTCGGCAGGCTCCAGCTCAAGTTCGAAGCGAACATGTGATCTTGGAGGACGAATCGCTTCGCGTAGGTCCAGTAGTTAGGAATCTCTGAGTCGGTGTGGTAACCCATCACGTCCGTCGAACCTTTTGCCGATGATTTTCCGCACTTCTTGACCCCTTCCCGACACTGCGGCGGACCCTCCTTCTCAGCGACGGCGACGAACCCGTCCATCTTCCCCCCGTTGATATCACTCCGCGCTTGCGCATCAGCGTGCGGTCCGCCGATGTTCACGTCGCTGGTGTCGTGATACGGCTTCACGCAGGTCTTCGCTGCGGGATCCGGGTTGCAGACGGTGGGAACCCCGTTGGACATAGGGATGCCGTCGGCCCCGGGGTAGGTCCCGAAGTAGCTATCAAAGGACCGGTTCTCCTGGTTGATCATGATGATGTGCTTGATCTTGTGGATCCCCTTGGCCTGGTTGGCCGGGACGATCGACATGCTGGCCATCGGAGCTGGCGGCGTGACCACGACGGTGGCGATGGCGGACTGCGTGGACCCCTGCCCATCCTGCGTCGTTAAGGTCGCGGTATAGGTCCCGACCGTGGCATAGGAATGATGGAGCGTCGCCGGGATGGCTCCCGAGCCCCTCCGTGCCGCCGAGCCATCGCCGAAGTTGAGCGTCCAGCTCGCCGGGCGCGAGCCCACGGTGCCGAGTCCGGCGCGGAACGACACTTTGAGCGGGACGGACCCAGAGCCCGGAGCGGCACTGAGCGAGTTCGACGGACTCGCGGATGAGGTCACCACGACCACGGCCTGCCCTGTGCCCGACAGGCCCTGTGCGTCGGTGATCGAGAGCAGGGCGGTGAAGGTGCCGGCGTGGGCGTAGGTGTGGGAGAAAGATGATCGCATCGTCGATCCGGTCAGAGACGCCGTGCCGTCGCCGAAGTTGAGCGACCAGGAGCGGACCGTTGTGGCGGTGGTCGAGGCCGCCAGGTGCACGTCGAGCGGGGCTGTCCCCCCGCCGGGGGTCGACGAAAGCACCACCACCGGGTTCGCCGCCTGCGGCCGGAGTACGTCCACCGACATCAGGGACTTGCCCGTCAGCCCGTTGCCGTCCTTCACGACCAGGGTTGCGGTGTGGAGGCCGGCAGTCGCGTAGCGATGCTCCACCGAAGACGGCGGGACGCCCGTGCCTGCCGTCCCCGCCGTCCCGTCGCCGAAGCTGAGCGTCCAGGAGCGCAGGGGTGCCGAGCCGGCGTGGCTGTGCGAACCGTCCAGCGAGACGTTCAGCGGAGCGAACCCCGAGGCCGGCACCGCCGAGAGGTTCGCTGCAGGCGCCACCTTGCCGGCCGAGTCCCCGGCGTCGCTGCCGCAGGCCGACAACGTCGTGACGGAGAGGAGTGACGCGAGCACACCGATGCCGGTTCTGCGAAGCACGGGGTACCTACCTTGTGGACAGGGCATCAAACTCCATTCATAGTGCGTGGAGGCACCACAGGCAATGCAGCCCGGGCCCGTCGTGATACGCAAGCGAGCCGCTCGGGCGGTCGGCAAGCACCCGAAGAGCCCCCGTGGCCGGACGGTCCGGGGGCCGGGCGCCCACGCTTCCCCGAGCGGTCACGGCGTGTGGGGCGGTCACCGTAGGCTGGGAGTCCCCCGCCTGCCCGTCCACGCTAGGAATCCCCATGTCACCAGCCGCCAGCGGCCTCCTCCAGCACCGGCGCCGCTGGGTCGCGCTCATCGTCGTCTGCTTCGCCATGATGATGAACACGCTCGATCAGACGATCGTGAACGTCGCCCTCCCCACGATCCAGCACGACCTCCATTTCACCCAGGCCGCCCTGGCCTGGGTGATCGACGCCTACCTCATCACCTTCGCCGGGGCGCTCCTGCTCGCTGGCCGGCTCGGTGACCTCATCGGTCGCAAGAAGGTGTTCCTCTTTGGGGTGGGGCTGTTCACGCTGTCGTCGGTGGCGTGCGGAGCCGCCAGCTCCCAGGCCCTCTTGGTCAGCGCTCGGTTCGCGCAGGGCCTGGGCGCCGCGCTCTCCTCCTCGGTCATCCTGGCCATCATCGTGGCGGACTTCCCGGTCCCGAGGGAGCGGGCGAGGGCCATGAGCTCCTACATCATCGTGGCGGTCGGCGGTGGGTCCCTCGGCCTGCTCGTCGGAGGGTACGTGACCCAGGCGCTGAGCTGGCACTGGATCTTCTTCATCAACATCCCAATCGGCCTCGTCACGTTCCTCTTCGGGATCCTGCTGATCGACGAGAACGAGGGCCTCGGCATCCGAGCCGGCGTGGACGTGGGTGGGGCCGTCCTGAGCACCGCGGGACTCATGGTGGCCATCTACGCCATCGTCAGCTCGACGCAGTTCGGCTGGACCTCGACCCACACCCTTGGGCTTGGCGGCGTGGCGCTCGCCCTCCTCGCCGGCTTCGTCGTGCTCGAGTCCCGGCTCGCCAGCCCGATGATGCCGATGAACGTCCTGCGGGCCCCGGGCCTGCTGACCTCGAGCGTCGTCCGGGGCCTCATGGTGGTCGGCATGTACTCGACCTTCTTCATCGGCGTCCTGTACTTCCAGCACGTCCTGCACTTCGATCCGGCTCGCACCGGTCTCGGCTTCCTGCCCCAGACCTTGATGGTGGCAGTCATGTCCGCCGGCCTCACGACCCGGATCATGGGCAAGTTCGGGGCCAAGTCGACATCCATCGGTGGCATCGCCATTGTGACGGTGGGATTGGCACTCTTCGTCTGGTCGGGTCCCGGCACGTCCTACTTCCCCCAGATCTTCGTTGCCGTCCTCCTGATCGGGTTCGGGGCCGCCACCGCGTTCACGCCGTTGCTCACGATCGCCCTCGCCGGCGTCCCGGCCAGGGATGCCGGGATCGGTTCAGGGATCGTCAACGTGTCGCAGCAGGTGGCCGGTGCCCTCTCCGTGGCGGTGCTCGGTGCCGTGTCCACCAACCGCACCGCGTCGCTGCTGGCGGCCGGCAGGTCTGAGATCACCGCCCTCGACGGCGGCTATCGCCTCGCCTTCATGGTGGCGCTGGCCAGCGTGCTCACGGCCATCGTCCTCGGCATCCTCCTGCTCAAGCAGCCCAGCGAATCGACGAGCGACGAGATCACCGGCGAGGACACCTTCGAGGCAGAGTCGGAGACGATGATCGCCGAGATCATGTGATTGTCCCTCGACGCCAGCGCAACACCGAAGGATCTCACACCGTGTTGGGCGATCACCAGGATGAGGGGTGGTGGTCGTCCTGCCTCCTGTTCTGCCCAGACAGGTTGTTGACGCGATCAGCGGGTGTGCCCTTGATGGCGGTGTGGTGTCGATGATGGTTGTAGAGATGCAGCCAAGCGTCAAGGGATCGGGTTCTTGCGGCCTCTGAGCGATAGGGCCTGGCGTAGGCCCACTCGTCTCGAAGGGTTCGGTTGAAGCACTCAATCTTGCCGTTGGTCTGGGGTCGATAAGGCCGGATGAAGGTGTGGCGGATTCCCGTGGCGAAGAGCTCTTTGGCAAACGCCGTGGAGCGATAACAGGCTCCGTTGTCGGTCATCACTCGCTCGATCCCAATGCCGTAGGAGGCGAAGAAGGCTCGAGCTCGGCTCCAGAACCCGAGCATGGTGATCGCTTGCTCGTTGGCGTGGACCTCTGAGTAGGCGAGCCTGGAGTGGGCGTCGATCGCTGAGTGAACGTAGGCGTAGCCCCGAGCGGCTTTGCGAGATTTGGACCTCGGGGCGCCTCGTCCGTTACTCGCCAACCACCACCTGGCGGGATCTTGGCCAGCTTCTTGATATCCCTGTGGATGAGCTCACCCGGGCGTGAGGTCTCGATCCGGCGAACCACCCTGCCGGTCGTGCGATCTAGGTCCGAGAGTCGAGAGACCCCGTTGCGCTGGAGGACCCGGTGCAAGGTCGAGGCGGGGACTCCCATCTGCGGGGCCAGCCGAGCAGGTCCCACCCGGCGCTTGGTGCGAGGGTCAGCGATCCTTCGCTCGAGCTTTGGATCAAGACGCTTCGGACAGCGCTTGGGTCAAGATCAGCGATCACGGAGACCGAGCTCGCCCTCATCTTGATAGCGACGCCACCACTTGTGGGCGGTCTGACGAGAGATCCCCATCGACTCGGCCGCGCCGGCGATGGTCCATCCAGCTTCGATCCGCTCGCAGAGTCGACATCTTCCTTCCGGCGTCAGTGGTGACTTAGCGTGCATGTGGACCTCCTTGGGCGGTGTGGGTGTGTCAACAGCTCCACACTGCCGAGGGGACTCACTTCATGCCGAAAGGCGTGTCAACAAGGTCTGTGGGTAGAACAGTCAGCAACGACGAGATCCACAAGAAGGTCCTCGATGACAAGACCTTCCAAGAGGCTCTGATGGATCTGTATGCCGCCAAGCTCTACCGGCGTCTCCGCTCGACGTCCTAGGCCCGGAAGCCGAATCTTTTTTGCTAACGGTTTCGGGTGTAGTTTGCCCAATCCTCATTGTGGATGTGATGGGACTTTGTTCGAACCTTTTTTCTGGCTCTGAACTGGGGTTTCTTGTTCAGCAGGTCTTGGGAAGCGTGATTGTCAACAGGGTCACCTCTGATCCTCAGGGAGGTGATGGGACCTTGTTCAAACCTCGCAGAGGACCTTGTCTCTGCGCTTTTGTCAAGTTAACTTGACAGCATGAGTTTGCTTGTCCCCAATTCCCTTCCGAGTGACCCGATCGATGCGATCGAGCAGATCACGGCCAGAGAGATCGAGCTTGACCGCCTGCGATGCGAACTCGTCAAGCAAGCACGAGCATCGGGGAGATCGTGGGAACAGATTGCATCCGCTCTTGGCACCAGTCGCCAAGCTGCGTGGCAGCACTA
>CAIUMH010000122.1 GCA_903900235.1 uncultured Actinomycetes bacterium
CCGCCTCTGCCGTGCGTTGGCCGGGCCATCACTCACGGGAAACCTGTCCCGCAGGCTGGGCGACGTTTCCTCCGCTGTGGCCCGAAGCACCATCGGTGCTGTTATCTCGCTGCCTCCAGAAATCGGACTGCTTTCGCTACGCGAACTCGGATGGCCGATGTCCGAGGTTCTCCACGCCGGCCATCATCTCAACCTTCTCTCCCTCGAAGCGCTGTCGGCGGCCCGTTCGATCGGTGCCGTGATCTGTCTAGCCAGAGATGACCGGAACAACCCATTGTTGGCAGCGGCAGCGGCCATGGGTGTCGAGGTCCGACTGCTGCCTTGAGTCACACGGTCGCAGACGAATCAGATGACCGCCACGGCGTGTTTGTGACCGCAGTCACCAAGGGGCTCGAGTACCTGGTCGTCGAGGAGAAGGAGTGCCGTCGACTCCAAGCCCCTACGGGAGCGGGCGACGATTAGATTGCGAGTAGGCGCTCGAGCAGGGAGAGCTGTTCGTCGACCTCGGCACCAGCATCGCGTTGCAGCGGCCTGACGGTTGCGTCTTCGGCAGTGCAGATGATCCGAACGTGCTGCTGCGTTCGCTCTGCGACCAGCTCGGCTGAGCCCGGGGGCGATGAGACCTCACCAGCCGTCGGCGATCCTGTTCATGATGTCGAGTGACATCCGAGCCGCAGTGCGAGTCGCATCCGAGTCGCATCGTCCTCATGATGACGTTGTTCCTCCGTTGGGTCGACCGGCTACGCATTGAGGGCAGCATCAGCAGAGCCGATCATGCGGTCTGCCCATTGGACCATCTTCGTAGCGGTGGTCCTGCTCACCAGCAGCAAGCCGTAGTGCGCGTTGTCCTTCTCATTCAGCAGTCGGCCGAGGTCCTTGGCCATGCGTGCTCCATGCGGGTGAATGGTGGACACCATCGTGACGGCCTCACGGTGATCCTGACCACGGGGGCGTTGCTTGAGGGTGATGCAGCATGCTGCGTCAGATGCCGCGATGCCCGCGAGGACGGCCAATGCTGCTGCAACTTGGGGCATCGTGTCATCGGACAGGTCACTGACGCACAACGCGGCCACCTCGGCGAACTTCTTGGCCTGGGCGAGACGCGCCATTGCTTCCGGCCGTCCGCACGGACTCGCGCCCGAGCTCCTTCGAGCAGTCATGCCACAACCGCTCCCAACAGGGCCACGTCGCCAAGGACCATCTCGAGGTCTCGGTGCCACTCGGTAAGGATGGGTTCATCTGCGGACCGCAGCCGTCGCAGGTCCGTTCGAGTGAGCGCCATGATCTGCGCGTGATTACCAGTCCACGCGAGCACTCGGCTTGCCAGATCGTCCAGCAAGCCATCGGGAAGACGCTCCTCACCGACGACCAGGATGTCGATGTCGCTTTCCGCGTCTCCGTCGCGCCGGGCGAATGACCCGAAGAGCCCGACAAGATCGGCATCGTACGACCAAGACAACACCTGTTCCACCAGCCGCGAGATGAACTCGCTTCGCATGCCAACCAGGGCGTTGATCGCCCCAGTGGCCACGTGCTCCCGGTTCAAGAGGTAGCCACCAGGCACGGCATCCACGATCCCCTCCTGCGTGAGGCGTTGCAGCACGAGGCGGACTCCGGTCAGCGCACCACGCGAGGAGCGGCGATGGATCTCCGTGAGGGACAGCGTCACCGAACTGGCCGCAAGTACTTCAAGTACTGGTCCATCGAGGGTGGGAACCACGCTGTCGATCGGGCTTTCGACGTTCATCCGGCCTCCTTGGTGACTTCACTATAATGCATTATCTACATTATAATGAATCATGCCGAGGTAGCACCACCAATGTCACGAGGACCGAACTCTTATCCGTGGCGACCCAAGTCCGATTACGCCCGATCAGGCGTGCCGTGGCCCTTAGAAAGCGTATGCGCCGTACTCAGTCGGCCTAGGGGAATGAGAAGAGGGAGAGGCCACCGGCCTCTCCCTCTCTCGTGTCCTCCACCGAAGGCGGATCCCACTGTGCG
>CAIUMH010000123.1 GCA_903900235.1 uncultured Actinomycetes bacterium
CCTCGGCATGCGCGGTGCGGAGAATCTCGGCGCTCTGCACTCCGAGGGCTGCCGTGAGATCTGCCTCGTTGATCACCGGGTTGGCTGCCCGATCCTCGGCCACAGACACCAGGCGTCGCATCTCGGCCTCACGGGACTCCCAGGCCTCAAGCTCTCGACCGACATAGTCGAGGAAGGCTCGGACCTCGCGGGGCTCGAACCCCCTGCGAACGACGGCAAACGAGGCGCGTGAGACTTCTGACGCGCTCAGCCGGGACGACGAGATGCTCGAGTACTCCTCAGTCATGTCCAGAGCCTACGACCCTTCGGAGCCCGAGGTCTGCTTCTCGACCGAGCCGTCCGCCATCGTGAGGCTTCCTCCCCGTTGCAGCAGGAGGCGGATCGCCTGATCAAGCGATCTCACCGGCACCACCCTGACACTGCTCGACGCCGTCTTGCGAGCAGTCGGTCCCTCGTTCCCCGGCACCAAGAAGACCTTGGCATGCGCCCGCGACACCGCAACAGCCTTCTGTTGGACTCCACCGACATCGCCGACCACTCCATCGGGGGACATGGTCCCGGTGGCAGCGATGGTGCTCGAGTGAAGCAGCTGGCCGTGCGAGAGCGAGTCGATGATCCCGAGCGTCATCGCCAGTCCCGCCGAGGGTCCGCCAATGTTCGGGGTCGAGATGCTGATGGCGAAGGGGTAGTGCCACTTGCGATCGGTCTCGAGGACGATGCCGAGCATCGATTTTGGTGAGCCGATCACGCCGGGGCATCCCGTGGAAACCGCGGAGGGATGGCGATTCGCAACCAACGTGAGGGTGACCCGGTGCGCCGGGCCATTCGAGATCTCACCGCTGTCGCTGATCCGAGCCGACCTGACAGAGAGATCCACCGAGGTTCCCGGCGCATCGGCATGGATGGCCGAGATCAAGTCACACGAGGTCGAGACCGGGTGGCCATCGACCCCAACGATGACGTCGGCTACTGCGAGATGGTCAGCCGCTGGAGTCCCCGTCCCGACTGCCGTCACCAGGGCACCGGCATCGGTTGAGGTGACCCGATATCCGAGGCGTCGCAATGCAGCGGTCCGTGCCGCATCCTTCGACTGCGCCATATCGAGATAGCCCTGCGCGTCGAGATCCTCCGGGCTCTGCCCTGCTGGAACTAGTGCATCCTCCGGGAGGATCTCGGTGGCCGAGTCGAATTGCGCCGGAATCCAGGTGAGCGCAGTGAGCGGGGTGAGCAGCACATCGGTGAGCAAGATGCGTCCTCCGCTGCTGGTCGGCTTGGCACCGTCGATCGAGATGAGCGGTCCCACCGGTTGGGCTCCGCCGGGGGTCATGGCGTACTCGGACAGGTGAATGAGGTTGGCCGCAAATCCAAGCACGACAATGAAGATGAGAGCGAGGAGCGCCGAGCGCACAGTGCGCCGAGCGCTCCCGAGGTCCTTGGCTTGAGGGATACTTCCCGGGTGACTCACAGTGACGACACCGTACCGGTCCCGAGCGATCTGTCGCACCGCGAGGCCGTTCTGCTTGCCGGCAGAGACCGGTCAGCCACCGGGTTCGGGCTCGTTGACGAGGCCTTACGCGATCCTGACCCCAAGATTCGAGTCACCGCGCTGGGCGCACTCGACCGCCAAGGCCGCCTGACAGACGCAGCCGTCATCACTGGCCTTGCCGACCCGGCTCCTGAGGTGAAGATCCGCGCTGCACAGCTTGCCAGTGGAGTCGGTGACGACGTGATCCCCAGCCTCATCGCCTGCCTCGACCACGAAACCCTTGTCGTCGTCGCCGCCTTGGTGGCTCTGGCCGACAGGGCTGCCCTTGACGCCGTCGAGCCCGTCGTGGCGCTGGCGGCATCGACCGAAGATCCGCTCGTCCTGGAGGAAACCGTCGCCACGCTGGGCGCCCTCGGCGATCCAGCCGGTCTCCCCGTCGTCCTCGCCGCCACGGACGGCAAGCCTGCCCTGCGCCGTCGCTCAGTCGCCGCGCTCGGGGGGTTCGATGGGGACTCGGTGGAAGCCGCTCTTGACCGGCTCGCCGAGGACCGTGACTGGCAGGTCCGCCAGGCCGTGGCGATGCTCCGCCGGCCACCCTTCGGCGGCGACTGATCGCCTAGCGGTCTGCAGACACGAAGAGCGGACGGAGTCGGTTGAGGTCCTCCAGGCACCTCGCCGCACCTTCAATCACCACCCGAGCCGGATTGCTCGCCACTCTGACCGGCACCGAGGTCTTCTCTGAGAGCAGCTCGGCAAAACCGTCGAGCAGCGATCCGCCGCCAACGAGATGAAGCCCCTCGAAGATGGCATCTTGCGCCAGCTCCGGCGGTGCCTCGGCCAAGCAAGCTGAGGTCCCCGCTACCAGCGCCGTGACATGATCGGCGATCGCCGCATCAACCAAGGTGGAGGAGATCGTCTCGATGGCCCGCTCCGCCGTGCGAGGCCGGCGACCGTGCACCTCGGCCATGACCGCCGAAGTGCGTCGATCAGCCGAGCCCAGGCGGATCTTGAGATCCTCCGCCACCTCGTCACCAACCACGAGATCGTGCTCGTGACGTACCGCCGACTGAATGGCCCCGTTGAGATCGAGACCTCCGAGCCGCAACGCCTTTGCCGCCACCACGCCACCGAGCGAGATGACCCCAGTCTCGGTGGTCCCCGCTCCGAGGTCCACGATCACCGATCCCACTGGCTCGTTGATCGGGAGGTCAAGGCCGATCGCCGCCGCCATGGTCGCCTCAAGGAGTACCGCGTGTGCCGCTCCGGCTGCCCGGGCCGCCTGCTGGAGCGCTCGGCGCTCGATCGAAGTGGAGGCCGATGGCACCGTCAGTAGCACTTTGGCCCGGCTCAGCCGTGACACGCCGCAGGAGACCAGCACATGATGGAGCATCCGGGCCGCCATGTCGAAGTCCGTGATCGCCCCCTGTCGCAGTGGTCGAACCGCCACGACATGCTCGGCGGTCCGACCCACCAGCTCTGCTGCGTCACGTCCAAGAGCGAGAACTTCGCGCGATCGCGTGTCCACGGCGACAACGGTCGGCTCCTCAAGGACGAGGCCTTTGCCACGGATGGCCACCCGCAAGGTGGATGTCCCGACGTCGATGGCGATCTCCTTAGGCACAGAGGCCAACTGTACGGCTCCCGAGGCGGTCGGTCATGACGGTGACCTATCGGTAACCTTGGAGGTTGGTGGATGACGACATGAGTTCAGGGCCCTTCGGCCCAGACGGCGAAGAGCCGGCGGATGAGGAGACCTCATCGGCCGCGGACAACGTCGGATCGCTCTCGGGGGGTTCGGTGCGACCTTCGGCCGCTGAGCGAACGTGGATCCACCCAGCCGAACTCCCCTCCACTCGAGTCATCGCTCACCCGTCTCCGTCGGCCGGCACCCCCCGGTGGATCCAGGTCACACTCGGTGTGGCGGCCACCATGCTGCTCCTCGTTGGGATCTCCTTTCTCTCTCGGAGCCTTCCGTCATCTGACAGCAAGATCACCGTCCTGAGCGCCTCTCGGCTCTCTCAAGCGCCGGACTCCGTGGCACAGACTGCTCGCGCCATGACCGTGCTCACCGTCACCAGCCACACTGGTGCCGTGAGGGCGCCCGGTATCGCCCTCGTCAGCCGCAAGATCATCACCACCACCACCGCCATCCCGACTGACGCCTTGGTCTATGCCGACGATCTGCAGGGCCACCGAGTTGCGGCGATGAACCTTCACACCGACCGCACGGTCGGACTGACCGTGCTGGTCTTCGCCGTCCCCGTCGTTCGGGCTGTCGCCGACGTGGCTGCGGAGCCCAGCCAGGGAGGGTCCACTGCGGTGTCCCTCGCCACCGGTGGCGCCACCCAGCCGGTCCGCTGGTCCAGCGCGCAGATCAGCTCGATTGACGCTCTCCTCAACTCGAAGGGCCACTCCATCGGTTCAATTACGGGCACCAGCCCACTCTCCGACGAGGCCGACACCGTGCTGACGAGCAATTCAGGGCGAGTCGAAGCCATCTCATCGCCGTCGCTGGCCACCGATGCCTTCCTCCCCGCCTCCTTCGCCAGCGCCCTGAGCACGCAGCTCATCGTCGCTCCCACCGGGACTCATGGTCGACTCGGGATCGCCGGGAGCACAGCCCGGGAGGGCGGAGCCAAGGTCGTCGAGGTCGCCAGCGATGGACCGGCTGCCGGCATCTTGGCCCCGGGTGACGTCATCTTTGGCGTCGATGGCCATACGGTCGCCTCCGCTGCCGAGATGGTCGATGCCGTCTACCTCGAGCCTGCAGGATCTGTTCTCAACCTGACGGTCCAACGCGGCCACACCATCTCCAACAGGGCAGTGACCCTGACCCCCTCCCCGTAGGATCGAGGATCCATGGACCAGCCCAATCCCTTCGACGGTGGCCTACTCGGCGACCTTCTCAAGGTCCTCTCCGGCCAGGCCGGCGGAAGCCCGTGGTTCGAGTCAGCCAAGGCCCTCGCCCTCGGTGTGGCTGCCAGCGAACAGCCAGAGAGCAACCCTGACCCCCTCGAGCGCATCGCCATCGAGCGTGTCGCCGACGTCGCCGCCCGACACGTCAGTGACCTCACCGGTCACCTTGTGTCGGCCAGCGACCTGACGGCCGTCGGTCGTGGGCCGTGGGCATTGGCCCAGCTCGATGCTTGGCGTCCCCAGATCGAAGCCGTCATCGAGGCGCAGTCCGCGTCGACGGCCACATCGCTGACCCAACTGGCGAGCGAGGACGGTGAGATGCCAGCGATGTTCGGCCAGCTCGCCGCCACACTGGGACCCATGCTGCTCGGCATGCAGTTCGGCTCAGCAGCAGGGCACCTGGCCGAGCGGGCACTTGGCTCCTATGCCCTCCCACTGCCATGGCCGTCCGGTGCTCCGCTATTGCTCGTCCCTGAGAACATCGGCGCCTTCGCCGAGGATTGGAGCATCCCGCTCGAGGAGGCAAGGCTCTTCGCTGTGACACGCGAGCTCGCCGGTCGAACCGTCATCAGTTCCCCGGCCGTCGCTGATCGCATCAATGAGCTCCTTGGCGCAGCCATGCGAGACACGCTTGGCGCGCAGTCGTCGCTCCTCGAGAAGCTGGGCTCCGGAGGGGACCCTGAGATGCTCGCCAGCCTGATGGGCGACCCTGAGGCCCTTATGGCTGAACTGTCGACACCACAGGGCCTCGAGTCGACCGCTCGACTGACTGCGGCGACGACAGCGCTCGCTGCCTATGTGGATCACCTGGCAGCCACCGTGGCGAGCCGCCTGACGGCGAGCCACTCGCTCCTGGTCGAGGCCTGGCGCCGCCATCGGATCACTGATGCCAAGGGCGAGCAGGCAGCTGGAGGGCTCTTCGGGCTCGACCTGTCAGCCAATGAGGTCGAACGCGGCGATGCCTTCGTCACCGGAGTCCTTGAGCGAGCTGGCGAGGATGGCTTGGCTCGACTGCTCGAAGGTGGCATCACCTTGCCGACACCGTCAGAGATCGATGCCCCTGGGCTCTGGCTGGAGCGGATCGCTCTTCCTGAGCTCGGCGAGGGCCAGCTCGGCGATTAGCCCTACTCGGCAGCCGGTGCGGCTGCAGGCTCCTCGGGAAAGCCAAGGTCCCAGTCCACCAAGATGGCCTCCCGCTCACCGTCACGGTTGACCCGCTCACGGTTGCGCCGGAACTGAGGGTCATGCGGGGGCAGCAGCAGAAGTCGGGCAGCGACGCGATCGGCAAAGGCCTCGAGAACCTCCTCCTCACCCCAGACCGGCTGGAAGTCCCAGTGCGGCTCGACGGGGCCCAGATAGACGATGCGCACCTGACCGACGGGCTCGACCTGCTCCTCTGTCTCAGTGACCACCTGGCTCATCGTTCCTCCTCGTCCCCTGCGGGAGCCCCATGTTAGCCAGATCGGCGTCCACTCTTGACAGGATCCATAACGTAAGAATTGGCTAATGGTTTCGGGTCTTGCGTGCTTCCTGATTTAAAGTAAACTCAAACCAAGGAGGTAAGAGCAAATGGACGCAGCATGGATGGAGAGTGGGAAGTGCCGAGAGGTCAATCCTGACATTTTCTTTCCGAGCGATGGGGTGGGTGTGATCCGGGCGCAGAAGATCTGCGCGACGTGTCCGGCCCAGCAACAGTGCCTTGAGTACGCGCTCGAGAACAGCATCGACCACGGAGTGTGGGGCGGTCGCTCCGAGCGAGAGCGCCGGCGGATCCTCCAGGCTCGTCGTCGCCAGGGAGCTCTGACGATCTGACCAGCACGGCGACGGTCCTTGAGGCCGTCATCAACATCAGTGAAGGACGCGATGCGCCGTGGCTTGAAGCCACGGCGCATTCGCTTGCCTGCTGCGTCGACCTCCATCTCGATGCCGACCACCATCGCAGCGTGTTCACTCTTCTCGGCGAGCCCGCCGAACTCGAAGATGACGTCCGGGCTCTGGTCCGAGGTGCGGTCGACCATCTTGATCTGAGAATCCATCAGGGGGTTCACCCTCGCTTCGGGGTGGTCGACGTCCTCCCGTTTGTCCCACTCGGGTCAACCACCATGACATTGGCCGTCGAGCTCAGAGAGCGCATCTCGGCCTGGATGGCCGCCGAGCTCGCCATACCAACCTTCCGGTACGGTCCCCTCCCCGACGGAAGTCTGCGATCGCTACCAGAAGTTCGTCGAGATGCGTTCAACATCTTGTCGCCCGATGCTGGTCCACAAGTACCTCACACGACCGCCGGCGCCACGGCGGTCGGGGCACGAGACGTCCTGGTCGCATGGAATATCTGGCTCGACGGGGTCGATCTCGAGGCCACCCGTCGAATCGCGTCCATGGTCCGTTCCAGCGAGGTCCGGACATTGGGTCTGGCGGTCGGAAATGCTACTCAGGTCTCGTGCAACCTCGTGGCTCCCGACCGCTCCACTCCGGCCGAAGTACTCGATGCCGTGATGCGTGCACTCGCCGGAACAGGCACGGTGCGCCGTTGTGAGCTCGTCGGCCTGGCTCCGACCTCGATGCTGAAGGTCGTGCCCACCTCACGGTGGGATGAACTCGATCTTGCTCCGGAGAGAACGATCGAGGCAGCCGCCCAAGGCCGGGGGCTGACGATCAGGTAACGATCAGGAGGCGGTGGCTGAGCGCCGCTCGAGCGCCCGTGCCCGACGGAGGCGACGGCGCTCTCGCTCGCTCATGCCTCCCCAGATCCCGAACTTCTCACCATTTGCGAGGGCGTACTCCAGGCAGTCGTCGCGAACAACACACCCCCGGCAGACCTCTTTGGCCTCTCGGGTCGAGGCACCTCGTTCCGGGAAGAACAGGTCGGGGTCAACACCCATGCAGTTCGCCTGCATCTGCCAACTGCGATCCTCTTCACCCTGAAGCATCATGAGCACATCCATCGGTCCTCCCAGCGCGCCACCTCGGTGTGGCACCGATGTAACTACAACAGTGTCATCTTCGGTCAGTCTCGACCGAAATGCAAGTGGTAGGCGGATAATTCCCTGAATATTCTTCAGCCTGAGGGCCGAAGCACCCTCCGGTGCTTCAGGAAGTCGACGAGGACGTACCCACCGAGATCGTCATTCGAGGGGTAGAACGTGCGTCCGCCATTGACCTTGGCGATCTGCTCCACAAAGGGATAGTGCGTCCGCTCGAGATCGAGGGCGAAGGTATTGATCGTGATCCCGGCCCTGGTGCACCGGATCACCTCCGCCATCGTCAGGTGCAGTGTCTCAGGGGCCGGCGGGTAGCTGAAGTGCGGCACCCCTGATCGATCGAGGTGCGCCGTGGGCTCCCCATCTGTCACCACGATGATCTGCTTGGTTCCGTGCTGCTTTGCCAGCATCGTTCGGCTCAAGGCCAGGGCGTGCTGGAGGTTGGTGCCGTAGATGTAGTCCCACATCACCGTCGGCAGATCTGATGGCTTCACCTCTCGGGCCACCTTAGAGAACACCACGAGTCCGAGATAGTCCCGGGGGAAGCGGCTCGAGATGAGGGTCTGAAGCGCCATGGCCATCTTCTTGGCCGGCACGAAGTTGTCCCGCATGGGCATCGACATCGAAAGGTCGATGCACAGCACGGTGGCCGATCGGGCCACGGCCTCGGTCTCGACCACCTCGAAGTCCTCGGCCTCGAGCTTGACGGGTGTCCCTCCACCGGTTCGAGCCACGGCATTGTGGACGGTCTTGGACAGATGCAACGTCAGCGGGTCACCAGGCTCGTAGGCCCGAGTGGTCTCTTCCCGATCGTGGCCGAAGCCACTAAACGACGTCTGATGCTGACCCACTCGATCTTGGCGGAGCTGCGTGAACAGGTCTTGGAGTGCCTTGTTGCCGAGTCGGCGCACGCCGTGGGCCGTCAGCTCCATCTTCCCGCCCTTGTTGTTGATCAGGCCCGAGTCCTCGAGGCTCTTGACCATCTGAGCGAGGCGCTCGAGCTGGGCAGCCGCGTCGTCGCCGAGGTTGCGTCGAAGTGCGTCGATGTCGATCTCATTGAGCGCCGCTGCTGACGAGGCGGTCGACAGCAGGTCCTCCATGCGCTCGAGGTCGGCGAGTTGTCGGGCAGCGTCAGCCGCCTCCGACATCGACAGCGAGCCCTCGCCCTCGAAGCGAAAGGCATCGTTCCACCCGAGGTCCGGGAAAGCCGCTCGCAGGTTGGCGCCGAGGCGGTCCATGGACCAGCGAAGGTCCATGTCCTCGAACATGGCATCGGCGAGGCCCTGAAGCTCGGCTCGCTGCTCGGCGGAGAGCGACCGCCACATCGCCTCGGCGGCCGCCATCTGTCGGGCCATCCGCTCGAGGAGGTCGTCGAGGCTCTCGGCCCCGGGGAACATGTCGCCGAACTCTTCCATGAACTGCTCGAAGGTCGGGTCAAGGTCCTCGCCGCGCTGGCGCTGCTCAAGCATCTGGCTGAGCGCGTCCATCGCGGCGCGGGTGCGGGCGATCTGTTCGGGATCGGTATTGTTCAAGAGCTCGGACATGCCCTTGAAGTAGGTGTCGGCGATCTCCTGGCGGATCTCCTCTTGGAGCGCTTCGAATGCTTCTCGGGCCTCAGTAGAGGTGAACTCATAGGCACCAAGCGACCGCATGCGGCCCGCTAGGTCGTCGGGAAGCAGGTCGAGCGCCATCCGTCGCTCGGCCACCACCTGGTCGGTGACCTCCTGGCGCCGCTGGTCTCCCGAGTCGCCAGCCTCCGCCGCCAGCTCGTCAAGCCCCGTGCGCTCCATCTCCTCGATCTCGCTGAGCCGATCGCGGTAGCGGGCCAGCTCCCCGTCAGGGTCACCCTGCTGGAGAAGCTCCTCTCGGCGGCGACGGGTCTGGTCGAGGAGGTCGCGAAGGCCGTCGACCCGTTCACCGTCGGGCAGCTCGAACCCATTGCGCAGCAGACGCTCGAGCGCGTCAGAGAGGTCTCCATTGGCCAACAGGTCGTCTTCGAGCGCGGCGAGCAGGTCCTCGGGATCGAGGTTTGAGAACTCCTGGGACCCGTCCCAGGCCGAGTAGTCGTAGCGCGAGCCCATCAGCCTCTCGAACGGTAGAGGGCACGGGCGCCCGAGGCGTCCTTGTTGAGCCGCTTCGTAAGGTGCAGCCCCTCGAGGAGGAATTCGAGGGCTGAGGCCATCTCCGCGTCTCCGGCACCGTTGCCCGCGATCCTGCGCACCGGCGGCTCGAGGACAGGGACGTCGGCGAGAAGCGACAGGTAGGCGGCTGCAGGCAGATCATCACCGGTGTGTGCAACCACCTCGGCCGCGAAGGCCTCGACGATCTCGCCGGCCTCCGGCAAGTTGACGGTGTCGCGGAAGACAAGCAGTGTCGCCGCGGCGAACAGTTGGCTGATGAGCTCGGCCTCTCGGCCCTCCTCCATCGCCTCGATCTCGATCTTGCCTTGTGTCGAGGCCACCGCTGCACCGAGGTCGGTGATCCGCGGGACTACCTCTGATTCATGCTGGCGAAGTGCCCGTCGAAGTGCATTCGCCACCACCGATTCGAAGTTGGCGATGGTGAGGCGCACCGAAACCCCGGAGCGCTGGTTGACCGCCGGGCTGCGGCGGGCGAGGTGGCTGGCTTCGACGACGATGCGCTCCATGAACCACGGAACACTGATGGGCAACTCGGTGATGGGCAGGCGAGCCTCGGAGCGGACGATCTCGACCTCGGTGTCGACCTCTCGGGGGTAGTGGGTCCGGATCTGGGCGCCGAAGCGGTCCTTGAGCGGGGTGATGATACGGCCTCGGTTGGTGTAGTCCTCAGGGTTGGCCGTGGCGACGAGGACGATGTCGAGGGGCAGCCTGATGCGGTGACCTCGGATCTGAATGTCGCGCTCCTCGAGGACGTTGAGCAGACCCACCTGGATCCGTTCGGCGAGGTCTGGCAGCTCGTTGATGGCAAAGATCCCCCGGTTGACCCTCGGAACCAGTCCGTAGTGGAGAGTTAGCTCATCGGAGAGGTAGCGCCCCTCGGCCACCTTGATCGGGTCAACCTCACCGATCAGGTCGGCGATCGTCGTGTCCGGGGTGGCCAGCTTCTCGCCATAGCGATCGGATCGGTGGATCCAAGAGATCGGCGTGGCGTCACCGTGTTCGGCCACAAGCGCCCGGGCGGCGGCGGAGACAGGGTTCGTGGGATCATCGTTGATCTCCGAACCGGTGATCACCGGGAGCCACTCGTCGAGGAGGTCGACGAGCGAACGGATCAGGCGAGTCTTTGCCTGCCCCCGCTCTCCGAGCAGGATCACGTCGTGGCCAGCGAGCACCGCTGTCTCAAGCTGCGGCAGGACGGTGTCCTCGAACCCCTTCACCCCAACCGACAGCGGAGTTCCCTCAGCGATGCGCACCTCGAGGTTGGCGGCCATCTCGGCGGCTACGGTCCGCGAGATCCAGCCGCTCGCAAGAAGCTCGCCGAGCGTCGACGGCAGGTCGGAGGGCGGGATCGGGGCGTTGGCGTCGCTAGTCATGGGCTGAGCCTATGTCGCAGAGTTGCGCCCATGACCAGCCACCGAGAGAATGGCGAGGTCGCGCGGTTGGCTGGGTTGCATCCCTAAGATCTCACCGGTCCCCGCAAGATGACAGCCGGCCGCCCTCAGCGAGTCGGAGACGAGAAGGAGAAGTCGTGACGACGGTAGAGAACCCCGCCACCAGGGTGGACAACTCGCACACTCCGGTGGTGCTCGGCGGGACCCGCGGTGGGCCCGATGTCCCAACCCTTCGCAAGGACCGCTGGTGGCTCGCGCCGGTGATCACGGTAACGATCCTGACGTCCTTCGTGGGCTACGCCACGTGGGCTGCCTTCGTCAACAAGAACTACTTCGCCGGCTCGTGGATGCACCGGGATCTGATCAGCCCCTTCTACTCCCCTTGCCTTGCTGCCTCGTGCGTCCCCGGAGCCAGCCACAGCCCTGTGATCTCCTTCTGGACGATCTCTCCGGCGTTGCTGATTCTGATCTTCCCGCTGGGGTTCCGGATGACTTGCTACTACTACCGTCGGGCCTACTACCGCTCCTTCTGGTGGGCACCGCCGGCATGCTCGGTCTCTGACTCGCACAAGAGCTACTCGGGTGAGTCGAAGTTCCCACTCCTCATTCAGAACGTGCACCGCTACTTCTTCTACTTCGGACTCGTGTTCAACGTGATCCTCACCTACGACGCGGTCCTGGCGTTTAACCAGCCCGGCATCGGCGTAGGTGTCACGGTCGGAACCCTGGTGTTGTGCCTCAACGCATGCCTGCTGTGGCTCTATAGCCTGTCGTGCCACGCCTGTCGCCACCTCTGCGGCGGTCAGGTCAAGTCCTTCTCCGCCCACCCGATCCGGCACAAGTTCTGGAAGATGCTGACGCCACTGAATGCCAAGCACATGCAGTTCGCCTGGGTCAGCCTCTTTGTGGTGGCCCTCACCGATATGTACGTGCGCCTGGTGGCCAGCGGCACCATTACCGACTTCCGCCTCTTCTAGATCCTTCAGCGAACGGAGATGACTTCGATGTCACAGATCGAGCACCACGATTACGACGTGATCGTGATCGGCGCCGGTGGCGCCGGCCTGAGAGCCGCTATCGAGGCGAAGGGACGCGGTCTCAAGGTCGCCCTCGTCTGCAAGTCCCTGCTCGGCAAGGCCCACACGGTCATGGCCGAGGGTGGCGTGGCTGCCGCCATGGGCAATGTCTATGCCGAAGACAACTGGAAGGTCCACTTCCGCGACACCATGCGCGGTGGCAAGATGCTGAACCATTGGCGCATGGCCCAGCTCCACGCTCAAGAGTCCCCGGACCGCGTCCAGGAGCTCGAGGGCTGGGGGGCACTGTTCGACCGCACCAAGGACGGCAAGATCCTCCAGCGTGACTTTGGCGGCCACCGATACGCCCGCCTCGCCCACGTCGGCGACCGCACGGGCCTCGAGCTGATCCGCACCCTGCAGCAGCGAGCAGTGTCGATGGACATCGATGTCTTCATGGAGTGCAAGGTCGTCCGCCTCACGACCGACAACGACGGTGCCGTCACTGGGGCCGTGGCCTACTGGCGCCCCACGGGCGAGTTCGTGACCTTCGGCGCCAAGTCGATCGTCCTCGCCACTGGCGGCGTCGGCAAGTCATGGAAGTTCACGTCGAACTCGTGGGAGTCCACCGGTGACGGCCATGCCATCGCCATGTGGGCCGGCGCCAGCCTGATCGACATGGAGTGTGTGCAGTTCCACCCGACCGGCATGGTCTGGCCGTTGAGCGTCCGCGGCATCCTTGTCACCGAGGGCGTCCGCGGTGACGGCGGCGTGCTGCGCAACTCCGACGGCAAGCGCTTCATGTTCGACTACGTGGCCGACATGTTCCGGGCCGAGACCGCCGAGTCCGAGGACGAGGCCGACCGCTGGTATGACGACCACACCGCTGGTCGCCGCCCACCGGAGCTTCTCCCCCGCGACGAGGTGGCCCGCTCGATTAACACCGAGGTGAAGGCCGGCCGAGGCTCGCCCCACGGTGGCGTGTTCCTCGACATCGCCTCGCGTCGAACCGCGGACGACATCCGTAAGCGCCTGCCGAGCATGTACCACCAATTCATGGAGCTCGCAGGCGTGGACATCACCCGCGAAGCCATGGAAGTCGGACCGACCTGCCACTACATCATGGGTGGGGTCCAGGTTGATCCTGACACTGCCGCTACCTCGGTCCCCGGCCTCTATGCCGCTGGTGAGGTCGCCGGAGGCATGCACGGTTCGAATCGACTTGGCGGAAATTCCCTCTCGGACCTCATCGTCTTCGGTCGTCGGGCCGGCATTGCCGCCGCCGACCGGGCGGAGAACCTCCGGCAGCCATCCCTCAGTGAGAGCCAGGTGACTGAGTACGTCGATGAGGCCCTCGCCCCCTTCACCCGTGAGTCGGGTGAGAACCCCTACGACCTCCAGCACGAGCTTCAGGAGCTCATGCAGGCCAATGTGGGCATCATCCGGACCGAGTCAGAGCTCGTCGAGGCACTCGAGAAGCTCGAGGTACTCAAGGAGCGGGCCGCCAACGTCGCCGTCGGCGGCGGACGGGTCTACAACCCCGGCTGGAACCTGGCGACGGACCTGCCGAGCATGCTCACCGTGTCGACCTGCACCGCTCAGGGCGCACGCGACCGCCGGGAGAGCCGTGGCGGCCAGACCCGTGAGGACTTCCCCAAGGCCGACCCTGAGCTCGGGAAGGTGAACTTCGTCCAGCGTCAGTCGTCGGGCAGGGGGTTCAGCAGCGAGATCACAATCACACCGGAGCCCCTACCGGTCATGCCGGACGAGTTGATGGCCATCTTCGAGGAGGAGAGCAAGTGAGCGACGTCGTGATGCACGTCTGGCGCGGCGATGCCGACGGTGGACAATTCGAGGAGTACACAATTCCGAAGCAGGATGGAGAGGTCGTCCTTGACGTCATCCATCGCATCCAGGCCACCGAGGCCCCTGACCTCGCCTGTCGCTGGAACTGCAAGGCCGGCAAGTGCGGGTCGTGCTCAGCCGAGATCAATGGCAAGCCCCGTCTTTTGTGCATGACGCGGATCGACACCCTCCCAGAGGGCGAGACCATCACGGTCACCCCCATGCGAGCCTTCCCGGTGATCCGAGACCTGGTGACTGACGTCAGCTTCAATTACGAGCAGGCTCGCAAGGTCCCGGCGTTCAATCCCCCTCCTCGTCCCGAGGGTGGCTACCGCATGAGTCAGATCGATGTCGAGCGAGGCCAGGAGTTCCGTAAGTGCATCGAGTGCTTCATGTGCCAGGACGTCTGCCACGTGATCCGCGACCACGAGGAGAACAAGAGCCGCT
This sequence comes from uncultured Actinomycetes bacterium, assembly GCA_903900235.1. Taxonomy (GTDB): domain Bacteria; phylum Actinomycetota; class Acidimicrobiia; order Acidimicrobiales; family RAAP-2; genus CAIUMH01. Next base: position 14,224 of record CAIUMH010000123.1, read on the forward strand.
ACGCCGGTCCCCGCTTCTTCATCCGTTACGCCGAGCTCGAGATGCACCCGCTCGACACCAACGACCGGCGGGACTTGGTCCGCGAGGAAATGGGACTCGGGATGTGCAACATCACCAAGTGCTGCACTGAGGTCTGCCCCGAGCACATCAAGATCACAGATAATGCCATCATCCCGCTGAAGGAGCGGGTGGTCGATGCTGACTATGACCCGATCGCTTGGCTAGGGCGCAAGATTCGCCGTCGCACAAAGCGCACGGCGGCTGAGGCGAAGGTCCAGCCTGACTGAGGCATCAGCGGTTTCCCTCTGTTGATCAAGGAGGAATTGGTGGGGTTCCAGTCCCATCACCTCCACCGATGTTGTCGCAAAGACAACGTTCTATCAGGGGATTGATCCCCAACGTGCCGGCCTCTATTGCATGGCGCTTGGCAACTGAACGAGGCCCACAGATTCGAATCTCCGTGGCAGGCTGCATGCGGCACGCCACACGACACGAACAGTCATTGCTGTATGCGTTCGGCAAGTACTTCGAATCCCCGCCCGGAGCGGTAACGGACACGGCGGCGAGTGGATCTAGCGACCAACCCGACAAGAGCCATGTGGTCGGACAACTCAGTCATCCAACTTGTGACGTCATACGGCTCAGGAACGGCCCACTCGTGGAGTTCCACGACAAAGCGGCCACCTCCACGAAGTACTGGATCACACCGGGTTTCCTGGAGGCTCATTCCCTTGAGAGGATTGAGCTATGCCAAGGTTTGGCCCCTTGCCTATTCAGGGTTACACACGAACAACGGCCAGCTCCGCCAATTTGATGTAGTCGTCGTCCTGGGTGACGATGGGCACTTGCAGTGCCATTGCGGTCGCAGCAATCCACGAGTCATTGACCGGCATACGTTGTCCTGAGTCGCGAAGCAACACTCGGAGGCGCGCCCACTGGGCTGCGACGTCGTCATCAATAGCAATGGGATCGAGTGTCATAGCTGCTGTCAGTGTCGCTAGACGCTGGTCACGAGTCGTGACGTCGTGAGCAGCCAGCACGCCAGCACGCAGCTCGCCGATGGTGATAATCGAAACCGCCAGTTCATCTGGCAAAAGTGACGCTTGAAGCGGTCGATCAGACTCGCGTGCGATAAAGACCGAGGTGTCGGCGAGCCCTCGCGTCACAGTGGGAGATCGTCGGTCATGTCCGGCGACAAGACATGCAATTCCGCTCGTAGCCCTGGGTCGGCCTGGTGACGAGCCAACCGTCGCGCAAATTCGGCTCCATTCATCCAACGAGGGCGCAGGTTCAACGATCGCAATGCTGCGACGGGCTGACCGTCCACCGTAATGACGACGTCTTCGCCACCAGCAACCCGTTGCAGCAGTCCCCGAGTGTTATTTCGAAGTTCACGAGAAGCAATTTCTGACATGCACATCTGTAGCACATGTGCGACGGCAGTGTGGCGTAACTCCAGGGTTCGAACTCTGTCCCATTACTTCCTCA
>CAIUMH010000124.1 GCA_903900235.1 uncultured Actinomycetes bacterium
CCGCACAACCTGGGTGAGGTCATCGACGCCACCACCCACCTGCTCGAGCACCCGGACGCCACGCCGGACGACCTGATGGAGTTCATCAAGGGCCCGGACTTCCCGACCGGCGCGCTCATCCTGGGCCGCCAAGGAATCTTGGACGCCCTGCGCACCGGTCGTGGCTCCATCAAATTGCGCGCGGTGGCTGACATCGAGGAGGGGCGCGACGGAGCCACTCGGATCATCATCACCCAGATGCCGTATCAGACGTCGATCGCCTCGGTGTCCAAGAAGATCGAGGACCTGGTCCGCTCGGGTGATCTCGACGGGATCGCCGAGGCCCAGGACGACTCGTCGGGTGGCAAGACCCGCCTGGTCATCCGTCTCAAGCGCGATGCCAACGCCAACGTGGTCCTGAACAACCTGTTCAAGCAGACGCCGATGCAGACCACCTTCAGCGTCAATGCGCTGGCTCTGGTCGATGGCGTGCCGCGCACGCTCAATGTGGCTCAGATGCTGACCCACTACGTGGCCCATCAGGTCGAGGTCGTTACCCGCCGGACCGAGTTCCTGCTGGCCAAGGCCAGGTCGCGTGCGCACGTCGTCGAAGGCTTGCTGAAGGCCATCGACATGCTCGACCAGGTCATCGCCACCATCCGTGGATCCGACGACCGCCCGGCTGCCCTCGCCGCCCTTCGGGCCACTCCGTTCGACTTTTCCGAGGAGCAGGCCAACCACATCCTCGACATGACCCTTGCCCGGCTCACTCGGCTCGGTCGATCCAACCTCGAAGAAGAGATGGCCAAGCTGCTGGCTGAGATCGCCGAGCTCGAGTCGATCCTGGCTGACCCGGCCAAGCTGCGCGGCGTCATCGCCAGTGAGCTGACCGAGATCCGCGGGAAGTTCGCCAACGAGCGCCGGACCATCATCACCCACGATCCGGGCGATATGAACGTGGAAGACCTGGTGGACGACGAGGAGTTGGTCGTCACCATGAGTCGGGCCGGATACGTCAAGGCGGTATCAGCCGACGCCTTCCGCACCCAGGCCCGAGGTGGCCGAGGCGTCCAAGGGGCGAAGCTGAAAGAGGAGGACCTGATCGACGACGTGGTCCACACGTCGGCGCACGCCCACCTTCTGCTCTTCTCCAACCGAGGCCGGGTGTTCCGCCTGCGCGCCCTCGAGATCCCGATGAAGGAGCGCACGGCTCGGGGGACAGCCATCGTCAACCTGCTGCCGCTCAGCCCCACCGAGAGCATCCAGGCCATCATCAGCACCCGCGACTTCCCTGCGGACAACTTCCTGGTGTTCGCCACTAAGCACGGTCAGATCAAGAAGACGTCGTTCAGCGAGTACGACAAGTCGCGCCGGGAGGGCTTCATCGCCATCAACCTGCGTGACGGCGACGAACTAGTGCGAGTGGTGGAGACCCACGGTGACGACGACGTATTCATCGTGACCTCATCGGGCATGACCATCCGCTTTTCCGAACAAGACGTCCGATCCATGGGTCGAGACGCTGCCGGCGTGCGTGGGGTACGGCTCAAGCCCGAGGATGAAGTCGTGTCGTGCGACATCGCCCGCGATGAGGCCGACATCCTGATCGTCACCGACGCTGGCTACGGCAAGCGGACCAAGGTGGAGCGCTTCAACCGACAGGCTCGCGGTGGCCAGGGTGTGCGCGGCATCAAGCTCACCGCCAAGCGAGGTCGTGTGGTCGCAGCCTTCATGGCTGGGCTGGACGACGAACTCCTGCTCATCTCCACCTCGGGCGTGGTCATCCG
>CAIUMH010000125.1 GCA_903900235.1 uncultured Actinomycetes bacterium
CCACCTGAGCTACTCCGCCGCGAGCCCTCGGTGGGGATTGAACCCACGACCCCCTCCTTACCATGGAGGTGCTCTGCCACTGAGCTACAAGGGCGTATTCGACCTTCAGAGAAAGACCGCTCCGCGATGATAGCCGGGTCTGGAGGGGCCGTCATCCGGTCCCGTCGCACCGGGACCTTCGAGGGGCTGGCTACGCTTAAAAGTCGTGCGCACCCGACCCGTCGAGCCAGCCGATGCCTCCGCCCTCCTGGCCATCTACAACCCTGAGGTGATCGAGACGACGGTGACCTTTGACCTCGTTGAGCGGACGCTGGGCGAACAGGAGGATTGGATCGCTCGCCACCAGGGTGCCCATCGGGCCATCGTGGCCATCGACGACGAGGACCCTCGTGCCGGACACCCTGGTGCACGCGACGAGCGCGTTGTCGGCTTCGCCTCGTTCGGTCCCTATCGGAACCGTCCGGCCTATGCCACCACCGTTGAGGACTCCGTCTACGTGGCCCGTTCGGCCCGTGGTCTCGGGGTCGGCCGACTCTTGCTCGATGACCTCATGACTATGGCCGCCGGCGCTGGATTCCACTCGGTGATCGGCCGAATCGTCGGAGAGAACATCCCTTCCATCGAACTGCACCGTCGCTGCGGGTTCGAGCTAGTCGGTGTCGAGCGAGAGGTCGGCCGCAAGCACGGTCGTTGGCTCGACGTGGTTGAGCTCCAGCGCCTGCTCTAGCTCTCGAGCCCGGCTGCCAACGGATGCAGACCTGCTGGGACGCTCTCGCGACGACCGAGCAGCGTCCAACGACCCAGAGGGGCGACGACGAACACCAGGAGGGCGATGAGGGAGATGGCGATGACCAGCGGGTCAGCGTGCAACAACTGGACCAGCATCGTTCGTCCACCAGGAAGCCCGATGAACGGTGCCGACACGGTGAGCACGATGAAGAGGCTGCGGACTCTCCCCTCGGCAACCGGCGCCAACAGCACGAGCCCCCAGGTGAGATACCACGGCTGGACCACAGGACCAAGAATGACGAACAGCAGCAGCGTCAGACCAAGGGCCGTGAGCTGCCCGATCCGATCAGACTCTTTCAGCAGCCAGATGCCAGCGGCAACCGCCACCAGCAGCCCAATCGACCTCGTCACCGAGAGAATCGATGCCTGATCGACCATCCAGCCGAGCGCATGGGCAAGGCCGGTCGACGCCATACCCAACGCCGTCGCCGGAGCCGCCCAACTTCGCACCGTTCCCGGCGTGGCGAGGTTCTTGACCCAGCCGAGGCCGAGCCCACTGAGCATGGTGAACACGGCGAGCACGCCGGCCGAGAGGATTCCGGCCAACGCGAGAGGCCGAAGCCGTTGTCGGAGTGAGACCTGCGGACCGAGCCAGTCCCATGCGATGTAGAGGATCCCTAATGCCGCCGGCGCCTTGACGGCGGCAGCCATGGCGCACAGAACGATCCCCCACACGGGATGCTTGAGACGCGAGGCGGTGATGCCGGCGACGAGCATCGCGGCCATGAGCGCATCGTTGTGGGCACTGTTGACCAAGGTGATGAGGACCAGGGGGTTCAGCACGGCGAGCGTGAAGGCCTGGCCGGGATCGCGGCCAGCTGTGCGTGCCAGTTTCGGAATGCAGAAGGCCAGGATCGCTACCGCCCCGAGCTCGAGCAGCCGAAGCGCCATCACCGAAGCAGTGGCGGAATGGAAGGTTATGGAGGCGATGAAGCCGTCGAGCATCAAGAACAGCGGCCCATACGGTGCTGGGGTGTTGCCCCAGAGGGAGTCCACAGGATTGACATAGGGGCCAGCCCCGAGGGTGAAGGGTCCATAGACGTAGGGATTGATGTGATGGCTCACCATCTCACCCTGGGCGGCATAGCTGAAGACATCTCGACTGAACATCGGTGCGGCCAAGAGCATGGGGATGAGCCAGAGGGCCAACACGGCGACAAGGAACTTGATCGGGACCCCCGGGCGGCTGCGGAGCGCCTTGGCCAGCTGCAGCCAGACTCGGAGCAGGAGCACGAGACCGCCGTAGACCAGCAGGAGACCCAACATGAGCAGCGTCTCGTTGCCCGGATCGGTAGCGGAGGTGGTGGCGGTCGGAACACCGAAGGGCCACGTCCCGGGCATCTCGAGCTTGAAGGGTGAGTTCGAGAAGGATCCTCCGATGGCGATCGCCGCCAACGCCAAGAAGCCAAGCAGCGCTGGTCGCCTCAGCCAGCGCCAATCAGACGGGTCCGCAAGTTCCGGAGTCTCAGTCGGCTCTGGTCGGACACGGTGGACGAAGGCTTCGGCTGCATCGATCACCCAATGGACCCGAGATGAGGTCGACTCGGCCACCGCGAGGACACGTCCTCGGAGGCTAGGAGTGTGGGAAAGGGTCTCGTCCATGGGTGTCACAATCCGCTGACAGACAGGATCTGCGGCGGTTCGTAACGCCATTGTAACGTAAACGACGCGAGATTGCAGAGGAAAGTCGACCAAGGGACGTTCCCCTCCGATACCTTCGACACCCATGCCCCCCGTTGAGCTTCACTCCATCGCCGTGTACTGCGGATCGAGCCCCGGCGCTGACCCTGCGTTCACCGCCGCGGCTTCCAAACTCGGCCGCCACCTTGGCCAGCAGAGGATTCGCCTCGTCTATGGCGGCGGGCACGTAGGCCTGATGGGTGTGGTGGCCGACGCTGCTCTTCAAGTCGGCGGTGAAGTCATCGGAGTGATCACCGAAGCGCTCGCCGAGCGCGAGGTGGCCCATGACCACCTCGGTCGTCTCGAGGTCGTCGCCACGATGCACGAGCGCAAGGCAACGATGGCTGACCTCTCCGACGCCGTCATCATGCTCCCCGGCGGATTCGGCACGCTCGACGAGTTCTTCGAGGCAGTGACCTGGACCCAACTCGGCATCCATGCCACCCCATGCGGAATCCTCGATGTAGCGGGCTACTTCGCTCCCCTGCTCCATTTCCTTGACAATGCCGTCGATGCCGGATTCATAGATCCTCGCCATCGGGCGATGATCACCACCGCATCCGATCCCGGCGCCCTGGTCGACGCGCTCGGCCTGATCGAAGGACGCACCGAGGGAGTCCTGAGGGACCGAGACCGCTAGCCCGAGGCGCCGCACGTCGCCCAGACCGAGATCGAGGACTGGGCGAAACAAGCCGCGGGGCTCATGCTCGAAGCGTGGCTGACCTCAGGACCTTCGTCGCCAAGAAGATCCATTCCATGCCGGGGTGATCACCGCCCCCGGACTGGTCTCCGAGCATCAGACCCCCAACACCGCCAGCAGCGCCTTCGTCGGCTTTGCATCGGCCGTTGCCGGATTGGTGCCGGCCTGCAAGGCGATCGACTCACCGGTGACGGTGTTGGCCAGATACAACGACGCCCTGTAGCCCTGCGACGTTCGTTTGGCCAGCGTCGTCGCTCGGTCCAAGGTCTTGAGCACCCGGGTTGGTTCGATCGAGGTCTCGGAGATCGCCACATAGGCGGTCTGGTCCGGCCGAGGCCAGTCAAGGATCTCGATGGTCGTCTCTGTTACCGCCACCAGGACCACCGGCACCAGCCCCTGCTCTTCTGCATTCTCACGTCGAGCCGCATGCATCCCCCGGAGCATGCCGATAGTGCCCCCGATGTCAGCTCCGACGGAAATCTGATCGACCGTGGCCCCGGTCAATCCTCCGACGATCTCCCCCGCAAGCGATCCCTTGAACATCGACCAGATCAGTTTGCCGCTCTTGTCCTGGGGTGCCATGAGCGAGGCTGCGATCACTGGCGTGGCATCGCCGACCACCGCCTGGGCCTTGGACCGGTATTCCTTATCGAGGTTCGGGTTGGCCCGCTTTCGGAGCAGCACCAAGGCCAGCAGCGCCGCAATGATCCCCCCAGCGATTGCCAGATCCGTCCACGCTCGAGTCCAGATCAACACGGCGGGGATGCCGATGAGGAACGCCACTCCAAGGAACAAACGTGCTCTCGACATCCTTCAAGGCTACCAACGAGCCTGCGGCGTCTTCCTGATGCCCGTTGGGCGTCGTCACTTCGGATCAGCGATGGCACGCTGGAATATCCGGGTGGGAAGCCGACCCACCGCTGGAGATGCGGATCCCGTCTCCAGCCCGAGGATGCGACAACCCCTGTGAACGAAGTTCACAGGGGTTCGCATTCTCCGCCATGTTTTGAAACATGTTCTTGGTGGACCGGGAGGGATTCGAACCCCCGTAGGCTGAGCCGTCTGGTTTACAGCCAGATCCCTTTGGCCACTCGGGCACCGATCCGTCGATGATGTTAGCCGAGGTGCCGCAGCCGTCCATCCGCATAGAGCGGAGCTGGACCGATACGATTCAGCGCATGCCCTCCTTCGACATCGTCTCAGAAGTTGATCTCCAGGAGATCCGCAATGCCGTCGACCAGGCCAACCGCGAGGCCACGACCAGGTTCGACTTCAAGAACACCGACTCGAGCATCGAGATCGGAGACGGCGAGCTGACGCTCGCCTCATCGACCGAGGATCGGATTCGGGCCCTCTATCAAGTGCTGGAAGAGAAGTTGGTCCGAAGGGACATCTCGCTCAAGTCCATCGAGCCCAAGGGGATCGAAGAGGCTTCAAAGGGCACTGCTCGACAGAAGGTCATCCTCAAGGCCGGCATCAGTCAGGACGTGGGCAAGAAGATCAACAAGCTCATCAAGGACCTCAACGTCAAGGGCGTCTCGTCGCAGATCCAAGGCGAGCAGGTCCGGGTGACGGGCAAGAAGCGCGACGACTTGCAGGCCGTGATCACGGCCTGCAAGGAGGCCGACCTCGGCGTCCCCCTGCAGTTCAATAACTTCCGAGACTGATATGTCGCCCTGGCCGGGCGACGACCAGCAAATCTCAGTGGCGGGGTAGCTCGTGCTCCTCGAGCTCGAGGTGCTCATCGAACTCCTCCATCTCGTTCACGTGGAAGAGGCGGTTGAACAGCAGCAGCTTGAGCACCCAGAAGATGGCGAATGACAACACGTTCGCCGCCAGAACGATGATGGTCTGCTCAAGGTGCGGCAGATGGTGTTTGACGCTGACATGGCGAGCCGCCTGTGCCCCGACCACGGAGACCGCTATGCCCACGGCCGACATCGACCAGAAGGGGAGGATCTCCTTCATCAGGTGACTGCGCCCACCCTTGCCCCATGCCCACTTCCGGTTGAGGTTGTACGAAGGGATCGTCGCCACCGCATTGGCGAAGATGGTGGAGGGAACCTGGGTCCAGACCTTGAAGACGCCGAAGACGAGGAACAGGGTCACGAAGGAGACCCCGGTAGAGATGACCGACACCGCGGTGAAGCGGATCAACTTCTTGCCCTCGTGCGACTTCGACCACTCTTGGATCCTGTGCACGAGTTCGACCATCGAAGTGATGCTAGGCGCTGAGCAACAGGGCGATCGGCCAAGCCGAGGATCCCCTGCGTAACGCTCAGATCCGGAGTGATCCAGCCTTCGCCACCGAGGCGTAGAACTCCGCTGATCCCTTGGGGGTTCGAGCGAAGGTGGTCCGATCGCAGGCCACGAGCCCGAAGTGCTGCTCGTAGCCGAAGGCCCACTCGAAGTTGTCGAGGAGGCTCCACAGGACATAGCCCCGGATGTCCACTCCGTCGCGCAGAGCCTCGTGCACCGATGCCAATGCTGCCGTCACGTACTCGATCCGCTCCTTGTCATCGGTCGTCGAGACTCCGTTCTCCGTAAGGACGACCGGCAGGCCAGTGAGCTCCGCCGCCCGACGGGCGGTGGCACCGGTGCATTCCGGCCACCACTCATACCCCATGGGGGTCGAACGCGTCCCCTTCGGCGGGGCGGCGAAACCGTTCTCGTCGAAGCTCATGCGCGTGTAGCACTGCACGCCAATAAAGTCGTCACCGCCCGTGGCTCGCAGGAACACGTCCTCCATCGACTCCCGGAACTCGGCCAGGTGCTGCTCGCCACCCTCGCTCGCCACCATGTCGGCCATCGAGAGGGTGAGGCCGACCGGGTAGGTCCCCGGTGCGGCGCGCAGCGCCTCGACCGAGCGGCGGTGTGCAGCGATCATGGTCTGATTGGCCGCCGCGAAGCGGTCGAGGTCGAGCGACACCCCGGGAGGAAAGGCACCGAGGACGTACCCCATCATCGTGACGATGTTGGGTTCGTTGATCGTGCAGGCCATTCCGATCTCGTCTCCGAGATGCTCTGCCGCCTTGGCCACATAGGCCGCCATGCGCTCCGGGGTCTCCGACCACTCGAAGCCCCCTCGCTCAGCCAGCCAGCGAGGCGAGCTGAAGTGGTGGAAGGTGACCACCGGGAGGATCCCGAGGTCACGCGCTGTGACGCAGATCTCTTTGTAGTGATCGAGAGCTGCCATTGAGAACAAGCCTGGCTCCGGCTCGATTCGGCTCCACTCGAGGCTGAACCGATACGCGTTGAGCCCCATGTCAGCCACCAGGTCAAGGTCCTCGCGCCAGCGGTTCCACGAGTCGCATGCATCGCCCGAGGGCTCAGCCACAATCGTCCCCTCCTGGTGCTCGAATGCCCACCAGTCGTTGTTCCAGTTCCCTCCCTCGATCTGATGCGAGGCCGTCGCCGTGCCCCACAGGAAACCAGTGGGGAAGGTCAGGAGTTGTGAGGCGGAAGAGGTTTCAGACATGGCGCCAATGTACGTCAAGTCGAGGTGGCGCGACGGGTCTCGAAGGGTGCGACAATGGACAGGTGAGCGACTCTTTGGACTTCCTCGTCAACCTCCTCGACCTCGAGGCCATTGAGGTCAACATCTTTCGGGGAATCCAGCCCGATGAGGAGCGCCAACGGGTCTTCGGCGGCCAAGTCGCCAGCCAAGCGCTGATGGCTGCTGGCCGGACCGTCGAGGTCGGAGCCGTCCACTCGCTCCACTCCTACTTCCTTCGGCCCGGAGACCCAACGGTACCGATCCTCTATGAGGTCGACCGGATTCGTGACGGACGCTCGTTCACCACCCGGCGAGTGGTTGCCATTCAGCATGGACGAGCCATCTTCAATATGTCGTGCTCCTTCCACACCGCCGAGCGCGGCATCGAGCACCAGTTCACGATGCCCGAGGTCCCAGCCGCCGACACCCTCGCAACCCTCCCCGAGCGCCTCGCCCCCTGGCGCGACGAACTCGCCGAATGGTTCGAGCGCCCTCACCCCATCGATCAGCGGTTCATCGGGGACCTGCCCTGGAAGATCACCGAAGGACGCGAGCCCATCCAACAGCTGTGGATCAAGGCCGATGGCGAGCTCCCGGACGATCCCCTGCTCCACGCCTGCGTCGCCACCTATGCCAGCGACATGAGTCTGTTCGACACGATCCTGGCCCCCCATGCCATCCGCTGGGATGACCCGGACTTCATGGGCGCCAGCCTTGACCACTGCATGTGGTTCCACCGAGACTTTCGAGCCGACAACTGGTTGCTCTACGACACCGATTCCCCGATCGCCAGCGGCGCACGGGGCCTCGCACGAGGATTCCTCTATGACGAGTCGGGACGCCTCTGCGTCTCGATGGTCCAAGAGGGTCTGACTCGGGTCCTCTAGCGAGGACCTGACGTCCCTCCCCTACCGGGCTGAGATCGGGACGTAGTTGCGCTCGTCGGCACCGATGTAGAGCTGGCGTGGCCGAGTGATCTTCAGATCCTGCTCGAGCAGCTCCTTGAAGTGAGCCAACCAGCCCGCCGTCCTCGGGATGGCGAACAGCACCGTGAACATCTCGAGCGGGAAGCCCATCGCCTGGTAGATCAGACCCGAGTAGAAGTCCACATTCGGATAGAGCCGACGGCTGATGAAGTAATCATCGCTGAGCGCGATCTCCTCAAGCTTGAGGGCGATGTCGAGCAGCGGGTTCTTGCCCGTGACGCTGAATACCTTGTCAGCGGTCTGCTTGATGATCGTGGCCCGGGGGTCGTAGCTCTTGTAGACCCGATGACCGAAGCCCTGCAGGACCCGCTTGCCCTCCTTGACCGTCTGGATGTACGCCTCGACGTTGTCAATCGATCCGATCTCGTTGAGCATCTTGATGACGGCCTCATTGGCCCCCCCGTGGCGAGGTCCATACAGGGCAGCAGCGGCGGCGGCAGTGGCGGAATAGGGATCAGCGTGGCTCGACGCCACCGTCCGCATCGAGGTGGTTCCGCAGTTTTGCTCGTGGTCGGCGTGGAGGATGAACAGCACATCGAGCGCCTTGACCAAGATGGGATCGGGCTCAAATCGGGGCTCGGCCACCTTCCACATCATCGACAGGAAGTTTGCGCTGAAGTCGAGGTTGTTGTCCGGGTAGACGAATGGCATCCCAACGCTGAACCGGTGTGCGGCCGCTGCGAGGGTCGGCATCTTGGCGATCAGTCGGACGATCTGCTTGTGCAGGACGGCGGGGTCGAAGATGTCCTTGGCGTCAAGGTAGAAGGTGCTCAGAGCGGCGACGGCGGAGACCATCATCCCCATCGGATGAGCGTCGTAATGGAAGCCTTCGAGGAACCTCTTGCGCACGTTCTCGTGGATGAAGGTGTGATACGTGATCTCGTGCGACCACTCGGTGTACTGCTCGGCGGTCGGCAGCTCTCCGTTGAGAAGCAGGTACGCGACCTCAAGATAGGAGGAGTTCTCGGCCAGCTGCTCGATCGGATATCCCCGGTAACGAAGCACTCCGGCTTCACCGTCGAGGTACGTGATCGATGACTCGCAGGCGGCGGTGGACATGAAGGCCGGATCGTAGAACCACACCCCTGGAAGCAGCTTCGAGAAGTCGCTTGCGGCGACACCACCGTTGAGGATCGGGATCTCTCGGCTCTCCCCCGTCCGATTATCCGTGATGGTGATGCTCTCGGGCACGTCCGAAACTCCTCTTTGTCTGGGTGCGGCGTTACCTCCATGTTAGGAGATGCAGCGAGGAGCCCGTTCCCTAGGCTCGGCCTCAGCCGAAGTTTGGCGTGGCCGGCGCCACCACAAGGGTCAGGGTCTTGGTCAATCCGGTCGCATCCGCCTGGCCTGGGGGGGTGCCAACCGTGATCGTCAAGGTCATCGTGGTCCCAGGGGTCAGGGGCATTCTCGGAAGGAGAAGCGAGAGTGAGCCACCGGGCTGGATCGTCCCAACCGAGCGCACTGAGGACGGTCGACCTCCGGTGACCGGGGTCAAGGTGGCAGTGACCACGATGCCAGGCTCAGTCACTGTCCCGGCATCGTGGAGCAGAGCGGTGACCAGCAGTGACGTGGTCGGCGGGAGGTTTGTGGTGGTGGACGTCGAGGTGGGCAGCGCCGAGGGTCGCAACGCCACTGAGGTCAGCTCGAGCTGGTGGACGATGGCGAGGGTTGAGGACGACTCAAGATCGGCGACCAGGGCCGACATCGCCGACGCACTCATCGATGATCGATCGGCCACGAAGACCGAGTGGTGGAGCAATGAGTGCCCGGGCGCGCGTGCGAAGGCGGCTCGCAGGGGCCCGACTGCCTGATCCGCTGCCACCAGCGCCGCACCAGCGCCGCTGAGTCGAGCAGTCGCCACCGACGTGGTGAGCAATGGTCGCACCTGCGGTGTCGTGGCTCCCGGTCGTGTCACGGCGATACCGAGCAGCCGCTCGATGGTGAGGCCGAGCACATGGACGGCGAGCGAGCGCTCACGGATCACTTGCACGAAACGCTGACCGAGGTTGTCAGTCGGATTGGGAGGCAACGAGTTGTCAGCCGCAGTGGCATCCGCATCCGTTGCCACCATCAGGGCGTCGAGCGACGCACTCAGCTCGCGACGTGACATCCCGGGAGCTCGGCGCAGCACCCTGGTGAGCTCAGTGGACTGCCCTTGCTGACGCGACACCACCACATTGGCCTGAGCTACGAAGGATCGGTTGATCAGCTCGACATAGCTCGGCGAATCGCTGGCTGCAGAGACGACACCGTTGACGGCCAGGCCACCAAGGGCGAGGACGCCAACGAGGCCGAGGACGATCCCCACCGTCGAGCGGGTCGACCGTCTCCGGCTGCGCCGTGCCATCACAGCCGTCACGCTACCTGACGGCTCTCGGCGTCCCGCAGGTCGACGACGATCAGCGCATCAGGTCGGGTGAGGTCTCCATGCCGGCATTCCACACCGAGCGAGCGATGATCTTGCTCGTATCGGCCCGGTGCGCATACTTCGAGGAGATGTCACGCACCTCTTCGAGCAGACCCTCTGACAGGGTCGTCGGCTCAAGACCCAGGGCCAAAAAGCGGTCACGGGTCACGATCAGATCGTTCTCCGCCGCCTCCTTGCGGGGATTCGGCAGGTTGGCAACCTCGACACCAGTCTTTTGCGAGATCAACTCGGCGAGGTCGCGGACCCGATAGGTCTCAGTCACCTGGTTGAAGACACTTGGCTGATCGCCACGCTTGGGAGGGTTGTTCAGCGCTATCTCCACGCAGCGAACGGTGTCGCGGATGTGAATGAAGGCTCGGGTCTGACCTCCGGTGCCGTGGACAGTCAGCGGGTGTCCGATGGCCGCTTGCATCAAGAACCGGTTCAGTACCGTGCCGTAGTCGCCGTCGTAGTCGAAGCGGTTGATCAACCGCTCGTCGAGGGCCGTCTGCGGGGTCTGAGTGCCCCAGACAATGCCGTGATGGCGTGCGGTGTTCCGCAGTCCGTCGTTCTTGGCGTAGAAGGCGAAGAGCAACTGATCGAGCGTCTTGGTCATGTGATACACCGAGCCAGGATTGGCCGGGTGCAGGATCTCACGGTCGAGGTCGCCGTCGGGAGTCGGAACCTTGACCGTCAGATAGCCCTCAGGGATCGGTGCGGTGCCGGACCAGCCGTAGCCGTAGACCCCCATGGTGCCGAGGTGGACCACCGAGATGTCGAGACCAGTCTGGACGATGGCGCACAGCAGATTGTGAGTGCCATTGACGTTGTTGTCCACCGTGTAGCGCTTCGCCTTGGGACTCCGCATCGAATACGGGGCCGCCCGCTGCTCGGCGAAGTGCACGACGGCATCAGGACGCTCGTTGAGCAGGACATCGACGAGGCGGTCGTACTCTTGAGCCAAGTCGAGATTGATGAAGCCAATGTCTCGACCCGTCAGTTCTTTCCACACTTCGATCCGGACACCCATGGGACTAATTGGGGTGAGGGAGTCCACCTCGAGCTCGACATCGATGCATCGTCGTGCGAGGTTGTCCACGATCGTGACCTCGTGGCCCTGCGCTGAAAGGTGGAGCGCAGTCGGCCACCCGCAAAACCCATCTCCGCCCAGTACCAGAACCTTCACGATGTCCTCATGTTTCGTCCAACGGGTCCGCACAGCCTTGCTGGACCGTCCCGGAAGCCTACCAAAGCCGACTCGTTGGACCCGGTGACGGGCGTTCAGGGCATCCGGGGAGGCGTATTCTCGGCAAGGTCACTGCAGGCGCCCCTCACCGACCCCGCAGGCTGAGTACCTCCGTCGAACTCAGGCCACCTCGGATCTGCCGAGATCACGTGACGAGTGGATCAGGGTCCGCCATCTCTGGTGCCGACGAGGAGGCCGGCAGGGAGTCCACCTGCTCCAAGGACGCCACATGATCAGCGTCGCCGGCCACCACCCCAAGCTCCTCGAAGCGTCGAGCGGTCACGAGCACTC
>CAIUMH010000126.1 GCA_903900235.1 uncultured Actinomycetes bacterium
ACTCAGATCCGCGGTTCGCTTGAGGAGATCCTCCTCGGCCCGGCCCACCAGAACGATGGTCGGATGAACCTCTTCGGTGCACTGCGCACCTCGATGGCCACCTGTGGCTTCGAGACCGTGAAGGAGTTCCAGAAGGCCGAGGTCCTGGTGGCCCCGTCGCTTCAGACCGAGGGGAAGGATCTCCAGCGCTCGCAGGGCGTTGGCATGGGTCGGTGAGCAACACCGAGCACCCGGTCCTCGTCGTCGACCTCGGGGCGCAGTATGCGCAGCTGATTGCTCGGCGCGTCCGTGAGGCGCACGTCTACTCAGAGATCGTTCCCAGTTCGATCACGGCGGCCGAGGTCTCAGCCAAGGCGCCGGGAGCCATCATCTTGTCGGGAGGGCCGGCTTCGGTCTACGAGCCGGGCTCGCCTTCGATTGACACGGCCATCTACGACCTCGGGATCCCGATCCTGGGCATCTGCTACGGAGCCCAGCTGCTCGCCCGCGACCTCGGCGGCACCGTCGAGGCCACCGGTCGAGGCGAGTACGGCCGCACCACGTTGGCTGTCTCGGCAGCCGACCACCTGCTCACGTCGTGGCCCGATGAGGTCACCGTGTGGATGAGCCATGGCGACGCCATCACGGCCGGCCCGACCGGCTCGGTGGCCTTGGCCTCGACCCCGGAGGCGCCCGTCGCCGCCTTCTCCGACGAGGACCGTCGCATCTTTGGCGTGCAGTTCCACCCGGAGGTGGCTCACACCGACCGGGGTCAAGAGCTCATCTCGACCTTCCTCCACGAGCTCGCCGGCCTTGCGCCGACGTGGACCAATGTCTCGATCATCGAGCAGGAGGTCGCCAAGGTCCAAGCCCAGGTGGGCGACGCCAAGGTCCTCTGCGCCCTCTCGGGCGGGGTCGACTCGGCGGTGGCTGCCGCCTTGGTGCACAAGGCCATCGGAGACCAGCTGACCTGCGTCTTCGTGGATACGGGCCTGATGCGCTCTGACGAGGGCGCCCAGGTCGAGGAGACCTTCCTCAACCAGTTCCACATCGACCTGATCCACGTCCAGGCCGCCGACCGGTTCTTCGACGCCCTGGCCGGGGTGACGGACCCGGAGCGCAAGCGCAAGATCATCGGCGAGCTGTTCATTCGCATCTTCGAGGAGGTCGCTCGTGACCTCGGCGCCGGCACCGGCGACGAGGGACCGAAATACCTTGTCCAGGGCACGCTCTATCCGGACGTCATCGAGTCGGGTTCAGGCCATGCGGCGAACATCAAGAGCCACCACAATGTGGGTGGTCTGCCCGAAGACCTTGACTTCGAGCTCTGCGAGCCGTTGCGGGCCCTGTTCAAGGACGAGGTCCGCGCCGTGGGTGAGGAGCTCGGCCTGCCCGAGCACATCGTCTGGCGCCAGCCTTTCCCCGGACCGGGCTTGGCAGTGCGGATCGTGGGCGAGGTCACCCGAGAGCGAGCTGAGATCCTGCGCAACGCGGATGCCGTCGTGGTCGACGAGATCAAGAAGGC
>CAIUMH010000127.1 GCA_903900235.1 uncultured Actinomycetes bacterium
ACATCAAGAACGGGGCGATCGACTTCGAGCGTCGTCCGTTCTTCGTGGACAAGGCGTGGCACGACGCCAGACCAAGGGTTCACTTGCGGCCAGAAGATGTCCTCATCGTGCAGACTGGCGACATCGGTCAGGTCGCGGTTGTTCCACCAGACTTCGGCGAAGCGAGTTGTCACGCGTTGCAGATCGCCCGGGTCCGATCGGAGATCGTCAGTGGCTCCTACCTCGGCGAATACCTGCGAACTCCCTTCGGTTACCACTCGCTGTTGAAGCGAGCTACGGGTGCGTTGCATCCCCATCTTGAAGGCGGGATCAGGGACGTTCCCGTGGTCGTTCCCCCCAGGGCAGTCCAGGACTCACTCGTTGAAGAAGCAACGAGGACGCGACGACAGGCCACCCACCTCGTTGAGAAGCTCGGTCGCCAAATCGACCTCCTCATCGAGCACCGCCAAGCCATCATCACCGCCGCCGTCACCGGCGACCTCCCCATCCCCGGAGTCGCAGCGTGAAGCCGACCGAACTCGCCTTCGAAGATGCCATCGAGTACTGGCTGGTGGAAGCCGGTGGCTACGTCGCTTCGTCTCCGGCTAACTACGACCGGGAACTCGGCATCGACCCCGTCGAACTCTTCGCCTTCCTCGAGGCCACCCAACTCACGGCCTGGGGCCAGCTCGTCGAGCGAGGCTACGGAGGTGACCAGGCCGCGGCGCGCACCGGCTTCGCCAAGCGCCTCGCCGCAGAGCTCGATGCCCGGGGCACGGTCGACGTGCTGCGTCACGGGGTGGGTGACTACGGGGTCGCGTTGCGCCTCGCCTACTTCCGTCCGGCCCATGGCCTCACCCCTGAGCTCGAAGAGCTCTACGCCACCAACCGGGTCACGGTCACGAGGCAATTCAACTACGAGCCGGGCTCCGAGAAGGACATCGACCTCGCTCTGCTCGTGAACGGCCTACTGACCGCCACGGCCGAGTTGAAGAACCCGCTGACGGGCCAGTCCATCGCCAACGCCAGGGTTCAGTACCGCCAGGACCGTGATTCGGCCAACGTCTCCCTCGCCCGCCGAGCGCTGGTCCACTTTGCCGTCGACCCCGACTTCGTGGAGATGACCACCAAACTCGCGGGGGAAGGCACCCGCTTCCTCCCCTTCAACCAGGGCACCGGTGGGGCCGGCCAGGCCGGGCGAGCGGGCAACCCGCCGTCGAGCGAGGGACATCGCACTGCCTATCTGTGGGAGCAGGTCTGGCAGCGGGACGCCTGGCTAGACCTTCTGGCCCGGTTCATCCACGTCGAGGTCCCCGAGAAGGGCTCGAAGGCCGCCAAGGCCAAGGGGACAGTCACGATCTTCCCCCGCTTCCACCAGTGGGACGCGGTGCGCAAGCTCGAGGCCCACGCCCGGGCAAACGGAGCGGGGTCCAACTACCTCGTCCAGCACTCGGCGGGATCCGGCAAGTCCAATACCATCGCCTGGCTCTGCCACCGACTGGCCAATCTGCATGACGTAGGGGACACCAAGGTCTTCGACAAAGTGATCGTCATCACCGACCGACGGGTGCTCGACCGTCAGCTTCAGGACACGATCTACCAGTTCGAGCACGCCAAGGGCGTAGTCGTGAAGATCGACAAGAACTCCGACCAACTCGCGGACGCGCTCTCTGGCGAGCAGGCGAAGATCATCATCACTACCCTCCAGAAGTTCCCATTCGTCCTCGGCAAGCTCGGCGAGATGAAGGGCCGCCGCTACGCCGTGGTGGCCGACGAGGCCCACTCCTCGCAGACCGGTACCTCGGCGAAAGACCTCCGTGCGGCGCTCTCTGCCGGGTCCGGCGACGACGCCGTACTCGAGGCTGCTGAGGCCGAAGATGCGGCTGACGAGGCAGCACGGGGAGACGGCGAAGACCAACTCGTCTCGGTGGCCGGCCGTGGCCGCCAAGAGAACCTCTCATTCTTCGCCTTCACTGCCACCCCGAAGGCCAAGACCCTTGAGTTGTTTGGGACCCGGGTTGGCCAGGGGGAGGAGGCCCGCGACGTCCCCTTCCATCTCTACTCGATGCGCCAGGCGATCGACGAGAAGTTCATCCTCGACGTGCTTGCCAACTACACGACCTACAAGACGCTGTGGAAGATCGAGAAGGCCGTCACCGACGACCCCCGCCATGACAAGTCCAAGGCCAAGTCCGCGATCGCGCGCTTCGTCTCACTCCATCCGACGAACCTCGCCCAGAAGGCCGAGATCATCGTCGAGCACTTCCGCCGCCACACCGCCGCCAAGATTGGAGGGCGGGCCAAGGCGATGGTGGTGACCTCGTCGCGGCTCCATGCCGTGCGCTACCGGGAGGCCATCAACCGCTACATCTCCGAGCACAACTACACGGACATGAAGGCCCTCGTCGCTTTCTCGGGCAAGGTGATCGACGAGACGATCACCTACACCGAGGCGATGCTCAACGGCTTCCCCGAGTCCGAGACCGCCGAGCGCTTCGACACCGACGACTACCAGGTGCTCATCGTCGCCGAGAAGTTCCAGACCGGCTTCGACCAGCCTCTGCTCCACACCATGTACGTGGACAAAGTGCTTTCCGGCCTGAACGCAGTCCAGACGCTGTCCCGGATCAACCGGACGGCCGAGGGCAAGGCAGACACCTTCGTCCTGGACTTCCGCAATGAGACCGATGACATCGAGAAGGCCTTCGCTCAGTGGTGCGAACGGACAGAGGCGATCCCCACCGACCCCAACCTGCTCTGGGACTCGCACCGCGCCCTGATGGCGTCCCCCGTCATCCACGAGGACGAGATCGTTCCAGCCGTCGACGCGATCCTCAAGGGCCGGGGGCCAGTCAGCCACGCCGCGGTCTACGCAAAGCTCGACCCGGCCCTAGCCCGCTACGAAGCACTGGAAGCCTCAGAGGAGCAGGACGAGTTCCGGGGCATCCTGGGGCGCTTTGTCTCTCTATACGGCTTCATCGCCCAGATCGTCACCTTCACCGATGTGGCCTTGGAGCGCGACCACATCTACGCCAAGGCCCTCGAGGCTCGCCTGCCTCGCGGTGCGGGCGGCATCGACATCAGCGCCGAGGTGCGCCTCACCCACCTGCGCACAGAGAAGACCTCGGAGGGTTCGATCGCCATGCCCGAGGGCGAGGGCGACATCGAGGCCATCTTCTCGGGCAAGGGGCCCCAGCACGATCCAGACGAGGAGAACCTCTCCGAGATCATCAACGCTCTCAACGAACGATTCGGGACCGACCTAAACGAGCGGGACCAACTGCTTTTCGACCAGTTCGAGGAGACCTGGGCCGCGAACCCCGAAGTGGTCAACCAGGCTCGCAACAACGACGACTTCAAGAACTTCAGCCTCGTCTTCGAGAAACTGTTCCTCTCGACCATCCTCGGCCGTACGGACGACAACGAGGAGATCGTCAAGCGCATCCTTGACGACGAGGAGTATCGCTACGTGCTTCGAGACATCTACGCCGGGCGACTCTACCGCCGGCTCCGTGAGGCCGGATGAGGCATTCCGATGCCGAACCCACCGAGGACGGAGCGCCCTGAGGCCTCGACTGACCTGCCTACCGCCAGGGCTGGCTTCTCCTGCCCCTGGAGGCATGGACGGTGGGGCGAGGGCCACTAGCTCCGACTTGCATCTTTTATTTTGCTAGGGGGTCCCCGCTTATTTTGCTAGGACCCCCGAGAGCGGGTGACGGGAATCGAACCCGCGTGTCCAGCTTGGGAAGCTGGCGCTCTACCATTGAGCTACACCCGCGATGAGAAGAACACACTATCGTCTGTCGGGCATGGTTCTCTCTGATCGCTCTATACGCGAGGC
>CAIUMH010000128.1 GCA_903900235.1 uncultured Actinomycetes bacterium
CTTCGGGCCAGGAGGACCGATGAGTCGGCCGTCGGGGGTTCGCTGCACGCCCGACAATCGCTCCTGGACGTAGTCGCGCAGCAGCTCGTTGGTGGCCAACTTGGCCACCTTGGGCCTCCGGGCACGACGCTCGGCGTGCCATTGCGCAGTCGAGGCCTTGTAGTCGAGACGCCAGGTCCGCGTCGACGCGTTGCGACGCAACTCGCGCGAGATCGTCGACGGGCTCCGGTTCAACCGTCGGGCGATCTCACGGACACCGAGCTCCTGTGCTCGCCAGATGGCGATATCTTCACGCTCTGCGAACGACAGGTAGCGGCCGGTCACCGTCGGAGGGAGGCAAGGGTTCACCCCACCAGCGTGACGGAACCACCTGTAGGCAACGGGGGATGAGACACCCGCCTCCACGCCAGCGTCATCGGACTTCAGGCCGCGAGCAATGGCCGCCCAGAAACGGACCCGGTCCTCCCGCCACGCAATTCCAGGTCTCCCCGGCGAGGGAATGTGTCCTCTATAGAGCTGGACCTCCCGCTGACGCTCTCGCATGGTCGCCACCTGTCACCTCCAGAGTCGAGGTGTTGCGACGACCACTTGATTCCACCCTGGGACCCCCTGTCCGAGTGAACAGTGACGGTGCCAGTCGGTCGGCGGAGTCGGATGGCGTTCCGGAGTGAGGCAACGGCCAAGGAGGCCTTCATCCGACTGGCGATGGAGTAGCCGACGATCCGGTTGGAGTACACGTCCTTGATGGCACAGAGGTAGAGCTTGCCCTCGGTCGTCCGGTGCTCGGTGATGTCGGTCAGCCAGAGCTGGTCGGGAGCAGATGCGGTGAAGTCACGCTCCACCAGGTCGTCGTGGACCGGTGGCCCGGCCTTGCGGTTGAGACCCCGCTTCTTCGAGAAGACCGACCAGATGCCCTGCTCGGAGCAGATGCGCCACACCCGACGCTCACTGACAACATGGCCGGCATCTTTCAGATCGTCGGCGATGAAGCGATAGCCGAAGGCCGGATCGTCGGCATGGACGTCGAGGGCGGCGTTCATCAGGTGGGCGTCATCCCAGTCCCGTTGGCTGACCGGGTTTCGTCGCCACTTGTTGAAGGCCTGGGTGGAGAATCCGAGCACCCGGCAGGTCACCGTGACGGGGATCCCGTCAGCGGCAAGGTCGAGGACCAGCGGGTACTTCATTTTGGGGGCAGCTGCTTGGCGAAGTAGGTCGCCGCCCGGCGGAGAATCTCGTTCTCCTGCTCGAGGAGCTTGTTGCGTTTCTTCACCTCCCGGAGCTCGGCGGCTTCGGTGGTGGTAATGCCGGATCGGACGCCGTCATCGATGTCGGCTCGCTTCAGCCAGTTGCTCAGGGTGCCCTCGGCGATGCCGAAGTCCTTGGCGATCTGGCTGAGTGGAGCCTCACCCTTGCGGGCCACTCGAACGACGTCCCTCCGGAACTCTTCTGGATAGGCGGCAGGCATGGTCATCATCCTTCCGTGAGGACCGAAATCCTCACAAGTCAGATGGAAACCAAAGCCTCAGCAGTCCCGTCTGAAGCGAGCGGACCAGCGCATCAAGGCCGTCATTGATCGCCGCCAGATGAGTGCCGAGCTCGCCAGACGTTTCGATGACTACATACAGCGGGAGCATGATCGCCACCTCCTCATCGACCGATGGGTCCAATCGTGATCACCATCAGCTGACCTGAACCAGCCTCCGGACATCCTCGGAATGCGCGCTCTGAGGGTGCCACTCCGGTGGCTGGTTGGTGTGTCTTGGGGATAGGTGAAGTGCGTTAGGAGACCGGCGTCCTCGGCTCGCTGGTTCATCATGAGCGCGAGCTCTGCGTTGGGTCGACACCGCACCACTTTGAACCACGAGCGCCACCCCAAGGGGCAGTTGAATCGGGAGCGTGATGGTCTGATGACACGGTTGACCCGGTAATCCCCGACAGGGTCAAGAGTTTCACTGCTTCTGCCAAGTCCAAGGCAGCGATGCAGCGCCTCATCTGATGGGCTCGGCATTCGGTCACCGATGTGTTCGCTCTGGGGTCGGGGTAAGGATTCACTGTGCTACTCCTGATGACACAGTGGGGCCGGGCCGTCCCTCGCCGTGAGCGAGAAGACGACCCGGCCCCGTCGCTCACTTCTTCGGGCCTCGGATCGCCAGGCGACCGAGGGCCTTGACCGTGTCCTCCTTCTGATCGCGGGGCTTGATCTCCCCTCGCTGTTCGTGGGGCCAGTTCTCGGGGCTCCGTGGGGTCTTGCTCATGGTTGTTCTTTCCCTTCTCGTGGCCGCTGTGGCTCACGCTCGTTGTCTTTCGAGGGGTAGCCGGCAGAGAAGGTGCGGTGTGACAGGTTTCTGCGGAGCTCGCTGGCCTGGCCTTGCAGATAGCTGTCACACGGCATCGCTCGGGAGACCTGCATGGAGACAGGAATCACCGACCGAAAGGCAGGCAACCATGCAGATCACCGAAGTAGAGAATGCGCTCAGCGGACTGGACTTGAAGTTCGACCGCGAATCCGAGGACAAGATCGTGTTGGGCTTCAGCCACAACGACACCGTTGGCTTCAGCATCGACTTGTTCCTCCGCGGCTCCCGGCTCTCGCTCCGCGCATACACAACCGGCGACATCGGCTCCGACGTCGATGTAATGCGGAAGTTCACGACATGGTGGAACGCAAACCGTTGTCTCCCCAAGGCCGTCGAGCGC